>CAVVEW010000002.1:0-188402 GCA_963747455.1 uncultured Candidatus Saccharibacteria bacterium | reverse complement strand
TTATTCTCGAGAGTGAACTCGGATGCTTTGTGTTCGTCTGGAACATGCGACTGATTAGTGCTCATGGCGCCTTTCCTGAAACTGAGGAGGAACAATTCTCGACATAAAGACGAGTCAACTATAATTATACAATCTACTTGATTTTATATCAATAGAACCGACTAGATACTTTGCACTAGCTTACGCGCATGCTGCCGGCCAATCCTACCTATGTATCGCCACTGTTCCGAATGCGGTGGATATCGTGCTCGTGGTTTTGAATACTGTTATTCCCAAATTAGTTTTGCCGACCAGCTAAACTAAATTCATCATCTCGACGTTTCGATTTGAATCGAATCAAAAATTCGAGGTAATGGCCGTCCAATTTGAAGCGGGACGGCCGGCGCTTGCTCATATGTGTGAGCTACATGTTGCTTTACAGTTCGACTGTCTACAGAGGTGCTCCTGCCTGTTTCATGAATGGGACTGGATTGACGCGTTCTTTGCCAATCATCGTTTCGAAGTGCAGATGTGGACCAGTGGTCGAACCAGTCATTCCAACGTAACCGATGAGCTGACCAGATGTGACCCGTGCGCCGAAGACGACACCAGGTGCATAGTCTCGCAGGTGAGCGTAGCCGGTCTGCGTTCCTCCCGAATGCTGAAGAAGAACGTACTTTCCATGTGTCCCGTCAATCTGAGCCATCAGGACTGTGCCGCTGTTGGCAGCATAGACAGGAGTGCCGTACGGAACGCCGAGGTCGATGCCAGAATGCGGCTTGACGATACCTTCCTTGGGGTGAAGACGAGCCGCGCTAAAATTCGACGTGACCACAAAGGAAGTTTTCAGCGGTAGCGTCCAGCCGGTCGCGGATATAACCCCGCTCCCTGAAGCTTGACAGCCTACCGAGTAGTCGACGCTTGCCGAAGCATCTGGTGCATCCTTCGCGAAAAGCGCTGCCAGCGTCAGGCCGAGCCTATCCCACCGCCAGCGGTTTGCGTAAGCTACCGGATCGGGCCGCTGAACGTCTTTGGCGACTTCCATCATCGAACGAGGAGGACCACGGTCTTTGACCTTCGCAAGATGGTCGTAGAACGTATTGGTCGCATACACCGGGTCCATGATCTGGGAAATCGTTCCCCAGCCTTGACTCGGTCTCTGCTGGAAAAGCCCCTTCGAATCACGATCTCCGTGATCCAAGTTGTACAGCTCAGCCTCTTGGTACGAGGTTGCGATCGCGATTGCAATGTCACGCCTACTGAAGCCCCGCAGCTGGCCTATCTTCGCGATCAGCGAAGCATTAGCCATCTGCGTAGGATCCAGCTTTACGCCGTCTATCGTGACAATGCCACCTTTTACGGCGACGGCGCCAGGGTTGACGTACTGACCTTGTGGGGTGCACGGGTTGGCCATAGAGCTCGAGCCCGCGTCACTAGACACGAAGGACATGATACCGACCGCTACACCGACCGGTAGCCCGACGATAAGGGCGAGTATGCCGCCGATCACTGCGAGTTTCACCTTGTTTGACACGACGGCACACCTCCTTAGTTGACCGTCTCTGATCCAGCGAACCATTCGCCGGATTTATCTAGCAGCCAAACAGTCATGTGACTGACGAGTTTTACGTCGCTTCCCTCGCTCGATACGGTCGACTGGGGAATTTGGGTGAATACTTCCATCGTGGTCGCGTCGATGTTCTCGGCGCTGACGATGGCGTTCTCAAGATCGAGTGACGAAGTCACACCTTCACGGAGTGACTTCAGGTAGGCTGATTCGCTCTGTCCCGGAGGAAAAAGCGTTTCGAGGTACCCGGGCGTCACATACGGACGAAGTGCCTCCTTGCGCTCGAGCGGGTCGAGAATCCGATACGCTTGTTCGAAGGCAAGGAAACGCGACTTGAGTACATCAGCGGCTGCTACCTGACTCGCGTCCGGCGCAGCGCTGCTTTCGGTTGGTGGTATTGCCGTGGCTGTTGCGTCAGAGGAAGCCGAAGCACCTGGTGCCGTCACCGGCGGGGTCTCGCGACCCCGCCACGTGACGAACAGTACTACGACTGCGACCAAAACCAACACACCTGCGACAATCTTGCCGATTGTTGTGGCATTCATGCCGGTTGCTCCTCGGTCTCTTGTAGGTGCGCTTCGTCGATCTGGTTCTGGCGGCGCGCCTGCTGTGAAATGAGTCGAGCACGTCGCTCCTGGACAATCTCCCAGCTGTCCGCAGGTGACCTCACGGCAGTCTTCGCGCCTTCACGCGCAGACTTGATGAACTCTTGCTGCGAAGGTAGGGGGATGTGCTGGAAGTACGTCACTCCACGTCCGGGAATGACGGCTCCCCAGCAGTACGGAGGAAGCGAACAGATGGTGTACGCGTCCCACTCGGACATGCCGATACCCGTGAGAGTATCGATGGTCTTGTTCGTGGCCGGTTGGCCTCCGATAATCCAAAGCCCGGTTCCGTGGTGAATGATCTCACCCCAATACCGGAGCGGTGAATCGGCCGCACCGACGTACAGAGAGTCGGTGACGAACTGGTACATGCTCCAGTCGGTAGTGATTACCTTGCGCAACTTGCGATTCTCTTCCGCGCGGAGTTGGGCATAGTCAGCATCGCTGAGCTCGCTACCCTCTTCCTCGTTGATCAGAATGTGCGGCTTTGCTGCCGAGTTGCCGAGCTTGCGCTGCTGGCTTGACCACAGTGTGGAGAACTTTTGGAGCAGGTTGGCGGCTCTCTTGTCGACGCCATTCCAATCCCACACCGTGAATGGATCGGTCAGTAGGTCGTATGGGTCGATGTCTCCACCGAACATACCACTATACTCGCCTCCACTCAGGCGATCGATGTAGCTAGCATTCTCGATACCAGCTACGTGGAGAGCCCGTTGCAAATCGGGGTTGTCGACCAGATGCGATGGTGCCTCAAACAGATCACGAAGCGCTGCGCGCATCGGTGAAGCGTCGCTCAGAAGCTCGGAATACTCCGGGTCTTCGAGCAGTTCGTGGTAACGAGCCTTGAGGCGCTTGTTACGCGATGTCTGCAACGTCTGGGCGTCTTCTGCAGTGAGGCTGCTCATCACGCTCGCGAGGACTTCCGGATCGGATGGAAGCTTCGTAGCGAACATTTTGGACACGGCAACTTGCAAGGCCATGCTGTTCATGATGCTGAGCTCACCGCGCTTGGCGTCCCGAAGCGCGATGGCCCCTAGACGAATCGCGTTGATCTCATTCCCGTCCACTAGTCGCTGACTAATGAAGTTCAGGCCAGTCTGGGCCGACAGGTCGACGTAGCGACCCATCACTTCCTTTCTGAGCTCTTCGTACTCGCCGAGCCTACCTTCCATGTCGCGGTCATTAATGCGCACGAACGGTTCTGCGGGTTCCTTGGTCCCTTCGTTGAGACCGACCTGCATCGATGAACCGCTGTGAGCGGCACACTTTCCAAGTGCCGTCTTGCCATCGCCGCGTCGGTTGACGAGCTTGATGTCTTGCGTCTTGATGTAACCATTGGCTTTGAGCCAAGGCGGATCAAGATAGACAGCGCGACCCGTTCCGAGTTCCGGACCGAGCCACATACCCCTCTTGAATACGAGGGGTGACGCAATCCAGGGGTAGGTCACTGCCATGTGGTCAGCGTGACTGACGTATGCTGGTCGCCTACTGGACATGTTCTCTCCTCCTTCAGAGGTGTTGTCGAACTGGTTGTAAAGCTGCGGGGTGTATAGGGTTATACATCCCAAGAAAACAATCAAAATTTGATGCCTTTCTTGGTACGTATAATCGAAAGGGTGTGATACCCGGGAGTGAGCGTTTCAGCTCACTCCCGGCACACCTATTACTTGTCGTCCTTTCGTTAGTCGGGAATACCTACGAGGGTTTCGTAGGCGAATCGTGCCATGCGCGCCTCGCCCACAACGCGAACTGTCGTGACGTGTGAACCTTTGTTCACGTTGTGCGTCGCATCGATGCCGTCCTCGATCTCCTCGGGTGTGGTTCCGCTTACCGCCTGGCTGGGGTAAACATACACGACGTGCTTGCGCGCTGCGAGATCTCTCTCGCGTTGCTCGAGCCCGATTTGGCGATTTTCGGTCTTGGCCCCGGTGCGAATCTTGAAGAAGCTGAGCAGATCCTCGAGCAAACGCCCGAGAAGTGTTGTACCCGTGTACTCAAACTTGTCGGTATTCGGCTCACCGATCGTTGTTCTGGTCGGGTAGCGCACGCTGCCCAGCTTTTTGAACATGCTGGGCATCAGGCTGGGAGTGATTACTCCGCCATCAGGACCCGCGACGCCGTGAAGAATCGCGTGACCAGTACCGTCGATGACGAACGTGTCATTGCTAACACGTATCGATACCTGCGGGTGGTAGACCGGAAGGTTCGGGTCGGGCTTGACCTCGCCAGTTCGCTCGTTGAGCGCCCTTTCTCGATAGTCGTCGAGCGTGGCGACGTAGAGAGCGGTTGCCAGGTGGTCCTCAGCACCTTGACGGTTCAATATCCGAGGACTACCGACCCCGGCTACTTCGAGTTGTTGGCAGAACAGCCGAGCGAGTCGAACGACGTCTTGCCGTAGCACCTCGCCAGGGGCGATTGGCTTCCCACCCTTGGCCCGCGCCGCAGCCGCAAGGCGTGCGGAGCGTCGAAGCGTGATCAGCATGGTCATCGGGACAGCGCTGCAGTATTCAGCTACAGCAACTTTCTCTTCGAGAAGAGTCAGGTGCCGTCGCAGATGAACCAGTTCTTTCTTGCTGATCTCCTTGGCTTTAAACAGCCGATCGCCTTCCTTGCGGACTGCGATATGCCAATCCTCGATCGTCATGGCAGGCAGACTTGCGATGAAGTCGTCGAGCACCACCCTTGCCTCCGGTAGGAAGACGTCAGGTAGGTAGCTCATACTGACTCGCTCGGCGTCCTTGATCTTGTCGAACGGCCGACGCATGATGCTCGTCGTGACCTTCGCGCCAAGGCCCTTCGTCAGGGCGATGCGCTGAATCTCGTCGGCGATGATGCGTATGCGATTGTCTTGTTCAACGAGGGATAGGGCGCCGATGACGGAGCCGTCACCCTCGATACCAATCGTGTCGGTCTTGTTGAAGATGTGGTGTATGAGCCCGACGTTGCCGACCCAGTCTACCCGGAACGGGAACGCGTGGCGAAGCCGTATACAGAACTTCAGAGCCCGTCGCCACCACGCCACAGGGCGGGGCACGTAGTCGGGGTGATTCACGTTCTCGTACAGGTAGCCTTCGAGCACGACACGAATCCACCAGGAGACCACAAGGTTTTCCCAGTAAACGTAGTAGCGCTTGCCGAAGTCGAGCGGCCAGATCAGGTATGCGGAAACGGGTATCGAGAGAAGCATCCCCCAGAACCCACCTCGGAACACAGCCACGAACACGTAAATCCCAAGGATCACGAGAACGATCAGGTCTGCTCGGCTCTGCCTCAGAAACGGCTTCGACACCGACTGCGGGATCACCGTGACAGGTACGTCTTGCTGAGGTTCGGACATATGCCCACCCCCTTTCCTAGATCGGCCGGTTAGCTACCGGGTTTCTTGACAAAGAAGGCATCTCCGAGTCCCTTGACGGTCATTGCAACCTTAGGGCTCTTCGCGAAAATCCCCGCTCCCGCTGCTACGACGTTAACGCCGGTTTGCGCAGCTTTGCGGCGACTTGCCTCTCTCTGCTGTTGCTTCTTGGTGGACGGGTCGATGTACGGACTTCTGCCGCCGGCAGTAAACTGCTGCGGCTGCATACCCCCAGAGTGATTGCCGCGAAGCTTCGACACGCTCACCTTGACGGTATTCGTGATCTTCGTGACAGTAACACCCTTGATGAGCGCACTGAGACGTCCTTCCACGGCTGAAACGCCGGTGTAGGATGCCGCGATGAGCATGAACTGACTCAGCAATGCAAGGACTAGCCCGATGTAGCTGTAGATGCCCGCCCCCACCATGGTAGTACCCAAAGGGAACGTGTCGATCATCAGCTGTGTGAAGTCGAGGATCAGCTGCGCGACCGCTTTGCCGAACATGGTTGCGACCAGTCCGACGGCGATCACAATCTTCACTAGCTTATTCGCGCGCTTGCCCACAGAGCTCACCGAGTAGGCGAGCGGTACCGTGAACTTCAGCAGTACGATGCACACCTCGTAGCTCACGATGAGAGCCGTGAGGTTAAGTGCGAGCATCGCGTTCGTCATGAACAGGAGTATACCCAGGATTGGGTTGTCGACAGGGGGTGCGTCGGTGGCTCCAGTTGCGGTGTAGAAGTGGAACAGCGCGGCAAGGTCGTTGCCAAACTGTGCCATGGCGTTGATCATGCGGATCCAGAGCGGCGACAGAGCGCTTACCACCACGAAAACACCGAGTGCTCTCAGAATGGTTTCGCCCTTGAGCCTTGCAATACCCCAGATGACCCCGAGGACCATCGCGTAGTACGCAAGCAGGATGGCAGCATTCAGGCTGCCGCTGTAGAGCACAGGCAGTATGCCGTTGTCGCTGTAGCTCGGCGGGTTCGCGAGGAACTTACTGAGCCACTCGAACATTGCGATGTAGCCATTGACGACTGCCTTGGCGAGACTGCCGATTGGGTCAAAGATATCCCAAGGTGCTGACGGAAGCGACGGAAGAAAGATGACAGCCGTCGACCAAAGTCGAGCAGCCGCATATGACTTCACGGACGCGATGACTGTAGGTAGCACGGTTGCATCCTTTCTAGAATGGGCCAGCGGCCCGTCGCGACGCGTGCACATGGCAGCGTCGCGACGGATACGCCGGCGGTGGTCAGAAGGTGATCCTCGGCGTACAGCTGGTGAACGGGTTGACACCCAGGGCCGGAAGCAGGCCGGTGATGAGGACCACCAGCCCGATGCCACCGACCAAGATGCGCACGCCCAGCTTGCTGTTGTCCATCTTCATGAGGCTGAGGAACGCGAGCAAGGCGCCGAGCGCGACGATGCCCCACTTGAGGACATCGAAGGTGTTGTAGACCGAGTTGTAGATGAACTTCGCCGGCTTCAGCAGGCCATCTGCCAGCCAGCAGTCGTCGAGTGCTGGGACGACGGTTGGCTGAGTGGCGGATGCCGACATGGACCCCGTCATCGTGATGACGACGACCAGCACCGACAGTGCCAGCAACCTCTCACGAGCTCGCCCGCGAAGGCGCCTCGTAGTTGATGCGATTGCACGCATGACACTTCACTTCCCTTCGATTTGCAGCGCGGTGCTGCGGTTGGGTTGATCGGTGGACGATTCTGCCCCCCGAGTAGTCGGAACGCCGAAGCGTGCGACCAGTTCTTCATCGCTCATCTGGAGCGACAGTGAAACGTTGGAACCGCTGAGCGGGTCGTACTTGATCCGCAAGCCTTGCAAGGCTGCAGCGGTTCGGTAGGCCGCCAGCCACGTCTGGACGTACGCGAGGTACTCCGTTTTCGTGAGCCGGGAGGGCTTGATGACGATGTCGGGCCGAGTGCCGCCCTTCTTGACCTTTCTTTTGCTCAAGAGGCGCTTGTAACGCCGAAGCTCGGGAATGGTCAGGACAGTGCCGACGAACCCAATCGAGGTCGAGTTGTCGTTGTCCAGCTGGAGCCGGGTCCACTTGACATAGTCGTCCGGACCTTCGCCGTTCTCGACGCCCGTGAAGATCGCCAGGGTTGCGGCCGCCTTGTCCCTTGTGGGGATTTGACGACCAGCCCGAAGCTGATCTGGACGTACGTCGATGTTGTCGGCGCTGGTGAGATCGGTCATGTACTTGGCCACGTTTACCGACCACTTCATGAGCGAGAGTGGCTTCGAAGGCGTAGCAACAGCTCCCACAACGTCTGCGTCTCGAATCGCTTCGAGCACGATGGAGCCTAGCTTGACCGTGTCGTTGCCACTGTCGATGATGACGGCTTGTGCAATTCGCTTCGCGGTTGCGGTGGCTGGAACGGACTGCTTCGCGGTCACACCCGTGCCGTTGACGGCGATGACCCCAATGGGGTCTTCGGTGATGACCATCAGCCCGGCGTGCGTCGTAGGAATCAGCTGCTTCAACCTGTCGTCGGGGAGCATACCGCACAGCCGGTAGAACCGGCTTATCGGCATCGCCTTGTTGGGGTCGATTCCGGTGTAGCTCCCAGTTGCACTGTTGTCTGTCGCTTCCGTGCCGGGCATGACCAACGCAGGACGCTTGACGACGTCACAGTAGACTTCGCCCATCGTAACACTGGTCAGTGACTTGCCTGAACCCCCAATGGGGTTCAGGATCACCATCGTGATCTGCTCGATGTTGGCTGCCCAGAAACGCATCTCGGCCTTGCCCTGCTCGAGAGTCCAGCTCAGCCGCTGCCGCTTCCCGATCTCGGGTACGCGGTCAGGTCGCTTCCAGAACGCTCTGAGAACGAGGTGGTAGAACATCCCCTTGGGGGTCCACCACACGGGAATCGGAACACCAGGCGGGGCCTTCTTCGGCCCGTTCGGGTCGGCTGCAACACGCTTTACGCGTAGTACATAGCCCAGGAGTAGGACGGTGGCGCCCCAAACAACCCAGGCGTAGTTGCTGGCGTTAGACGACAGGATGTAGATCGGCACGCCTACGGCAGCACCGACCAAGACCATCATGAGCAGGCTCCCTTTCCAGTTGCGATCGGAATCGGGTTCATCGTCTGACGACGAATCAGCGCCGGAGACGGACCCACCGGCTTGCGGCGAATCGGTCGTCGCTTGAGGCTCATCAGCTCCCTGCGTAGGGGGCTGTGCTGCCTCGTCGACTGCTGCTGCAAGGTCTTTCCCGTGCTGAGGACCGGCACGCAGTGAGATGCTTCGCAGTGTTCTGGTCATACTGTTCAACCCCCTTCAGGGTCTCGTGTGTTGACTAACTATGGACTGACTTGTAAAGGTGCGTAATCTGAAGCTACAGCTCCGTCTCAACGCACACATGTCAGTCTATTGGCTTGTGCCGCAATGATGACCTTCACGAGATCAGCTCTGCGGCACAAGTCAAAAATTGAATTGCGGCGGAGAGGGAGCGAATTCCAGTCCGGATTTTTGTCCGGTGTCAAGACTAAACTAATCTGAATAGCTAGCTACATTGCTAGTCTTGTAATCGAACAACAATCCCCATGCAAAAGATGTCGGTACAAGTGGCGCGATTTTTCCGTCACTAACAGTGTTTTTCTTGTATTTATTTAATCATATAACGAATAGTAATTCAACTTATTTAAAACATTTTTCCCATAGACACAATGGCTTAATGCTGAGGTTAAAAGCACGACAAACATTTCAGGATGTTTCTTATAGATATTCACTGGTGCTACGTATTTCTACAATCATCAGCACCTTCGGAATTTTTTCTTCGTATAGTATTTCAGGTTCCGTCTAGCAAATATTTGTTATAAAGTGCACGAAGATATATGATTAGTGCGTATGAAGAAATGGATACCAATACTCATTCTGTCTTTAGCGCAGTTTGTGATGGTACTCGACGGAACAGTCATGAATGTTTCGATATCAACGGTCGCCTATGATCTAGGCAGTACCATTACGGGTATGCAGACGGCCATAACGCTATTCACGCTGACTATGGCTGCATTTATGTTGACAGGTGGCAAATTAGGCGATATTTGGGGACGACAACGAGCGTTTAGGATCGGCGGCGTTATTTATGGTATCGGTTCACTCATGACCGCGCTTGCTCCGACTATTGGCGTACTGTACTTCGGTTGGTCGCTGGTTGAGGGACATCGGTGCCGTGCTCGTTATTCCGGCTATTGCAGCTCTTGCCGCTAGTAACTATAAAGGCAAAGATCGTGTCGTGGCATTCTCGGCATTGGGTATGGCAATCGGACTCGCTACAGCACTCGGCCCCGTAATAGGTGGATACGTCACCACATATCTATCGTGGCGCTATGTATTCGGTCGCAGAAACGATAATCAATGATTGTCGTATTGCTGCTCTCGGGCAAGCTAGCTGACTCCAAAGTTATCAGCGAAAATCAAACTTGATATCCCTAGCGTACTACTATCGGCTTCTGGTATGGCGCTCCTCGTGTTTGGTGTGTTGCAGAGCCGCTCGTGGGGTTGGGTCAGCCCTTTGGGTGCTCCCGAAATAAATGGAAACGCTATTACACCTCTCGGTATCTCGCTTGTAGCCTATCTCATATTGTCTGGTGTCATTGTTCTAAAGTTATTTTACGACCGACAAAAACGCCTTGAAGAGGCTGGTGGCTCGATGCTACTAAAGGTATCTATGTTCAAATTGTCTGTTCTCCGAAGCGGGCTGGTCATGCTGCTGGTTCAGTTCTTTACCGTCGCTTCACTATTCTTTATTATCCCCGTGTATCTACAAACGATTCTCGGGTACAACGCGCTTGAGACAGGCCTGAAGCTTGTCCCCCTATCAGTCGGCTTACTGATATTTACGATAGTTGGATCAAGGCGGTCTGCTGTTGTTTCCACGCGTCGAATTGTTAGAGCTGGGCAAGTGACGATGGCCCTCGGTGCGCTACTTGTGTTGAGCGCAATCACTCCGGAGCTAGGTGACGCAAGATTCTGGCTCGGTCTCTTCTTTGTTGGCGCAGGCTTTGGCTTACTCGCCTCTCAACTAGGAAACGTCAACATGTCGGCTGTTGCTGACAAAGACTCTGCCGAAGTTGGTGGACTGCAGGGAGTTTTCCAAAATCTTGGACTATCGTTCGGTACGGCTATGATTGGCTCAATTTTCATACTGAGTTTGACAGCAGGTTTTACTACCTCTATCCAGAATGACCCGACGTTGAGTACAAGCTTGAAGGAGACGATTATTCAGCAAACTGAAAACGGTGTTGGTATAGTTTCTGAGGCACAAGCAAAACAGTACGTGCAAGAGGCCGGAGCGAGTGAGGTTGCCGCTACAACCGTCGCAGCGAACTATCAGCAGTCGCAGCTAGATTCGCTACGTACAAGTATGTTCTTCGTATTCGGATTTCTAATACTTTCGTTGGTGTTTTCTAGGAACCTACCAGCAGCAGTTGGTGCTCAGGCACCTCACAAAACCAAACGCTAGCAGACCCTCTCACCCCCGCTAATTGTAACTGCCACATCTTTTACCGAAGCAAGATGTGATAAGTGGTTCAGCTCCGACCATGAGGTACAAAAATCGTTCAGACCAGATGGTCTGACGATTTTCATGACTGAGTATTTTATATCAGGCTAGAAACCGACTGATACAATATGGACATGACTTTAGAAGAAATTAAACAGTATTTGCGAGATCATGCTTTATTAGAAAACCCAACCTTATCTTTACTTGGAAAAGGCGAGGCAAATATTAACTACCTTGCTGAAGATGGGGAGCGCAAGCTGGTTATTCGTATAGCAAGGAGTGATGTGCCCACATATTTTAGATTTGAAGCAGAACGTCATTACATGCTCTTCATAGAAGCACTTAACATTGAATCTGCCCCCCGCTCAATACATTATGACCCAGAGCATAATATTCATATAGTTAGTTACGTTGATGGTCAAGACGCGTCAGTCGTTGACCTTAATGAGATACAGACTGAAGTTTTTGTAAAGCAATTAAAACAGCTCCACGACATTAGCTACGACGATTACACTAACTGGTGTAATAAAGTAGGCCAAGCACCAAGGGGACAGTTAACTTTAGAAAACAGAAACAAAAAGTACTTACAGGGCAAACTTCAGGGCATCAATTATCATACAAAAATTAACCCATTTGCAAATAATGTTATTGAATGGGCTGAACCAAAAGTTAAGATACTTCAAGAATCAGTCAATGGAATTGAATCGAGAACCGTCTTCTTGCATGATGACTTAAGGTGGAATGAAAACGGCGGGAACCTTAAACTTAAGGGCGATCAAGTCATTTTTATTGATTGGGAATTGTCTGGTTTCTTCGATCATTTAGTGCCTGAAATTGGAGATATTCTGGGCTCAATTCCTGATCTTAACAATAGTGTAATGAAAAAACTGTATAAGGTTTACGTGGATGGTGAGCCAAATCGTGATCAGCTAGATCGTTCTATTGAGTATGGTGTTTTGTGGGGAAGATTAGGCAATACACTTTGGGCGGCAGAAAGATACCTGTCTCTAGCTAAGGCTAATCATCCTGGCGCCATGAGGTACAGGCAATTAACTAAGCAAGGCATGCGAGACGCAGAGCCATTTTTTAATCGTCCATTTAATGAATGGTTTGATACATAAAGTTCTAGCTTCTCACATATCCAAAAATTTATAACAGGTACAAATTGAATTGGCTGGGGTGGAGGGATATCGCTCCACTTCGTTCCGCTCCTCCGCTTGCTTGAAAAGAAAATACTTCGTGCTTTCTTTTCTGCACTGTCGCTACGCCGAACCACCCGATACGTTTTGCTTTGCAAAACTTCGGGGCTTCAAATCCCGCAATCTCAGAGCCATGAAAAAACTAGCCCACGATGGACTAGTCTTTTCATGGCTGGGGTGGAGGGATTCGAACCCCCGAATGCATGGACCAAAACCATGTGCCTTACCACTTGGCCACACCCCAGTATTGTGTGTGCGTGATATAGAGTGAATCTATAAGATAACAAGCGCTGTCATATTATAAGAAAAATACTCCAAAATCTCAAGGTGTGCCCATATATAGCGTTCTGGGGGATACAAAAACACTATACGACCACGTTTTGAGGTTTATCAAATAAAGCTCTTGTGTTTTGTGCCATTTCGCAGTATTATTGAGTTTAGCGAAGGTTACAAAAACAAAAATCTGTACGAAAAACATTCGCTCTACGATATCCACCACAACAGGTGAAGCGCCCTTTCTAACAGGGGCGTTTTGCTTTGAGCGAATGTTCCTTGCGCCACTTGGCAATCTCGCCGTGGTGGCCACTTAGTAATACATCAGGGACCGCATGGCCCTTGAATTCCTCTGGTCGGGTGTACTGCGGGTATTCCAAGGTCTCTCCATCGGCAAAGCTTTCTATTGCAGCGCTCGACTCACCGCCGAGCACTCCGGGGATTAGGCGCACTATCGAATCAACAATCGTCATCGCAGGCAGCTCTCCACCAGTCAGCACATAGTCACCAACGCTGATTTCGGTATCTACAAGCTCGAGAATACGCTCGTCATAGCCCTCATATCGTCCACAGACGAAGATATAGCCATGATCTGACTCAGAGTACTCTTGAGCGCTCGCCTGCACCCAGCGCTCACCACGTGGCGTCATGAGGAGTACTTTTGCTGTCGGGTCTGCTTGCTTTGCTCGTTCGATAGCATTCCAAAGTGGCTCTACCATAAGGAGCATGCCGTCACCACCTCCATACGGAGTATCGTCTACTTGCCTACGCGGCCCTTGGCCAAATTCACGTAAATCAACAGTGCTCAGCTCGACGATGCCGTCTTTTTGCGCCTTCCACATCATAGAGTTTTCGAATACACCGGTGAACATACCAGGAAAGAGTGTGATTACTTGAAATTTCTTCATCTGTTACCAGTATCTCATGTATTGACATATGTGTCTATAGATGTCATATATCGTCCAACCAAAAAACCCTGCCGATTTTGGCAGGGTTTCTTAGACATATAAGGCTCTCAAACCTGTGTGGTTTGCTCGCATAGAGCTTTTTTTAGTTCTCGCATGGTGTTTGAACTGTCTATGATTATATATCGAGGTCGTCGAGTTCTGCAAGCTCTTGGCGCGACTTTTTTGCATAATCGGAACTCTCGTCCCGATCGTTTTCCACAGGCTCATCTGCTGTGTTATCCACAGACTCGTCAGGCTGTTCATCTGATGTCGTTGCTACTTCCTCATCTGAACGCGCTGGGGCTTCTTCGTCTGGATTATCATTGTTGACGATTTTTAGATTGTAACGAGCTGAATTTTTGGTACCAAGAGCACGAAGCAAGGTACGCAGGCTCTGAGCGGTTGCGCCGCGACGGCCGATAACTCTACCAAGATCTTCTGGATTTACTGTCAGGCTGAGTAACACCCCTTTTTCATCGATAATACGGTCTACTACCACATCATCGGGGTACTCCACGAGTGTCTTTACGATGTAGTCTACGAATTGCTGGTCTATGGTCGACATATGCCCTCCCGCCTCTCTTCTGTCTTACGCTATTCTACCGATAGTATAGCACAAATCCGCCCATCACAACGATGCGCGGATTTGAAAAATAGTGTAAATCTATTCGGCTTTTTCTTCAGTAGCTGCTGGTTCTACAGGTGCTTCTTCGGCTGGCGCTTCAGGAGTTTCCTCTACAACTGGCTCTTCTTTTGGCTGATTCTTGCGAAGTTTTTCAGAGTTCTTTGTAGATTTCTGCTTCGTGGCGTCATACTGCTTTACCCAACTTGGGAGCTTTACACCAGCATCCTTGAGAAGTTTTACGACTCGAGGACTAGGCTGAGCACCGGTATCGAGATATTTTTGTACTGTCTCGACTTGGATGTTAGTTTCTTTTGTGTGTGGGTTGTAGCTGCCAACATAAGCCACGACGCGACCACTCGATGGGTGGCGTTGAGATTCCTGTACGGCAAGTCGGTAAACTGGGTAATCCTTGCGGCCCAACCGTTGCAATCGAATTGCGAGCATGTGTAAGTTAGTTCCTTCTCTTAAATAATAGATTTTTTTACTTCAAGGATAGATTGTACACTGTTTTAGACTATGCGTCAATCTGTTGCGCCAACATGTCGTGGCGTGAAGAGGGGCTCGTCGCAATGACGAGCCCCCGTGCTGGTATAGATATGCCCCAGCGAGCTTCACACCTCGACTATTTGCAGGCCTTGGCCTTAGTCAGCGCGATTGCCACCGTACCATTGAGACCACTGTACTGTGTCTCGATACGTTGACCATCTTTCGATATACCGAATTCCTTCTGGAGGCCAAATTCGGCATAGAGGAACTCTTCCAGCTCGACAGTAGCGTCGCGCTGACAGTAGTACACAGTCACCTGAGCACGGCGTGCAGCTTGGTTCAACTGCCCGACGTCGATACGTTGGCTAGCCAGCCACTCCTCGAAACTGGCGGTCTCGCGACCAAGAGCTTCGAGATACTGGGTCTCAGCCGTCGATCGTGTCGCTTCGACAGCATCGGGTGTGAGCAGCGTTGCCGACGGAGCGGGAGTCGACGACGCACTAGGCGAAGCGCTACTTGTCGGCGGCGTGTAGCCGTACTTCTTGCCGAAGTCATCACCGCATCCTCCAAGGATGACGAGTGCGACAACAGCAATCGGAACAACGCGATATCTTGAGGTGCGGGACATCGACCCACCTCCTTTCGGTCTGGTTGGTGGGGATAGTTCCTATTCTATATTATGCAACAAACAAATATATTTATCAATACGTCTTGGGCTCTAACTGTCAGACATCGAGTACTACGACAAGTGGAAGATGGTCAGACACATCGACATCTGGGCATCTTTTTGAAACTATGCCTACACCATCACTAACAAACATCGCATCGACGGCTGCTGTCGCGTATCCTGGGTTATGTTTTCGACGCATATTGAAGGTCGTAGTGAGCGAGGTGCCAAAGACACTATGTAGACCTGCTAAATCTTCAAAAATAGGGTTAGTCGATTTGGCATTTGTATCCCCCGCCAGTACAAGCGGGCTGCACCCGGCTGTACCTGTAACTATTGCATCGCGCATCCGAATTCTGGCATCATTTACCTGGTCTCCATCGAGATCGACTGGACCATGGAGGTTAAATGCATGCAGCGGACCATCAGTTAGAGTAAGTACATGGTGATCAAGCGTGAGCGGTGCATTATGATAATTCCCTGGCACATCCCGGTACTCCTCGGTGTATTCTCGATTGATGAAGTGTACGCTAGATGACAGTATCTCAAATCGCGAGAAGATGGCGTTTCCATGATAATCAAGTCCTTCAGTATCATCAAAATCTCTATAGTGCGTCGTAAAGTTGTCGTACGGATACTCAAATATCTCCCGAAAATACTGCATCGTCCTAAGACGCGGCTCAAGAGAACTATCGTCGCTGCTGCGCACTTCCTGGAGCAACATCACATCCGCATCGGTTTCGCAGATAAAGTCGACTAGGTTGTCCATGATTTTCCCTCCGTGAAGAATATTGAGGGAAAGGACTTTAAGCTTCACCACTTCCTCTTCGCGCTTCGTAAGCGAGAAGTGCTGCGCGTGCCGCTTGTTGCTGGGCAAATTGCTTCGATGGACCTACGCCCTGCCCCATCAAGTTGCCATTTACATACGCACCGAGCGTAAAGATTTTTTCGTGATCCGGCCCTTCTTCGCTCATGACCTTGTAGACAGGCGTAGCGCCGTCAATTCGCTGCGAGACTTCTTGCAGATGGGACTTCGGATCGCGCCAGCTTCCTTCAGCCAAGATAGCCTCGAGTTTGCTTGCGATGTGCTTCAAAATAAACGTTTCCGCCTCGGCATAGCCTTTTTCTAGATAAATTGCGCCGATGACTGCCTCGAATGCGTTTGCCAGAATCTGCATCCTAGCTCGTTCAGAACCCTTCTTTTCACCACGACTCATGCGAATCAGTGGCTCATACTCGAGCAAACGGCCAGCTTCAGCGATACTTTCGGTACGCACTAGTGCTGCGCGCCAGCTCGTTAGTATTCCTTCTGCTTCATCGTAGTTTTTGTACAGATAATCGGTGACGACTAGCTCCAATACGGCGTCGCCGAGAAATTCCAATCGTTCATTGTGTTGAGAAACCGATTTTTTGTGCTCATTTACATAACTACGGTGCGTCAAAGCGGTAACCAGCAACGAGATGTCATCGAATTCGATACCAAGTGTCTCTTTGGCGAATGCGTGATAGGGCGCGGTAGCCATGCCGGTCATAAGAGTGTTCTCCTGGCTTATTCGCTTGCGGGCGAGCAGCATCAGCTTACCAATATCTTCGTATTCTATAAGATCGAGTGCTTCACTAAATGGGAACCATTTGATGCCGTTCATCCACTCTTCTTTTTTGATAGCATCTGTATCACCTTTGGCGCGAACTAGATAGATTTGCGTCGTCATGAGGACGAGCTTGTCGATTCGGCGGTAGCGGAAATGGATTTTACCAAGCCAGCCGAGCATGTCGACTTCGTTTAGGCCTGCTTCTTCACCGATTTCGCGACGAGCAGTGGCGACAGCTGTCTCACCTTCTTCGATGTGTCCTTTTGGTATTGTCCAACGATCTTTTGCATCCTGGATCAGTAAAATTTCAATCTCACCGTTGTTGTCACGGCGAAATACGATACCACCAGAAGTCGGCTCACGAACTATTTCCTGAATCGACGACTTGCGGCCGAAATATTTCTTAAATTTATCAAGCTTTGGAGTCGGCATTTTCAGTTCCTCCTTCGACAAGAGTGCGATACGCCGTACCGAGTACGCCGTTTACAAACTTGCTCGAATTATCAGAACCAAACGCTTTTGCTAGTTCAACAGCTTCGTTGATCGCCACTTTTGGCGGAACTTTGTCAGCATGGTGCAACAATTCGTAGAGGCCGATGCGCAGCACGCCGTGATCGACGCGAGATATCTGGTCGAGCGGCCATTCTGGCGCTATCGGTTGCAATGCCGCGTCGAGGTCGTCAGTGTTTTTGACGACTCCTCTCACGAGTTCTTTGACGAAGTCGGTGTCCTCAATTTCATCTTTGTAGCGCTCGAGATTGCGCGTGAGGATATCTTCGATATCTACATCCATGTCAGATACTGCTGTTCGAAATTCAAGCTCGTACAGTGACTGTAATGCGACGATGCGACCGAGGTGACGATTTGATGCCATAGCGTTTTACGTGGTTCTTTCGTTTGTATTATATGTAAAAGTCAGTAAGAAGCTGCGTGATTATGCAGCTTTTTTTGCACCGGTTTCACGCTTTGTAGTGTGAACCTTTACCGGTGACTTGGCGTTGACCGCGCGTGCGAGTTTCAATCGCAGGTGGCTACGGCGCAAACCCGACTTACGTGGGCTACTTTGCTTCTTTGGCTGTGCCATGTCTATGTACTCCTTTTCTCAGGTGATAAAACTTAGGGCTATTATACGAAATTTCTTGCCATTTCTCAAGAGGTTGCCTAAATATGCATAATAAGCACTAGTATGTTGACTTTTATATACATAAGTGCTATAATGATAGTGTTCAACACTCGTCAACATGGGTGCTGAACGCACCCGTACAATCGAAGGAGCACCGCATGTCGGTTTTGATGGCAGCAATCACACTCAGCCTCATCCTGATCATTTCGGCGGCGCTCTCCGAGCTCATCTCCGACAGGAGAAAGGCTCAGGATGCCGTTGTCCGCTGGCTTGCCAGCGTGACACTACTACTCACAGGGTGGCTCATCATCTACGTCGGCGGTACATCGGCAGTCGAGACCATGGCCCCGCTTCCGAGCGGTACGTGGCCACTCGTTGTGGCGATGCTGCTGAGCGGAATGATGTTCGCCAGCGCCTGGACCTCTCGCGAGAACTTCCTTGCGCAGCGATGACAGATCGCCTCTTGTACGGGACCCCCCGACTCCTCACGGAGCCGGGGGTTTCCCTTATATTGACTTAAGGCATATTTGTGATATAATTATAACGTTCAACATTCGTCAATTCGGGTGCTGAACGCACCCGTACAACCAAGGAGCAACAGTGGATGGAATAATCCGTACCATCTTGTATGTCGAGCTCTGCAGTGCCATTCTGGCCTGTATCTTGAGCCGAAATGTTCGAAAATCCTTGTGGTTCACTATCTGTATCTGGGCCATCGGTTGGTTGTACCTTGTCATGATCATGTTCTTCGTGGGCATGTTCACGGACTACAGGGCGGGGTTTTACCCTGCTGTCGGTCTGTGGGCTCTCCACGAGGCAATCACGTGGGTCGGAATGCTCAACAACCGGCTCCGATCAAAGGATCATAGCGACCAGCGCTCATGAAACGTTCTGTCGCGCTGCAGCCACGTTGTACGGGACCCCCCGACTCCTCACGGAGCGGGGGGTTTCCCTTATATTGACCAGGCTGCATATTTGTGATATAATTATAAGGTTCAACATTCGTCAATCCGGGTGCTGAACGTACCCGCACAACCAAGGAGTCGCAATGAACGGCATCATCCGGGGCATTCTCTACATCGAGCTGCTCAGCTTTATCGTGGTGTTTGCCCTCGTGTTTGGCATGGGGGGCCGCAAGGTGCATGAGTACAGGCTGTCGCTCATCGTTGCATGGACTGGCATCTGGATGCTCGCCACCTTGATCATCATCTACGTGAATGCGTACACCGACTACAAGTCCGGCTTCATGCCGGCATTTGCTATGTGGTTTCTGCATGGAGCGGCGATGACAATCGATGCCTACCGGCAACGGAGGAAGAGGCGAGGAATCGGCCCTCCGGGCTGAAGTCGCCTTTCGCTGCACGGCAAAACCAAGTTGTACGGGACCCCCCGACTCCTCGCGGAGCGGGGGTTTTCCCTATTCTAGACTATTTTACGACGATGCTTACGAGCCGGCCGGGGATGTAAATAACCTTGGTCGGTTCTTTGTTTTCGAGGTATTTCACGACATTTGCGTCGGCGAGTGCTTGAGATTTGATTGCTTCTTCATCTGCATCTTTGGCGACATCGAGTTTGGCGCGGACCTTGCCGTTTACTTGTACGACGATCGTCATCGATTCTGCAATCGTCAGTGTCTCGTTCCACTCTGGCCACTGCGCAGTATCGAGCTGGTCATCATGACCAAGCTGCTGCCACAGCTCTGCGCTCATGTGCGGAGCAAATACACCAAGTAACTGCACCAGTGTCTCGATAGGATCTTTCCAGGCAGTACTGTAGCCGCTTGTTTTCATCTTGTAGAGTTCGTTTACGTATTCCATAAGTGTTGCGATAGCAGTATTGAAGCTGAGGCGATGGATATCTGACGTGACTTTCTTTACCGTGCGGTGACGGAGTGCGGTGAGTTCGGCATTTTCCGCATCGGCGAGTTCGCTCGTTTCGATATATTCTTGCGTGAGTGTCCATGCGCGGTTAAGGAATCGGTACACACCGGCGATGCCACGGCTGGACCACTGTGAGTTTTCGTTTATAGGGCCAAGGAACAGTTCGAATGTACGCAAGGCATCGGCGCCATATCCTGCATCGATAACTTCGAGTGGATCGACGACATTTCCGAGTGATTTGCTCATCTTGCGGCCATCTTCGGCACCGATAAGGCCATGGTAAACCAGCTTTTTGACTGGTTCCTTGCTTGGTACGAGATTCATATCGTAAAAGACGTGATTCCAAAATCGCACATAGAGCAAGTGCGCAACTGCATGATCGCCACCAACATACATATCAATCGGCGTCCAATACGCAGCCTTATCTGGTGACCAAGCCTGCTCGGCATTGTGTGGGTCGGTGTAGCGAAGCAGATACCATGAACTACATGCGTAGCCATCCATGGTGTCCGTCTCGCGCTTTGCTGGACCGCCACATTTTGGACAGGTCGTATTGACCCAATCAGTTTCTCCGGCGAGTACGCTCGTTCCTTTTGGTGCAAAGTCTTCTACTTCGGGAAGGAGCACTGGCAATTCGCTTTCCGGAATCGCGACAGCGCCGTCTTTTTCGCAGTGGATGATTGGTATCGGAGCGCCCCAGTAGCGCTGACGGCTAACAAGCCAGTCGCGCATCTTGTAGGTCGTCTTCGCCCTACCGACGCCCTGCTGCTCGAGCCATGCGACGATTTCTTCGCGGGCTTCGCTAGTGCTCATGCCATCGAACCTACCAGAATTCGCTAGGATGCCCTCGCCATGATAGAGTTCCGACTGCTCTTTGCACGCGTCCCCATAGATACTTGTGAGAGTCTGGAAGAGGAAAGTTTTCCATGTCCTTTCGACTGAGCCATACGACGTCGTGCTTTTGTTGCTCAGCTACGTCGATATCTACATGCTCGTCGTTTTCGAGTTCGAAGTAAAAGCCACTGAAATGAGCGAACCTATTTTGTTTTTTTGGTACATGGTAAAACTGCGAGTGCGTTTTGGGAAACTCTGCGACCAATTTAAGGTTTTTGTAGCCTGTTTCTTCGAATACTTCTGCGCGAGCCGCCTCTTCGGGTGTCTGACCATCTTCGACACCACCGGTTACAAAAGTGCTCCAATCGACTTCTTTCCATTTGAGACCCAAGAACGTATCGTCTGCTGGGTTTCGCACAATTGCTGTTATCGCCTCACGTTCGACAAAATCTTCGTTCTCGCGGACTTTACTATCTGTGTCTGTTTGAATATAGAGAGGTTCAACAACTTCGATAATTGGCAAATCGAATTTTGTCGCAAATTCGTGGTCGCGCGCATCGTGGCCCGGTACGCCCATAACCGCGCCGGTGCCGTAGCCAGACAAAACGTAGTCAGCGATCCATATCGGGATTTTCTCTCCGGTAGCTGGGTTTATCACATATGAACCGGTGGCAACGCCGGTTTTTTGTTTGCCTTCGGCCATTCGTTCAATTTCAGACTTTTTCAGTGCTTCGGTCACATAAGTTTGCACTGCATCTTTTTGCGCATCGGTCGTTAGCTTGGCAACGAGTGGGTGCTCGGGTGCGAGCACCAGGAACGTAACACCAAACATCGTGTCGGCGCGGGTAGTATATACGCTGATCAGTTCGTCGCTCTCTGCAACACTAAAGTCTATTTCTGCACCCTCGCTGCGACCAATCCAATTTGTCTGTGCAGATTTGATCTTGTCAGGCCAATCAAGTGCAGGTATCTCCTCGAGAAGCGCATCGGCATAGTCAGTAATCTTGAAAAACCATTGCTTCATGGATTTTTTCTCGACTTCGTTACCGCAGCGCCAACATTTGCCGTTTTCGACTTGCTCGTTTGCGAGGACTGTCAGGTCGTGCGGACACCACCATTGGTTTGCTTGTTTTTGATACGCGAGACCGCGTTCAAACAGCTGCGTAAATACCCACTGCGTCCATTTGTAATATTCAGGGTCAGAGGTGTTGATCTCGCGCGACCAGTCGATACTGACACCCATGCGCTTGAGCTGATTCATGAAATTCGCGATATTTTGTTTGGTCACGACAGCTGGTGCCGTGCCGGTTTTTATCGCGTAGTTTTCTGCTGGTAGGCCGAATGCATCCCATCCCATAGGATTGAGTACGTTTGCACCATTTGCACGCTGATAGCGCGCTACTGCGTCGACTATGGCATGCTCAAATGCGTGACCGATATGCATACCGGCCGCCGATGGGTACGGAAACATACCGGAAACATAAAATTTACGTTTTGCTGGGTCCTCTGTGGCTTGATACCGCTTGTCATCGGCCCAAATAGCCTGCCATTTCGGCTCTATCTCGCTAGGATTGTATCGTTTCATTTGCCTCTAGTATATCAGATGGCTGCTCGAGATAAACAACGTGAGCTTATAGTCCGCCAGTGAGGCCACTTAGGTCAGACTGGAGGTCTTCAAACGATTTTGCGCTGGAAGGAATCTCTACTGTTGGCTTCGCCGTAAAGTCGAAATTTAGATCCATGGCGAGAGTGCCGTCGCTACTTGCCTTATCTGCACTGTCGTGTATCTTCATAGCCGTAAGTTGGTGTGTCCACTGGCTTACCCACATTTCGATTCTGGTATTGTTGATAGCATCCTTATTCGCCGATACTGCATCATTTTCGTCAAAAAGCTTTCCGTCTTTTGCGCATTTTCCGAGCTCTTTGCCTAGTGCTGTGTCGTTAGACGCCTTTGCAAAGCTATTAAATTTATCCGCATCGAGGCTGATAGCGTAGCCGAGACTACCGTTTTGCACGCCAAGTTCTTCGTCGATATTTATAAATGCGTTTTTCGCATACACGTCCTTCAGCTCAGTCTGCATCGCATCGTCTGTACGCAGTTTGTCGACGCCATCGACGGCGCATTGCGTCGATGCATTCTCATCTGTGGTCTGCTTATCGATATCTTTGTAGCTGACTTTTATCCATTGGCCGTCGATTTTTGCGATGGTCGGTGCTATCGTCTCGAGTGTTTCCTTTTTAATCTTGGAAATCTCAGCGGGGCTCATGGGCTCGCCATATGGCGCCAGCGCTCTGGTGTAGCTGTCGACATACGAATTGACGATACTCTCTGTCACCTTTTTTAAATCACCTAGCTTGAAATAGATCGCGTCTTTGCTTGCGACGACGGCATCGGCCGTTACGTGAAACTCACCAGCGGCCAAGATGCCGGAGGTTGTTTCTGACTTGATAGTGATGTCGGCGGACGTAGAACTATTTGTGCCATCTGACTTTGTACCAAGCGTAGCTGTCAGTGTGGTGCCGCTATTTTTGTATACTAGCTTGCCATCAACCGTTGCCGCTTGGGCGGTGGCGACATTTACCGCGGCATCGCTCAAGACTTTGTTGGGATTTTGATACCATGCATAGGTCGCAAATGCGCCAGCACCTAAAAGAACGAGGACAGCGATGATACTAGCGAGGATAATCCACTTCTTTTTGCTTTTTTTGGGCGCGCTTACTGGAGCTGGCTGAGGCATTTGAGCCGTCGACTGAGCAAATGGGTTGTTGGCAACGTACGGTTGCTCAGGTTGGTTGGCTTGGTCGGGTAGGTTCGTCTGCTGGGCTAGCGGCGGTTGCTCTGGGACCGGCTGCTCAACATTCGTTGGTTGCTGGTCTGTCGATAGAGGTGGGTATGCGCCGTTTTGTTCTGGAGTTTCTGGTCGTTCTGTCGGAGTTTCATCTTGCATGTTTGTATTGCCTATAGTTTAAGTATTTTTAGCATTACGCTTATGATACACAATCGCCGCTAGTCTTCAAAGAATTTCTGTTTGATGGCAACCCACTCCCGCCCTTGGCGGACGAGCTTGGTCTCTTCGGTCAGATTGCAGAGTATCTTTGTCGTTTCTTCGAGATAGGTTTCTTCACTTGATCCCTCTACGAGTATCACGGCGCCTTGTTCGGTAATGCTGCGGACAAACTGTCCTGCATCGATGGCATTTTTGCATACTCGAACTTGGCAGCCACGTTTTCGTGCAATCGGCGCCATGTACGATTCGGCGTCTTTTCCGACCAGTACGACCCACGCCAGCAAATCTGGGTTTAGTACGGCAGAGACGCGTTCGTGTTCGGATTGTGCCATATCTCCGAGATTTGGCATGCTACTCAGCACTGCGACTCGCTGTGGTGCATTGTCAAATTCGTAGAGGGCCTGTAGCCCCGCGATAGCGGCATTTGGATGAGCACTATAAGTATCGTCAATGATCAATGTTTGGCCGATACCATGGAGCGGGTTCATACGGCCTGGAAGCGTCCGAATAGCTGCGACGCCTGCAGCAATCTGTTCGGCAGGTAGGCCAAGCTTTGTCCCCACGACTGCCCCCGCAAGTGCTGCCAGTAAGGCGTTGACGCCGACCAGTTGCGCCTGTGTGACGAGTGGCTCTGTATATTCTGGGCCGTTGATTTCTATCGGCGTGCCGTGAGCTCCGTAGATATCTTCTTCCTCGACCCAATATTCTGCCATGTCACTCGCACCGTAGGTCGTGATATTTGCATTGTGCTCATAGGCTGCGTATTTGGTATCGACATTGTCGCGATTTACAATCACAAACTCGCTCATATCGCCAACACTCAGGTATTCCTCTGCTATAGATTCCATACCAGGAAATGAATCCAGGTGTTCGGGTGCAACAGAAGTAATGATGGCCATTGCGGGGCGCAGATAGCGGGCAAATTCTTTCATATCACCTGGCTTACGCACCGTGAGTTCCTGTACGATTACATCGACACTCGGTTGCTCTTTGATACGACGCTTCGCCGCGCGAAAGATATTCCACCACTCGAGTAAATTCGACTGGTTTGGCGGCATCGCTATACCGAGCAGCGCAAGTGGTGTTGCCAGCCGGCTCGCTGCGACATGCTCGTGCAGCCGCACCCGCTTGCCCTGCGCGAGCACTGTGCCGACAGCTTGGCGCGTGATTGCCTTGTCGGTGCTACCGACGATGACAATCAGCTGCACATCTGGATGCGCCTTCTGAAACTGTTGGACGTAATGAGTGAGCCGTTTGTATATATATTGTTCGAACATGCTTATCCTTTTCTTTATGGTAGCGCACTTTCGCATGCTTTTCGAGTACCGAGTCCGGGAATTGGACTTGAAATTCACCTAACAGTCCTCTATAATCTCTATCGCTAACATATGCGGGTATAGCTCAGTTGTTAGAGCGCTTCCTTGCCATGGAAGAGGCCTGGAGTTAGAGTCTCCATACCCGCACCAAATATTTGAATTATGAGCCGAAAGGCTCTTTTTCTTTGTCTCAACGATGGTTCTAAAGGGGTCGTTTAGTATATAAGACAGCTTTTTGTCCTTTAATTCAATGTTTGAAAGTACGTATTCCAATAACTTCTGTCGTAGCCCCTCATCGCTCTCTTTGAATAACTGGTCAGCTCGTTGAGCCAAGTCTAACAGGTAAGAGGCGGTTACTTGGAACTGCTTGTTATCATTTGTTAGCAACTTTAGGCGGTCATTCAGTTCCTGCTGTTTCTTTTCTAGCTCAGTTGCAATATCGTCGTGGAATGTCTGTGTAATTCAACCATCTGGATAAAGTCCATCGGCGTATAGTGATTGTTCAGGTCGTTTGCAGGGTGCAAACCAATCGGCTTACCATCCTCAGTAACTTCACGTTCGTCAAGTAGTCTGTTGATAAAAAACCATATTTTTTCTTTGCCGTGTAAACTCATAATCTCATCACTTCTTCAATATCTGCCACTGGTAAGTGGTGTATAGTTATAGTATGACACAATCAGAGAAAAAAGAGCCGAAGCTACTTACACTCAAGCAAGCGTGTGAGCTGCTGAATTGCCATCCAAACACGTTGCGAGCGTGGGATGCAAAAGGTTATTTGGTTGCCGTTCGTTTTGGCACACGTGGTGACAGACGCTACAGGCGTGAAGATGTAATGAAATTGTTAGAGAAAAAGAAATGAGTGAAGCAACTATGTCAAAATCAGAGTTTGATAGCCAAGCAGCACTGATAGAGCGAGCAATACCCGAAGATGCCGAGGCGGTATCCGATTTACTAAGGCGTACTTGGATGGCTACTTATCCAAATACTGAGGCTGGTATTACCGAGGAAGACATTAGATTGCGTACTGAGGGAGAGAATGGCGAACGTATCCCGCAGAACATTGAGAATTGGCGTAAAAGGATTGAGGCTGACGATGGGTCGGGTGCTGTTTTTGTAGCACGCACAAATGGCAAAGTCGTAGGGTTAGCAGCACCAGGCTTTATTGATGGTAAACGACACGTGGGTGCTTTATATGTACTTCCTGAAACTCAAGGCTCAGGCGTGGGCAGTAAATTGATGCAGAAGATACTTGATTGGCACAATGGTGATGAAAATAATATATATCTGCGAGTTGCCAGCTATAACCAAAACGCTATAGATTTTTACAAGCGTTTCGGTTTTGAGCAAACAGAAAGTACTGTTGTTGACGAGGGCAATGTGTACGGTAATACTCAGATACCTGAAATTGAAATGATGCGAAAGGAGCAAAAATGAGACTTTACCTCTCATCTTATGGGCTAGGCAACAATCCAGAGGAAATGCTGCCATTGATTGGTGAAAACAAGCGAACTGCAATCATAATGAACGCCCAAGACAACACTCTACCCGAAAACCGTGCAGAACGACTACAAAGAGAGACTGACGGGCTAAATAATTTGGGGCTACAGCCTGAGGAGCTAGATTTACGTAACTACTTCGGGAAACCCAATGAGCTGAAAGATGCAGTTGCAGATTTTGGTTATTTCTGGGTAAGAGGCGGTAATGTTTTCTTGCTTAGGCGAGCGTATAAACAGAGCGGCTTTGATAACTTACTTACTGAACTATTACAAAATGATACAGCAGCCTACGGTGGCTTTAGTGCGGGTATATGCGTATTGGCACCGTCCTTGCGGGGTATTGAACTTGTTGACCCGAAAGACGACGTGGCTGAGGGTTATGACAAAGAAGTTGTTTGGGATGGGGTTAACGTTCTTAGCTACGCAATAGCACCACATTACAAATCCGACCATCCTGAGTCAGATGACATAAATAAATGCGTGGAATACTTCGCAGATAATCACATTCTGTTCAAGGCACTTCGTGATGGTGAGGCTATCATAATCAACGGTAATAACGAGCGGATTATATCGTGAGCCAAGTAGGGAGCAGTTTGCCGTATGATGTGGTCATTTTGCCTAGCGAAGAATTGGCAGAAAAAGCGATAGTAGCGAGCAAGCTATTAGAAACGCACGGCAGTCTATTCACTCTAGAGATTGGTAAATACTTCCCTCACGCATCCCTCTATATGTTGCAGCTGAAAGAAGCTGACTTAGAGCGTGTGCAGGAAGTGTTAGCTGGCATTGCTGCTGAGTTTGATGCCCCATCACTAAGTGCAGAGCGGTTTTATCAAGCGGAACGATTTGTTGATGTTGAGTATGGCAAAAACGAACAGCTCGCAAGGCTACAACAGCAAGTGATTGCTGCACTAAATCCTATTCGTGATGGTATGCGTGCAAAAGATAAGGCTCGTATGCTTGAGGCAACGGGGCTGGCATTGGCGAACTTTGAACAATACGGATATAAGCCTGTCGGCGAGCTGTTTCGTCCTCACATAACTTTTACTCGCTTGAGTGAAGAGAAAGCTGATGCCGAAATGGTGCTGCCCGCTCTCAACGGCTTTGACGGTACATTTACTAGAATTGGCTTGTTTGAAATGGGCGATAACGGTACGTGCGTACGAAAGATTGCAGAGTTTGATTTGCAGCAAGAAGCCGAAAATGGCGAATGACCAAGAAATTCTGGCAAAAGATAGCCTGACCCAGAAAGTAACGCCAAAAAACTATAAGTACATTGTTAATAACAGCTTACTTGGTTTTCGGGTCAACGATGATTTTGAGATGGTAATTGATGCTATTCACACCAAGGTAAACGCAGGACACTATCATCCAATGCGACCAATAGGTGTTTACTCAATTCCGAAGCACAACCTAGTACCAAGGTTTATCCCTGTTTTAACGGCGACGGATAATCTTTTGTATCATTACCTCGTTAAAGAAATTGAAGAGAGTTTGCTGGCAACTAAGCCTAAGTCAGTTAAAACATTTGGAGCGTATAGAGTTTTAACGACTGCCAAGAAGAAAGATAATGACCGTAGAAAGTATGACTTTATTGATATAGACGACATTTCAGTTGGGAAATACACGGTTTCATATAGCTGGTTTCCTAGTTGGGGCGAGTTTAACGAAACCGTTAAAAACTATTTTGACCGCAATAAAAAGAAAACAGTATTTGTTAAGACTGATATTGCCAACTTTTACGACAATATAGACTTACGGCTGCTGGAAAATAAGGTTCGGTCTTGCCTTGACGATAGTAAATTGTCAGTCGTAAACATCCTATTCAAGTTACTCCAAGGTGTTAACTCGTTCTCGTACAAATATAATTATCAGGGTAAAGGGTTACCGCAAGACGAAACATCAGATTGCTCAAGGCTATTAGCTAACTACTTTCTTTACGAGTTTGATAAAGAGTTTGACGCAATCTGCAAAAAGCTAGATTGTACCTACGTGCGTTATTGCGACGATATGTTGATTATGTGTAACGACAAAGCTAGTGCCGAAAAGGTAGTTCACGCTGCCGCAGAAGTGTTAAATAAGTCTGCTTTATCGCTTAACTCATCTAAGACAAAAATCTTTGATAGTCGGTTGAAATTTGAAAAATACTGGATGTTTGACGAGCATAATAAAATGTCTGCGAACGTCAAGAATATGAAGAAACAAAAAGTCTATGACGAAACTCAAAGACTGGTTTTGTCGGCAAGTAAAAAAGAGCGTGGTTTCCCACTAGGTAAGCGATGGGCTAGACTATACGACAATACGATGAAAAACGACCCACGCTTAAAGACAATAACCGATAATACAGTACCTCATCTCAGTGTTGACGTTGCCTCTAAGTACATTAAGGCACAAACGACGGCTGACAGGATACGTTTACTAAATAGGCTATATAACAAGTCGAGAAAGTCTAACTACTCTGGCGACTTGCTTTGGTTTAGAAAAGTCTGTGAACTTTTGAGCGAACAGGTGTATATAAACAAGATAGATAAGTACATTATCAAGCACCCAGCCTTACGTTAGTAACCGCCAAAAACGCTTGGCAAATCTAGCCCCACAAATTGGGTACTTACACGGCGGAGTGTAATTTTGATAAGAGTGAGGGGGAATACCCCCTGTACCTACGTTTAAAAATTGAAACGTGGCTATATCAAAGTGCTTGATAGTTGGAATTGTTCGGCCAGGTGTTTTAGCTTATAATCCTCTTGTGCATCAATAGCAGCTGTTTGAAATACGTCAACGATGCTGCACCATAGATGAACCATAAGAGACGGGTAGAACCGTCTTTTTTGTTATAATAGACATATGAAAAAGATTGGCATTATTGGGGCGGGAATTATGGCGTCTGGAATGGCCCAAAACTTCTTAAAGAGTGGTTATGAAGTTACTATGTGGAATAGGAGTCCACTAGGACTTAAACCTCTGGAAGACCTGGGAGCCGTGGTAGCAGATACTCCAAAGCAAGTAACAGAGTTAAGTGATATTATTATCGAATGCGTATCTGACGACATTGCTTCAAAGAGTGTGTGGACAGGTGATGACGGGATACTAGCAGGAGCCACTACTAGTAAAGTACTCATTGTTTCATCTTCGCTATCTATAAACTGGACGGATGAATTAATCGCACTCTGTGTAGAAAATAGTTTTCAGTTTTTAGATATGCCGCTTACAGGAAGCCGGGCTGGTGCAGAAAATGGCACATTGCGGTTACTTATTGGCGGTAAAGAAGATGTCCTTGAATCCATTCGCTCTGACTTAAAAATAATCTCTGAAAAAATCTATCGCTTTGGAGATATGGGTACAGGCATGCGCTTTAAGCTTATTTTGAACTCTCTCATTGGTATTCATATGAATGCTATCGGGCAAGCTCTTAATTTGGCGGAAAAAGTTGGTGTCGATAAAGAATTATTCTCTCACGCACTTATCGACGGGAACATGGGGCCGCTAAGTCCTTCCACAAAGTTAGTACTTGATAGTAAGGACTGGGAAGTTGACCATGTAAATTTTGCCGTACAGTGGTTAGAGAAAGACCTACGCTATGCTCAGGAGATGACCGAACAATATAGTATTCAGTTCGACCTCTTAAGGGAAACGCAGCGAGACTACGCTGATGCACTTGATAGCGGCCTGTCCAAAGCGGACGTTACTTCAATAGCGAAGTATTTTTCCAAGTAAGTAAAGTTTTAGCATCGTAGCTTATGGCGCACCATTTGCCCCTCGGCAATGTTATTAACTATAGTTACTAACTATTCAGCAAAGTCTGATCTCTGATTATTTTTTATAGCTATCTTCGTGTTTATTAGCAAAATAACTCCACTAATCAGTATTGCGATGCCTATCCAACGGAATGGCACGAAGCCTTGAGCCTGTTCGCTTAGAGTCGAAAATGATAACGCCACTCCAATGGTTACAGGATAACTCAGCAGTCCAGCAATCGAACCAAGAGTTGCCCTCATCGTTCCGTCTGCTGCATGCTGTAGCTCGGCATCGAGCAATATACGCAGGACTCTGAGAAGAATAAGCCCACCGTGAGCAAGAAGTACGATGAGCGGTAACCACCAGCCGAGCGTAGAAAATATCACCATGAGGCTGGCGCCAAATATAAGCACGGCTTTGGAGAGCCTACCATCGCTCTCAAAGCGAGGAGCAGTCAGACTCGCAATAATATTTAGTACTAAGGCGCCCGAGATAACGAGAGGAATATATTTGGTAGGAATCCCTGCAGTTGAATCAAAGAGCGGCGTATATTCTTCGTACCACCCGATAAATCCTGCAACAATTGCGAGCCATGCAGTAATGATGCGTATGCGCTGATTATACATAACCGCGTTCAGTGCTCGTCTGAGGAGTTTTGGTTGAGATTCTATTATCATGTCGGTTGGTCGGTTTTTTACGTTAGGTAGTAGCACTAACAGACATGCAGAGGCTATAGCTGTAACAATGCTAACTATAAGGAGCACCTTATAATTTACGCCATTGATACTTAGTAAATAGGCGCTTATGAACGCTAGCAGCATTCCTGAAAACTCGGCAGCCTTTATGCGAGACATCATTCTTGTATATTCTCGGCTTTGCCCCTCGTCAGCAAGTTCATCATACACAAGGGCTTGGTAAGCACCTGACTTAAGGGCATACGCAGCTCCCCACATAACGAAGCCTACAGCGTAACCCAAAAATGTAGGCATAAACAGCCATATTAAAAATGCTCCGGCATTGACTAGTTCTCCACAAATCAAGATATATTTACGAGGAAATTTATCAGCTATCAGTCCTGTCGGTATTTCAAATACGAGAGCAGCGGCAGTCCAAATGGCAAACAAGATACTGACATCACTAATACTAAGACCACCACGTTCAGTAAACATGATTGCGTATAAAGGATATATCACCAAAGCATTGGATATAAAAGATTGCACTATAAATAACTTCTTTGGCCTCATGGTCCTCACATTATATAACCAGTTGTTCGCATTGCGTAATAGACTTTTTGCTACTAACTAAATTGCTGTCTAAATCAAAAAGTCGCGCTAGTTCAACGAGTTGACGGGAATCAATATATTGAGTATCGAGAGATTGAAATACGTCGGCTATGTGGCACCACGAAAAGTCCAGCCCTCGCGGCTGGTTTTTTCGTGGTTTGATGAAATTTCTAACTCCAGTTTCTTCAAAATAGACAATCGCCTAGATCGCCAGCCCGCCACAGGCGGTCAGGTGTGTAGAGCCTCCATACCCGCACCATCAAAGCCAATTCTCTAAAATTCGATACCAATATGGTCTCTTTTTGTTATGATTTAGCTATGAACGTAACGTATGTTAATGAAAATGATGAAGTTATCGGAGCAGGTTCAATAGCAAATGCTGTGGACAATGGTATAAGAGTCCGTATTTCAAGAGTATTCTTACAAAACTCCAAGGGAGAACTGTTACTTCAGAGGCGAGCAGACACAATGTCTGATTTGCCTGGCCTATGGGATCAGACTGCAGGAGGCCACGTTGATGAGCGCGATGATTATAGAGTCACTGCCTTTAGGGAGTTAGCTGAAGAAATGGGAATTGAGGGAGTAGCGCTTAACGAAGTCGCTACTTTCTATTCTGAAGAGAACGACGAGCATAAAATCAAAAAACGTTTCAATAAAATATTTACAGGCGTGTATGATGGCGAAGTAAAAATAGATTATGATGAAGTTACGGATTTTCAGTGGGTAGCTATTGACGAGCTTAGCGAGCGTATGCGTCGAAAACCTGATGATTTTCCTGAAGGCTTTATCGAAGCGTTCAAGATTTATAAAAAAGCGTCTGTGAAAGGATAAATAGCGAAGCAAGATTTTTCAACCTCGTGTTGCCTATTTGCTCTATCGCAGATGTTTGCAATGAGTCAACATTAAAACATCGAGCCTTGTGCTCGGTTTTTTAATTGGTTTGATTAGCTGCTTCCTCTAACTCAAGGCCACTTCAAAAAAGAGAAATCCTCGATAGTGTTAATACATTCTAACCTCTGTTATGATAAAACTATGAAATTTGTCTTGTGCTCCGAAGGATTCCACACACCGAACACCGTGGAAGCATGCGTGAAGTTAGTTGGCAAACCGCAAGACGAAATATCTATAGGTATTATCAATGAAGCATATGCGGTTGAAGATGGCGATAAGCGTTGGGTCCTAGATAATCTTAACTCTGTAGCAACTAACTTTAGTGCCGAGATTGACATTGTCAATCTGCTTGCACTGCCAATCGAGGAAGTCGAGACTCGCCTCGCTGATAAGGATGTTATCTTCGTAGTTGGTGGAGATACCGATTATCTTATGAGCGTATTCCAAAAAACAGGCTTCGATAAGCTCCTACCAAAACTGCTTGAAACAAAAGTATATGTTGGTAGCAGCGCAGGCTCGATGGTGGTCGGAAAACGCATCAATGCTGATGCATACAGGCTTATTTATGGCGAAGATAGTGGATGGAACATAAGATCAGTATCGTCGGCCTGGTTGACCTGTCTATAATGCCGCACCTGGACTTCGCCTGATTTTCCGAATAGAAAAGAGAGCTTGCTAGAGGCTGTTGGTAACTTTATGGGTAAAGTTTATGGCTTGCGCGACGATTCAGCTGTCGTGATTGACGGCGACAGTGTCACCACAATAGGTAGCGAGCCGATAGTTATCGACGGAGGAGTGATACTGGAAAAGAGAGCTTCGGTTTAGATGAGTAAGTATTTAATCGTAAACGCCGATGACTTTGGCTATAGCTTCAGCATCAACAAAGGTATTATTGAAGCCCATACAAACGGTATAGTTACGAGCACTTCTGTCATGGTAGATGGTATTGCTGCTCACGAAGCAAAAGACCTAACTAAGTTTCCTAATCTGTCGGTTGGACTACACTTTGAGCTTGCAACCGGGGCGAATGTTGAGACCGAGCTCGAAAGGCAGATTGAAAAGTTCATTGCTATCGTAGGCAAAGGCCCCGATCATTAGACACCCATAAACGCAGCGTGATAGATGCGGGGATACAAGAAGCTTTGGAAGCGTACGCTAAAGCTAATCATATACCAATCCGTACTTTTCGACGCGAAGCATATAGGCTCGTTTGGCGTACACTCGCATGACGGCTCTGTTGCTCAGCTAAAGCATAGCATTGACGAGGTGACAGAGGGATATAGCGAGCTGATGACCCACGTTGGGTATTCAGATGATTACTTGCGTGAACATAGCTCATACAGCGACCCACGCGAAGAAGAGCTTAGATCTGTTTGTAGTCCTGAGATTAAGCAGTATATCCAGGAGCAAGGCTTAGTCTTGGTTACTTGGGCTAGCATTGCTGTCTAACACCCAGCATGCCTTCAGGCGATGATAGAATAGACCGAACATCTGTTGATCGACATGGGTATCGACATCAAAGATATCCGCATAGATAGCTTTGGTGGTTCTTAGAAAAAATACTCTTTTGACAGTAGTGGCGTTTTTAACTTCGTAGCATATAACATACCACAGCATGGTCACTAAGGCTTACTGCGTTCAGGAGGTAATTCCTTTTTTTGTTAGATAAGTGAGTGGACGATTACTGGCACGAACTCGAGATTACTAAACCGCACGCTAAAAAAGCGGGTGGCAAGGTAACCGATCTCTACGGTAATAATCAGCGCTATGATACAAATACCAAGGGAGCGATGGTTTCCAATGGTGCTTTTCACGCTGAGCTTCAAAGTGTCATCAAAGGCATTAATTACTCCAGAAATACATTACTTGTGCTGTACCAGGAAGATTAGACTGGTGAGCAGCGTTTAGAATTGATTTTCAGCGGGCGATATCAATCTAAGCCGCTCCGAAATATTAATCATCGCCCAGTAGCCTGATCTTTCTGCTACAATATGCCTAACTAAGTAAGGGGGTTTGCATGAGTTCAACAGATACTAAATCAACCAATTGGGTTGCCGTCACAATGAGCATTTTGCTGGTAATTGCACTATTTATCATATTGGGTCTGGCTTACAACCAGTATCAGCAGAATCAGGCAATAAACGAATCCATCAACTCCATAAATGATTCGGTAAATTCTCTACAAAAGACAGTACAAGCCAACGAGGCACAACGGCAAGCTGACGCAAATGCTCAAAAGAGCCAAGCTCAGGCTACCGTAGATAGCGCCAAGGATGCTCAAGCCGACAACGCGCCCCCGACTGGCACAAACTAGTCAGACAAACCGCATGAAATGAAGTTGGAAGAATAGTTGGATAAGTTTCTGAGCCTATCATCCTATCTCAGGCTATGCTAGTAACCGACATGCACACAGGGTAGTACTATATGGGAAAGATTTCCAGGTAGAGGGCTTTTGTACCTACTAATCAATTCGCTTAGTTGAACTTGTCGTTCAATTTTTTGCGTTGCTGATTTTTGTATGAACTCTCATCACTTACGAAATCATCGGCAAATGCTGCGACATCCCTGCCCGTAACCTCGAGTACTGATTTGCCATTGGCGGCAGCTTCTTCGAATAAATCTACGAGAAGTACTAGGGGCTCAATTGTTAATATCCCCGATGTGTTCCACAAATAATGTTTGATCTCCTTGTATGCTTTTGCGTAGTCATCCGGGAGAGCCTTAGCTCGCTTCTCTGTAGCTCGATATTTTTTCTTTTCTTGAAAGTCCCCGATTATGAAGTTAGCGATTTTACTCATTTATTTGCTCCTTAGTTCATTGATTTTATTTGCTACGAAATCCCACTTTTTCCAGTACAGGGTGAGTTCATCTGTGCCGGCATCGGTTAGGCTATAAAACTTTCGCGGTGGCCCGACTTCAGAGGGTTTTCTTTCGATACTGACTAACCCGTTCTTTTCGAGACGTACAAGGATCGTATATACAGTGCCTTCTACGACGTCATCGAAGCCGAGATTTTTGAGTTGCTGAGTAATATCATATCCGTAGGTAGGCTTTCGACTAATAATTTCGAGTACCGAGCCTTCGAGTACGCCTTTTAGCATTTCAGTAATATTTTTCAACGTATGTCCTTTACTACTATGTAATACTTACTACTGCTATATAGTATCACTTAGTAGTAAAACTGTGTCAACAAGATTAGACAAACTCAGTTGACATGGTCGCCAAAATCTAATACCCTAGGGGGGTATAGGAGGATAACTATGAGCAAAATAGAAGAGCATAAACACAACGAGAATCACCAAAACGTAAACCATAGCGGTCACGAACATGCAGATACCTCAATGCATGATAGTCAAAACCTCAATAGTATGGCCGCAAACGCTACCCTGCACTGTTTAACTGGTTGTGCAATTGGTGAAATCACTGGGCTGATAATCGGGGCTGTATTGGGCTGGGGCATACTAGAAACAATAGTTTTATCTACCCTTCTTGCATTCGTCTTCGGATTCACGCTTTCAACGCTGCCGCTTAGAAAAGCCGGACTTGGCTTTCTCGCAGCGCTCAGTATAGTATTTGCAGCCGATACCCTCTCCATAGCTACGATGGAAGTAGTAGATAATGCCGTTATGGCTGTGTTTCCAGGCGCAATGTCTGCCGGACTAGTAAACCCCATCTTTTGGATCGCTATGCCGATCTCGCTTGCCATTGCATTTCTCGCTGCCTTTCCTGTCAACAGATACCTATTAACCAAAGGCAAAGGGCACGCACTCGTAATGAAATACCATAGGCATAACCAGTAAGGAGACATGATGACGAACAATCACACCAATCCTGGATACTACCAGAACAAAGATCAAATAATTAAGCGGCTGAAACGAGCTGAAGGTCAAGTACGCGGTATCGCTCGTATGGTCGAAGAGGATACATACTGCATCGACATACTTACTCAAGTGAGTGCCGCTCAGGCAGCACTTGATAAGGTCGCAGTGGAGCTCCTGCGTGACCATGCGCATCATTGTATGCTTAATACATCGGATCAAAATGAACAGAAAGCTAAGACGGATGAACTTATCGGCGCAGTGCAACGATTAGTCTCTCGATAAGGAGTAACTATGGAAACAAAATCATTACTATTTGGAATAATCGGCTTTTTCTTGGGCGGACTATTGGTCTCTATGGCAGCGACATCATTCGATAAGCCAGTTACAGATATGAGCGAGATGACGAGCCAGCTCAAATCAAAATCAGGCGATGCATATGACAGTGCATTCATAGCGAATATGATCGACCATCATCAATCTGCAGTCGATATGGCGAAACTATCTGCGGAGAATGCGAAGCATCAGGAGATAAAGCAGCTTTCGAACGAGATAATCGCCGCTCAGGAAAGTGAGATTGATCAAATGCGACAATGGCAAAACGAATGGAACTATCCTACTTACTCATCTGGCCACGAGATGAGTAAGTAGTTAAGGCCGACCATTCGATAAGTTTAGCAACCATGCGATGACTAAATTTATATATCGCGGTCACTGTAGTTCAAGTACAAGAGACCATTTGATAAGTTTAGCAACCAGACCAAATTTATATCTCGTGCTATATCCCTTAGTTGAAGTGCACCTACCTCTTGTTTGACTTTTTTTCGGTGACGGTGTACCCTCGGCATTGCTGGATCCTGTCATTTTTTCACCCACAAAGTTTGTCGCGCGTCGTGCTGAACGCACAATCGCCCTGCGCTGGCTAAAGACAAGCATCGACAGCAAGCTAAATGCCAATAGGTAGTACATTTGAGCGGTAAATGGCGCGAGGAATTCACTACTCATTCCTGTGACAAGTGGACGTAAGTCAATATTTGGCACGCCAGCGGCCAGTGGTGGCGGGATAAATGGAACCGATACGATACCGATGACGGCTACAACGGCGATGGTGATGCCGACAACGTACACGCTGTGAGCAAATCTCTTGCGGTTGAGATACAGATAGCCGGCAAAGAGCCCGATGGACGACAGCCACATGATTGGCCCGAGCCACAACATAGTTTGTACAGCTTTCGAAAGATCGGGTACACTATCGCTTCGCAGCACTATAATTTCGTCTGGTATCTGGTTATCCGCTGCAATGAGCTTTTCTCCAGCACCTTGTGTTTGAGCAACGACGAATTAGCTTATCGAGGATTGATTTTATACTCGATAAATCGATAGTGATGTCCTGACGATTTGGATGCTGTCACATATGCATATGTCTTAGTGCTCAATGCGGTGATCGCTTGACGACTTGCGTCAGAATCGAGCAACCCACTGACCAACGCTATGGCTCGCTCGCCAAAGAGACGCTGGGCAACAGGCCGATCTTCGAGTGCACGGTTGACGACAGTTGTCGCGATTGCTTTTCTACTTTCGCTTGTTGTTAGCTGTTGTGTAACGATTGTACTGAAGTTTTTTTGGTCGAATATCGTATGGTTTACCCAATACGCCGACTCTGCCACAAACAGAGCTGCCGCTGCACAAAGTATCAGCAAAACTGAAGCCACTTTCACTATGGTTGATCTTTGCTTGTCCATGTCGCCTCCTCGCGTCGCGACTTTGCCGCGTATGCTACTCAGATAATACACCCAGTCAAAATAAAATACCACCACTATACGAACATGTCGCTAGAGGGTGGCTATATAAGGAGTTATGAGCTCGCGATTTTTGATTTATCGGCGAAGGCATCGAGTGCGGCAATCACTGGTAGTGCTTCGGTGCCGAGTTCTGTCAGCGAGTAGGCTACAGATATCTTATCGAAGGTTTCTTCGGCGCGGACGATAACATGCGCCTCTTCGAGTGTCTTGAGACGATTGGTCAGTGTTGCGGGATTTAAGCCACCGAGTCGACGCTGCAAATCGCAAAAGCGGAGTGATCCGTCGCGAAGTTCATCGATGATGCGCAACGTCCAAAAATCGCCGAGTAATTTCATCGTCGTTTCGCAGGATTGATGAGCTGTAGTTGTAAGTACCATAATGATTCTCTATTTTTTCGTAGTACTTTATTATAAGTAGTACTACATAAATTATAGCAGCATATCAAATATTGGGCCACGACCGCTGAGATGGATTGAAAAAAATGCCACTTTACTCTATACTGCAATGGACGCGGCGCTATAGCTCAGTTGGTAGAGCAGAGGCCTGAAGAGCCTTGTGTCCCTGGTTCAAGTCCAGGTGGCGCCACCAAATGTAATATCTCACGAAAGTGGGGTATTTTATTTTCATGCAAATGTAATCTCACTGTATAGGTGAGATTTTTCATTTGCTATAATTAGCAGGACGCGGGTGTCGTATAACGGCTATTATATGACCTTCCCAAGGTTGAGACAGGAGTTCGACTCTCCTCACCCGCACCAAAATACGCACCCAAGAAATCGAGTGCGTATTTTATTTTGCTATTTCATCAATATATCTTTGAAGCTCGCGAGTTCGCTTGGCAGCAATACCAAAGTTTTCTGGCTAGGCTCCATAGATATTTTCTCGAGTGATTGGAGCGTGCGAATAGCAATACCGCCAGGAGTCTTTGATAACATCGCAGCAGCGTCAGCGACTGATTGAGCAGCGGCTTTTTCGCCTTCTGCGGTAATGATTACTGCTCGGCGTTCGCGCTCTGCCTCGGCTTGTTTGGCCATAGCGCGCTTCATGTCTTGTCCAAGTTCGATATTTTGGATTTTCACCGCTTCAACATCGATTCCCCATACGTCGGTCTGAGCATCAACAATTTCTTTGATTTGACTACTCATCTCGTCACGTTTGGTCAGCACGTCGTCGAGGTCTGCGTTGCCGATCACATCGCGGAGAGCCGCCTGTGCAAATTGACTTGTGCCATAGATGTAATTTGTAATCTCTAGCACAGCACGATCTGGCTTGACGGCGCGGAGGTAGACGACGGCATCGACACTGACGGTCACGTTATCTTTGGTAATCACCTCTTGCTTACTGACATCGATAGGGGTCGAGCGTACATCGACGCGTATGAGTTTTTGAAATACAGGAATCACAATCCGAAGACCAGGCTCACGTGTTCCCGTGTATCGTCCCAGTGTCAGCACTACCCCTCGCTCGTATTGATTGATGATCTTGATACCACTGAGCACCAAAATTACTAGCGCAACTATTACAATGATTGTAAATTCCATGATTTTCTCCTGTTTTACTGTACTTAGCATAGCATGCCAGAGGAGCATAATCAGTTCAAATCGTGTATACTTTAAGTAATGATTTCCCTCAGTTTGCTTAAACGAAAAGCGTACCTCATAGTGGCCCGTTACTTTCGCTGGTGGGCAAACAAAAGCTTGCAACGGTGGAACCCTCGAATCATTGCAGTAACTGGTTCAGTTGGAAAAACGACGATGCTGCATTTGATTGAAAATCAGCTGGGTAAACGGGCACATTACTCTCACAACGCCAACTCTGCGTTTGGTATTGCATTCGATATCGTAGGTCTGCGCGGTATCACCGGTTCGAAGCTCCGCTGGCTCTACCTGCTGTTCGCCGTGCCGTGGCGTGCAATGACACACACCTACAAACGAGAATACTATGTAGTAGAAATCGATGGTGAACGGCCAGATGAAGTGCAGTTTATCGCATCGTGGTTGCATCCAGAAGTCACACTTTGGGTCAGTGTCGGCAATAGTCATGCCGTCTACTTCGACAAGCAAGTAGCTAGCGGTCAGTTTGCGAACGTCGAGGAAGCAATAGCCCACGAATTCGCCCAGCTAGCAACATATACAGCTAAGTACATCATCGCAAACGGTGATGAGCCACTGATTCGAAAATCCCTCGAAAAAATACGCGTACGCACTGACTTCGCATCCATCGACACCCTGAAGAGTTACACTGTACTACCAAATAAAACAGTATTTAGCTTTGAAGACGACCACGAATACACGTTTGCCTATCCGATGCCCAAAGAAACCGCTCTTCAGTTGACGCTTCTTAGTAAGTTACTCCACTACCTCGGCTGGGAAATTGACTACAGCATGAAAGGCTTCACTATGCCCCCGGGTCGAAGTAGCTACTTCCCTGGCATCGACTCCACAAATCTGATTGACAGCAGCTACAATGCGCACTTAATCAGTATGGTGTCGATGATTGATACTCTCGATAGCATGGAAGTACCTCACAAGTGGTTGGTGTTAGGCGACATGATTGAACAAGGCAAAAGCGAACAGGACCAGCACGAACAATTGGCTCACCGCATACTCCAGGCAGATGTCGAACGCGTGATACTTATTGGCCGACGACTAAAGCAGCACACCCTGCCGCTACTGCGAGACGAAACAAAATTTCAAGTTGCATCGTTTGATACACCGCTGCAAGCATATGACTATATTCATAGTGAATTGCATGGCGGTGAAACGCTGCTCTTCAAAGGTAGTCAGTACTTGGAGTGGCTTGTCGAGAAACTGCTCGCAAATCCAGAGACTGATCGCACGCTGCTAGCTCGGCAGGAACCTGCAGCCCGCAGTAGACGAAAAAAGCGAGGACTATCGTGAGCAAAACCCTTTACGTTATTCATGGCTGGGCATACTCTGTTGCGCCATGGCAAGCAACTATCGATACGCTCAAGCAACGTGATATTGATGTAGTCATGCTCAGCGTGCCAGGCTTGACTGCGCCAAGCGACAAGGTGTGGACAATTTCCGGCTATGTAGATTGGCTCGACGAACAACTTGCCGGTATCGACCAGCCTCTTGTGCTCGGTCACTCGAACGGTGGACGCATTGCGATGCATTATCTTGCAGCACATCCAAACCGTTTCGAGCGGTTGATTTTGCTAGCCAGCGCAGGCATCGAAGTAGAGTCGAAACGTTTATCTAAAAAACGACAGGTATTTCGTGTACTCTCAAAAATCTTTGCTGTTTTAAAGCACGTCCCGTACCTTCGCAAAATTGTATATCGACTTCTTGGCAGTGACTACAATGACGCTCCAGACAATATGAAACAGACGCTAGCGAACATGCTCGCGAGCGACAAAGATTTCGATCCCTCTGGCATTTTGACACCGACGTATCTACTCTACGGCACAAACGACACGACGACGACACCAGCCCTAGCCGAAAAATTGCAGAAGTTGCTGCCAAAACCACAGCTTCGAATCATGGATGATTGGGGACATGCACCATATCGTACTCACCCGACAGAACTTGCCGATGCGATTGCTGACTATCTGGAGTCGCCTACATGAAATTTCAGGCACTCGGATCCAACTACGATTTCGACTGGGCGTGGAATCAGCTATTTACGCTCGGTTCAAAAACTGATAGTAAGCAACTCACCAAATTACTTGAACAACGGTATGGTGGGCATGCCTACTTGTACTCCAAAGGACGAAATGCACTTTCTCAGGCAGTGCAACTCGGCAATGAGGATGGGGTTTCTAAGATTGCAATCAACGGAATGACCTGCTCGGTCGTCGTTGAGGCGATAACTGCCACCGGTGCCGAGCCGATATACTTAGATGTTCACCAGGATACGGCACATTTTACTGCAATTGAATTTGAAGAGGCCTTAAAAAAACACTCTAATATCAGTGCTGTCGTCGTACAGAATACGTATGGGCATACGATCGATATTGCGCCCATAGAAGCCGCCGCTCATCGCCATAATGTACTCGTTATCGAAGATCTTGCCCACTGCGTTGGCCAGTCATACCCCGATGGACGAGAAACTGGTACCGTTGGGGATATCGTGATGCTCTCGTTTGGTCGCGATAAAGTATTGGACGTCGTCAACGGTGGTGCGCTTATTGTCCGTTCACCACAATTAAATCGATCAATGCAGCCACCGAGCGCATCGCCCTCGATCCTCAATCAACTGCGGGATCGAATCTATCCTATACTGACCTGGAAGGTACGGAGATTTTATGAAATAGGGCTCGGCAAAGCTCTGCTTGTGGCAATGTACAAAACTGGCATGGCCGTACGATCTGCCGAGGGTGGCATCGATCGAGCCGAGCGGCTGCCGCATTGGCAAGCCAAACTAGCACTTCGACGTTTGGCAATGCTTGACACCCTCAATGAGCACCGTGAAAAAAACATGCACGCGTATCAGCAGTACCTCGGCGATGAGTTACTAAGCACCAACAGTACGATCCGCGGAGCGATTGCTGTACGCGAACGCCAAGCAGCTCTACATGAGCTTCATGAAGCCGGGTATGAGCTTTCCGATACGTGGTATGACACACCCATCGGGCCTGCTCGTAAATATGCAGATATCGAGTACCCCGAACAGGACTGTACTCAGTCGGTCTGGCTTGCAAACCATGTGATAAATCTCCCGACACACGCTGAAATAACTGCGGAAGACACCGCGGCAATAGCAGCAATCGTGAGGAAATATGTATAAATTTGTTAGCGCTGACGTATCGCAGTGGAATGAAGCATTAAAGAAATTTTCCGATGCGAATCTTCTCCAATCTTGGCAATGGGGTGAGACGAACGAACAGCTCGGCCATATAATCATACGACAGGTTATCTTGTGTGATGAGGAGATCATCGGCGCAATGAGTTGCATAGTAAAAGACGCAAAGCGTGGTAAGTATCTAGAGGTACCCGCTGGCCCGTTGATACATTGGCAGGACACTCAGCTCGTGGATGCGGTAGTGGCAGAGTTGCGCGATCTTGGGAGTAAACATGGCTGCGCATTCATCAGGATGAGGCCGCAACTACCCGATTCACCAGAAAATCATCAACTCATGCTACGGCTCCATGCAAAACCGGCGCTAATGCACGTTGCCGCCGACCACACATCAATCATTGATGTACGACAAGACGAACAGACATTGCTCGAAAATATGCGACAACAAACCAGATACGAAGTAAGGCGAGCGGCTAAGCGAGGCGTGATCGTCGAACAGGTTGAGCCTCTTGAGTTCATTGAGCAGTTCCATACACTGCAAGCAGAAACTGCTTCACGTCAAAACTTTTATCCGCCAACGTTAAAATTTCTACAAACTGTGTGTCGTAATTTTGGCGAAGATGCACAACTATACCGTGCTTCGAAAGATGGAAATTTGCTCAATCTTGCGCTCGTGCTCCGCTTTGGAAATGAAATGGCTTATTTTGAAGCAGCTTCAACGGCAGATGCTCGCCGTGAGCCTGGCGCCTATGCAATTATCTGGCAAATTATTCTAGATGCTAAATCTAGTGATGTTCCTTATGTAAATCTGTGGGGTACCGCACCTCCCGATGTTCCGAATCACCGTTATGCAGGGGTGACGACATTTAAGCGCGGGTTTGGTGGCGAGGATGTCGCCTACTTGTCGGCACATGATATCGTCTTGAAGCCTCTGCGCTACGCATTGACACGATTTATTGAGTGGGCCCGAAAGAAAAGGAGACGATTATGACCTATACAGTCCGAACAATTGATACTAAAGAGCTTTGGGACGAATTTGTAACGAGCCATCCAGAAGCGAACTTTTTGCACTCGTGGCAATGGGGTGAGTTCCATGCAAGTCGCGGTCGCACTGTTCTGCGAAGAGGGATCTTCGATGGTGAGAGGCTTTGCGGTGTTTATACTGGACACGTTGAACCAGCACGTCGTGGGAAACACTTACAGATTGTAGGAGGGCCGATTGTTGATTGGAGCAAGAAAACACTCGTGGAGCAACTAGTATCCGATATCCGTGAACAGGCTTCTGGACTAGGCTGTGTGTACGCACGTATCCGACCGCAGCTTGAACAATCACAAAAATCCGAAACACTCTTCAAGCATCTTGGTTTGCGCAAAGCTCCCATGTATCTCAGTGTCGAGCTCGCCGGAGTTCTTGATCTGACAAAGTCAGAAGAGGAAATCGTTAACGGTATGCGTCAACGCCTCCGACGATCACTTCGGAAGGCTGAAAAAAACAATATCACGGTTGAAACTACTTCCGACCCTGAGGCGATGCATGAGTTTTATGAGATACAGCTCCAAACTGCTGGGCGGCATCAGTTCGTTGCATTTGGTGAAGACTTTTTGTACAAACAATTCGCAGCATTTGCTAAATCCGGTAATGCAGTTCTGTATACGGCGAGACATGAAGGTGAAGTCCTTGCTCAGAATTTCATGATTTTTTATGGCAATGAAGCATCGTATCATTACGGTGTCAGCACAGAGCTTGGAACAAAACTCTCTGGTGCCCCGCTGCTCCACATGCAAGCCATGCGCGATGCACGTGAGCGTGGGATCACTCGATACAACTTTTGGGGAATCGTCGACGAAGACGATACGAAGCATCGATTTTATGGCGTGAGTGTCTTTAAGCGTGGATTTGGTGTCGATGAATTACGGTATTTACCTGCACACGATCTGGTAATTAAGAAGCCGGCATACCTGAAGACACTTGCCGTAGAGACTACTCGACGCAAACTACGAAAGGTGTAGGATACTATGGCAAGAACCCCTCTCGCAGAGCAGATGCGCCCGCAGTCTCTCGCAGAAGTAATCGGACAGACACACTTACTCGGCGATAGCGAGATTCTATCTCGTATTGTCAAAAATAAACAGCCAGTCAGTTTGATATTATGGGGGCCACCAGGTACCGGCAAGACGACACTCGCTCGGATTATTGCCAGAGAAACGGATGCAGAGTTTGTTGAACTCTCAGCGGTAACATCTGGCAAAAAAGATGTCGAACGTGTCATAGAACATGCTCGCCAAAACTGGAACCTAAAACTTCGAACGATACTTTTTGTCGATGAAATACATCGTTTTAATAAAGCGCAGCAAGATGCGTTTTTGCCGCACGTAGAATCGGGCTTGATTACACTGATTGGGGCAACGACGGAAAACCCAAGCTTCGAAGTGATAACGCCACTTCTCAGCCGCACGCGTGTACTTGTTCTAGAGCCACTCACTAAGCCAGATATTATTGCCATCCTAAAGCACGCCCTCAAACTACTCAAAAAATCGAAAACGGTACAACCAAAAGCACTAGATTACCTTGCAGAATTATCTGGCGGCGATGCTCGTGTAGCACTTGGCAATCTAGAGCTTGCATTGAGTTTCGGTGAAAAAGTCACGCCGGACGTCGTAAAGGCAGCAGCACAAAAGAAAGTGCCTGGCTATGATAAAGCGGGTGACATGCACTACGATGTCGTCAGCGCATTTATAAAAAGTATGCGCGGCTCTGATGTACGTGCCACATTGTACTACCTCTCGCGCATGATTGATGCTGGTGAAGATCCAAAATTTATTGCACGCAGAATGGTTATTTTTGCCTCGGAAGATATTGGTCTTGCAGGTAATGGTGCCCTGTCTCTAGCCGTCGCGGCATTTCAAGCCGTTGAACGCGTTGGCCTACCGGAAGCAAACTATAGTCTCTATCACTGTGCAACTGCGCTCGCAAAAAGCAGTAAATCACGTGAGGTTGCCGATCTGATGAGTGAAGCAAAGCAGCTCGCAAAACAATACCCAGATGCGAAAGTACCGCTCCACATCCGCAACGCACCTACTAAACTCATGAAAGATCTTGGCTACAACAAAGGCTACAAGTGGCAAGCGGACTTTAATCCCGACGAAGGATTTTTACCCAGCGAGGTTCGCTAGCGGTCCTCGGCTTTTAGCGCACCATAGACGCCGTTGGTCCACCCAAATCCGTCTTGCAGAGGATACTCTCCACCGCCGCCGATTCCGTCTGGATGAACAACATCGTACTTTTCAATCATCTTTCGTTCGCGCTCAAAGACACGCTCGTTAGTATGCATCCAGCGTTTTTTGATTTCATCAGCTAGTGCATGGTGACCATAGTGGCGCAATCCGACTATGGCTGTCCATTGCAGTGGAGCCCAGCCATTTGGCGCATCCCATTGCTGTCCCGAGTTGACGAGGCTTGTTACTAAGCCGCCAGGTTTCAAGAAATCATCTTTGATTCGTTTAGCGACAGCATCTGCTTGTTCTTTGGAGGCAATTCTCGCATAGAGGGGATATACCATCGAGAGATTGATGCTATCGGTGTGATTAAAATGATGAAAGTTATAGTCACCATAGACCTGTTCTTTCTCATTCCAGCAATATTTATTGATCGAATCAGCTCGACTCTTCGCAAGGCGTTCAAACTTTCGTGCAAGCAGTGGCTGTTTAATCATGCGGTAACTTTCAGCAATCGTCTCTTCAAGAATGTAAAGTAGGCAATTTAGATCTACCGGTACGATATCTGCGGTATGAATCGTGCGGATGTTCTGATCATCGACAAACCACCGTGAGCTAAAATCCCATCCACTCTCTGCGCCTGCTCGAAGATGGAGATAGAGCCTATCGGCAGCCCTTCCTTCGGCATGCTCCGCTGTCTCGACATCTTCACGGAGACTTTCGGGTCGTGGAGTTATACGGTTATCGTAGTACCTAGCCATAAGCGATCCGTCCGGCATTTCAACGAGTCTGGCAAAAGCTTTGTGCTCTTGTTTTTCTAATTTATTGCGCCCGCGTAGCCACCAACGATATTCTGCGAGCATGTATGGAAGATACTCCAGGTAGGTTCGTCGTTTTCCCTGGTGTTTTGCTAGCAACTTCACCATCAATGCAAAGTAGGGGGGCTGCGAACGGCTAAGAAAGTAGGTACGGTTTGCGGTGGGGATAAAGCCATGTTTGCGAATCATATAGGCGTAGTTTTTCATCATACCACTCACCCGCCGCCAGTGACCATTTGCCGCGAGCCCGAGCATGATGAAATAGCCGTCCCAGTAGAATTGCTCACTAAAGCGTCCGCCGGGTACGATGTAGTGATACGGTAGTGTCATCAATGAGCCACGCTGTTTGCGATTGCGTCGTTCCAACTCATGCCAAAGCGCTTCGATATGATCGTCAATATTTGTATCGTCTTTCGGATGATATGACTCTCGATCCTTATGGGGTGCAAATTCATAGAAGTGTCGTGCTATAAATTCACGTAAATCGAAATTTGGGTCCTTTTTAGCAAGCAGGTACTCTTGTCGAATTGCCTGGGCGCGTTTTCGTGGGACCAAATCGACAAATGCTTTTCCGTCACCTAAGATATTACGTTCCTGGACATCACGAAAAAGTTCCCCAAATGCTTCGTCGGGTGATCGTCTTGCTCGAACCATCGTATCGGCAGCAATAGCAATACTGGTCTTTAGCTGATCTTGAGGGTTTGGAATCCGTGGACGCGGTAGTCGTAACATAGACAACATTATACCGAAAAAAGCTTGCGCTTAATAGGAGGCGGGGGTACAATAATGATGTAAAAAGGTGGCAAAACAAAAAGGAGAGGTATGAAAAAGAAAAAAATCATCGTCGAGTTTATCGACTCATCTCACAACGTAGTCGTCTAGTACCTCTCGTGGAAAGCTATGGCTTATTTTGACGTTTTCGCTTGCTAGGATCTAGCTCGCGTTTTCGTAAACGTAAACTCTTTGGTGTTACTTCGAGAAGTTCGTCGTCTTCGAGAAAATCGATACACTGCTCTAAGCTCAGGTTTGTAAACGGTGTCAACTGGACGACACCGTCGCTTGAGCTTGAACGCATATTCGTTAGGTGTTTTGCTTTGCAAACATTCATTTCTATATCTTCGCCACGTCGATTTAACCCAACGATCATACCTGCATAGACATCCCTGCCTGCACCGACATAAAGCTCGCCGCGAGCTTCGGCCGTCTGCAGTGCATACGGAGTCGTCGTACCAGCTTCAAATGCAATGATGACACCGTTGCGAGTCTGCTGGAGCCTCGGACCAAGCGGCTGATAGCCGTGCGGTAAGCTATTCATGATAACCGTACCTTTGGTCGCAGTGAGGAGCATATTACGAAGTCCAATCATTGAGCGAGTCGGGATAAGATAGTCGAGTCGCGCAGCACCACTCGATGTCTGCTCTTGTCCACGCATTTCTGCGCGCCTTGTACCAAGTTCTTGGCTGATTGCTCCGACGTATTCAGGAGATACTTCGATGAAAAGTTCTTCAACAGGCTCTTTTTCGATACCGTCTTCAACGATTGTCACGACTTGTGGTCGACCGACTTCAAACTCATATCCTTCACGGCGCATCGTTTCAATCAAAACTGATAGATGCAGCTCGCCTCGGCCTGATACGGTAAATCCAATACCATCGTCTTCAACACGAAGACTCACATTGGTCTCAAGTTCTTTTTTAAGTCGATCACCAATCTGACGGCTCGTATTATACTCGCCTTCCTTGCCCTTCATCGGACTCGTATTGGGCCCGAGATACATACTGAGGGTTGGTGCTTCGATATCGATGGTCGGAAGTGCCTCTGGCTTCTCTTTATCGGCAATCGTTTCACCGATATGTGCATCAGCGATACCAGTTAGCGCAACGATGTCCCCTGCTATTGCGGCATCGACTTCTTCACGTCCTAGCCCCCGATAGCCGAATATCTTCTCGATTTTCGATGAAATTATTGTACCATCACGCTTGATGAGAGTGACGGGGCCGCGTTTGGCTAACCCTCGTGACACTCGGCCGATAGCATATTTACCTAGGAATGAATCATACTGCAGACTCGTAACGAGCAGTTGAAGCGTGCCCTCACTGTCTACTGTTGGTGCAGGAATATGTTCTTGGATGGCACTAAAGATTGGCGCGAAAGAACCTGCTTCGCTAGGATCCTTGGCATCGTTGCCCAAGCCTTACCGTCACGAGCAATTGCATAATAGGTCGGATAATGAAGTTGGTCGTCTGTCGTAGCGAGTTCAAGGAAAAGGTCAGCAAGCTCGTCTTCTACTTCGACAACTCGTTGCGCCGGCTTATCTATTTTGTTTATCACGACGACTGGTTTTAGACCAATTTCGAGAGCTTTCGAAAGAACAAACTTTGTCTGGGGCATTGGACCTTCTTGAGCATCTACAATCAGCAGTACGCCGTCCGCCATGTTTAGTGTGCGCTCAACTTCACCAGAAAAGTCGGCGTGCCCTGGCGTATCGATGATATTGATCTTGTAATCGTCGTGATAGATCGAGGTTTGCTTGGCGGTAATCGTGATTCCTCGCTCATGCTCTTGGTCACCCGAATCCATAATCAGATCTTGGCTCATTTCTGCTTGGTTGTCACGAAAAGTGTTTGACTGCTTGAGCAACCCGTCGACTAGCGTAGTTTTGCCGTGGTCGACGTGCGCGATGATAGCGATATTGCGAATGTGTGCTGCGTCTTTCATAAAATAACGGCCTGCGTTTTACAGACCTTCCTTGGGAATAATTATAGCACATATAGACGTGGTGGAGCTAGAGGGACTCAAACCCTCGACCTCTGCCATGCCATGGCAGCGCTCTAATCAACTGAGCTATAGCCCCATATATGCCTGCCATATAGTAACAAATCTCGCCTCTTGATTCTAGAGACGAGATTTATAGAGCTGCTACGCGCCCACCCAGGGCACGGTTTTTGTTTGTGAGGTATGTTTATGTTGCTCTTGACGCCAATCGTACCCGATGGCGTACCAGCCTAGCTACAGTTATACACTGCCGCCGATAAAAGCGCAAGCGTTATAAAAATGGTAGCGGTGAGTCAAGAATTGGCGCGTCAACGCCAAACCAGCCTGCCAGCATGCCATATACGCCAAGCAGCCACAGCGTGAGCACCACCAGTGCAGTGGTTAGGACAATAAACAAGGCTCGCACGTATAGCGTCTGGCTCTGCAGCCAGTTGTTCCACGAATCGTATTTAGTCTTTGCATAGTGCAAGAGGTTGTGCGCCCAGGTGTATTCCTTGGCAAGAATTGCCAGCCCCGCAAATACCACCGCCCAGCCAGGCCCAGGATATGGAATCATGATTATACCAGCAATCAATACGACCCATCCTGCAACAATAAGAGCTACCCGTTTCAACGTTTACCCTTCTTTTTCTTTATACTTGTCGCATGGTGTGCTGGCAAAACATACCCACAGAGTACGATAGCAAGCAACACAGCGAAACCACACATGATGGATGGGATGCCGGTAATTGAGGATGGATCTAGTAGGTTTACTGTTGTAGTCGGCACCAAGAAGGAAAGATAACCGATTATTAAGGCGTACTGAGCGGTGCGCGCTTGAATGTTACGAGCATTTTGGCCAAAGTAAAGAGCCAGCCAGATGCCGAAGAGAAGCAACCCATAATAATAGAGTGCGTAGAGACTCATCGTCATAGGCGCAACCTCGAAAATCACATAGTTACCAAGACATACATCACCCTGAAGACCATGACTGACATACATCAGGCTAATGATAAACATCGCCGCTATACTATATAGCCCTATGAGAGCCCAGCGAAACCGTCGCAGCTGACCTGCCATTGCCATAGCGAGATGAATGCCAAGTGGCGGCAGTAACGTAATAGCAACAAAGCCTACCCGCGCCCAGTCGAGACTAGTGAGGCCGAAGCTACCTTCGCACACGTTGTACTCCGCGAGCTGAAACGTAGCGAGTGTTAGCAAAATACCCGCTGCAATGCGCGTCACTCTATCGAGTTTATAGCGCCAGATTACATATACCGCTAAGCTTATCTCAATCAGGAACGTAGCAATCATCACCGGTGGAGAAAAGCACGCTAATGTTGTTTGTTTTGATAAATTTGATAGCATTATTATTTTAGTATAACAAATTTACACGAGGTATGACTGTGGCGCGTCCAATTTGACGAAGCGAGGTACTTTTTTTCCATCAAGTTGAATGAGCCCTGTAAACATATCATATGGTCGAGCAAAAAATTCGTATTCTGATTGAGAGCGCGAAATATAGATAACCTGAAACTCCCCCGTTTCAGTATGCAGGGCAACGCCGATTACTTCATATAGATTCCCTGTCTTGCTGTGACGATATACGCCTTTTTCAATAACAGGTCTCGTTATATCATCTCGCGACACTATATTTTACTTTCGATGACTTCTCGGATATACGAATCGATCGTAGCATCGATAGCCTTGTCACGACTCATCCACGAGTATTCCGAATGTTCATCACTTAGCTTTGGACTCGTGCCATCGATCTTTACCGCATACGTTAACCGTACTACGTGGAGGGCGCGCTCCGGTTTTAGAATGTCTTGAGCTGCCAGTAGCCTAGGCTGGCCGGCTAGGCCCAGGCCGACTTCTTCTCGAACTTCGCGAGCTAATGCAGTCATTAGGTCTTCACTCGCATCGATGCGGCCACCAGGGATGTCCCACTTCGCACCAACTTCAGGATATTTTTCTGGATTACGTCGCATGAAGAGAAATTCTCCTGCGTCATTTTGGATCAATGCCTTTACTCCAACTTGTAGGTTCATGCTTGCTTACCTTTTAAGAATTCCCTCACCGCTTGGATTGGTTTTAGGCGCGCATAAGTCTCGTCGTACTCATCTTGATTAAGTTCGGAGCGAAGCTGTCCACTATAGCCGTCCGGAATAAATACCACATCCCATCCAAAACCATTGATCAATTTACCCGGTGTTTTTGCAATCTCGCCCGATATACTATTTTGGAAAAATTCAAGCTGCTCACCGTCGAAAAACCCGAAGGTGACGGTAGCGCTCGCACGTCTATTATCGAATCCGTCGCACATTCGGCATAGAATTTCCGGGCCGTTTTCAGACTCGATAAAATACTTTATAAATGGACCGGGGAGCCCACTGAGTGCCTCAAACCCCATAGATGTGTCTTCAACCAGTACTGGCTGCTTGACTACACTATATGCTTGGCGTAGCTTATACTCTACGATTACTTTAGGGTCGGATGACTGAATCTCCTCAAGGTCAATCTTGCGATGTTCGATTGGTAGCCCAAGCAAGCGTTCGAACAGCCGGGCTTTATGCGCATTACCGGTCACGAATAGCGGCAGCGTGCTTTGTGCAGGTCGAGACAAGAAATAATCTGGCATTCTGCCGTCACGGAGCCTCAAGCCGTGACGATGCGGCACTCTCATTGTGTCCGAATGACTCACGGCAACGTCAGCGCTGTCGAAAAACCCTATATGCTCATGGCCGTCGACGCCTGCCGGCCAGTGCACGATATCTCCGGGCATTGGCGCTACGGTTTTATGCCACCCATCATTCTCGAGTATGCCTACTGTCGTCGATACCGTTGCATGAGCGCGATCGATTAAACCTCACTTTTGCGAGCAATGAGGAAACGTAGTATGCGCACGAAAGTTCACCATCCTGCAAAACATCGCTGCTTGTATCGTCGACTACCATGTAGAGATTCCGAAAGAGTGTTGACCCAAGCGACGATTCAATACTCGTGAGTAGATTTTTTTCAATATCGATATGTTGCTGACTGCTCATAGCATCTCCAATAGTTTGGTTTCATCAATCACCGTAGTGCCATAGCTTTGCGCCTTCTTTAGTTTGCTCGCACCAACTTTTCCTCCGGCAACTAAATACTCCGTGTCCTTTCCGACGGCAGATTGGAAAATCCCACCCACTGTACTCGGATTTTTTCTGCTGCTTCATCACGCGACATCGTCTCAAGCGTACCTGTGACAACGAAGCTTTTACCGTTCAAGTTTCCCTGTTTTTCGTTCAAATTTTGGCTCGACGCCTAACTGCGCGAACTTTGCTAAGAGCGCAATATTATCTTCGTCTGCAAACCACGCAGCGACTGATTCTGCTACTACTTCACCTACCCCGTCGACGGATTTTAGCTCATCGATTGTCGCATGCACCATCTTCTCGATGCTGCCAAAATGCGCTACCAGATCAATTGCCGTCTGTATGCCTACGTGTCGTATGCCGAGCCCATATACGAATCGCTCGAGTGGTGGCTGCGTTTTTTCTGCGATAGCGTTCACGAGCTTTTGTGCAGAAATCTCTGCAAATCTATCGAGCTCAACCAGCTGACTTTTTGTCACTGAGTAAATATCCGCTAGGTCAGTTACCAGCTTGGCATCTACGAGGGCTGTGACGTTTTTTTCTCCCAGTGTGTCGATGTCTAACGCTCCCCGTGATGCAAAATGCGCGAGACTTCGCTTCAATATCAACGTACCAGTGAGCCCTTTTACGCGGTACACAGCCTCGCCTTGCGGACGTACGAATTCAAGTTCTGGATATTGTCTATGGAGTTCTGCTTCAAAGTCGATCGGCATAGACTGCGCAGGTCGCAGCTCTACCAAGACCTGCTGTACTTGCGGGATGATATCCCCTGCTTTAAAGATAATGACGGTATCACCACGACGCACATCGAGCCGAGCAATCTCATCTGCGTTGTGGAGACTGGCGTGCTGTACGGTAGTCCCAGCTACCTGCACGGGCTCGAACACAGCAACAGGCGTAGCAGCACCGGTACGGCCGATGGAGATGACGATATCTTCTACGATGGTCGTCGCTTCTTCGGCTGCAAATTTATACGCGACTGCAGCGCGCGGAGTTTTGCCGACGACACCAAGCTTCGCAAACATGAGTCGATCGTTGAGTTTTATGACCGCCCCATCCGTATTGAACGGCAGGCCGTCGCGAATGTCATCGAGATGACGTATATACTCCATAATTTCCTCGATGCCATGAACAACCTGAGTCAGGCGACTCGTTGTAATACCAAGCTCACTCATCATCGCATACCCAAACGCTATCGTAGGTGTGTCTTCGAGCGACTCTCGGATGATATCGTAGCCGACGAAATGCAGTGGACGCTTGGCGACAAGCTTTGGATCAAGTTGACGTATCGTTCCCGCCGCTAAATTACGTGGGTTTTTAAATGTTGGCTCGCCAGCCTCGGCTCTCGCTTTATTGAGTCGGTCAAAGTCAGTCTTGTACATCACTATTTCGCCGCGTATTTCTGTACGCCCACGCAAAAAATGAGCGAATTTTTGGTTCGGGCGGAGCTGCAGGGGTACATTTTCAATCGTTCGAACGTTCATAGTAACGTCTTCACCAATACGACTGTCGCCACGTGTGACCGCCTGAACCAAGACGCCATCTTCATAGATCAAGGCGCATGCGAGACCGTCCATTTTGATGTCACAGAGAAATTCTTGCTCGATGCCCGACTCTGCCCGCTTCATGCGTTCAATCCACGCTTCTACTTCGGATTGATCAAAGACATCAGACAAACTAATCATAGGTGTCTGGTGCGTCACTTTTGCAAATTTATCGAGTGGTGTGCCAGCAACTCGCTGGGTCGGGCTATCGGGTGTGATGAGCTCCGGATAGTGATCCTCTAGTTGCGAAAGCTCGTGCTTCAGGCTATCGGCTGCAGCTTCGCTGAGTGTAGATTCATCGAGTACATGATAGTGGTATCGATAGTCGTTAATTAGTTCACGAAGTTTTTCAACTCGCTCACTTGCTTCTTTCAAATTAAGCTGGCGCTGCGTCATCGTCGACAACCTTTCGATAAAGTAGGTACACGTAGCTCGCCATCCACACAGCTGTAGCAGTGCTTATAAATGTAACGACAAACGGTACAACCGGCAGCCAGTCAAGCCATGGCCAGTCAACACTCTGCGACAGCCACGTATCAGCCAGCACGACAGGAATCATGATTGCGAGCCAGAAAAAAACGGATAAGCCGGCGGCCCACAAAATTCGATAGATTATACGCAGTCTTCGTCCTACTACGAGATCTCCTGCAACCCTAATTGCTCGGCCGGGGTACATACCCGGTAGTGTGATAATTACCATCGCGATGAACGTTGATGTCATCCAGTACAATGTCAGCGCGACGACAAGGATTGCGACAGCAGAAAATAAGAACATTCCCGTACCCTGGCTGAGATACCCTACACTCGATATTCCTGCAAATACAATCGAGGTCAGTGCAATCGGTAAGAGCTGCACGATAAGGTACAGTCCCACAAGCATCGTTGATACCAAAGGAGCTGCAGAATTGTACAGACCGTCGCGTAAGTTTGGTTTCTTGCCGGCGATAATTTCACGTAGTAGCCACACCGTGCTGAGCCAGGTGAGTATAATCGTAAATCCAAGATATATTCTTTGTACATCAGTGAGTTGATTTATGCCTTCTACAAATGTGCCGAGTGATAGCACGCCAGCTTTGCTAATCTCTGCCCAGTTGCCGTCGAAAATTCCCTTCGTACCCTCCTGAAGTAGCTGCCCCATTTGGCGATAGGTTTCTTGGCTTGTCATAGTGCCAAGTACAATTGCGATCCCGCTGTACAGCAATATCGCCAGAAGGAAAAGTGCCTTGCGGCTTTTTAGAATACCAAAAACATATGCGGTAAACGCCCAGTACCCAGGCAGCGCAAGCGACCTCACATAATCGCGACGTTTCGTCAGCCGAAAACTTCGATGCGGGCGACGAGAACGAAAGCTTTGCATTCTTGTAGAAGCGAAACGGAATGGCCGAGTGAACAAAGTCCGTAATCGTATGAGAAATGCTGTTTTACGAGAGTGTGTATTGGCTGTTTTTTTCACAAATGTTACTGACTACATCTTTGTTAATTGCTCATGAAGTCGTGCTATTCGATCGTCTAATGGTGGGTGGGTGCTAAAGAGGTTCGCGAGGGTGCCATTCTTGAGTGGATTCGCAAAGAAGAGATGTGCCGTTGCCGTACTCTGGCGTTGCATAGGCCTAGAAGCGGTCTTGAGTTTTTCGAGAGCAGACGCTAAGCCTTCTGGGTCACGTGTGGTGAGTGCGCCAGTAGCATCAGCCAAATACTCACGCTGACGACTGACTGCAGCCTGTATCAGTGCAGCGACGATTGGTGCCAATATTATCACCACTACACCTGCAATCATCACAAAAGGATTCGACTGGCGATCATCGCGTCCGCCAAATATCATCATCCTAAGGGCTATGTCGCTGAGGATGCCGATTGCACTTGCGAGGCCGAGCGCAATCATACTCACCCGAATATCATAATTTTGGACATGTCCCATTTCGTGCGCCATGACGCCTTCAAGCTCCCGATCATTCATGATGTCGAGGATACCAGTTGTTGCCGCGACAAGTGCGTGATCAGGATCACGCCCGGTAGCAAACGCGTTCGGTGCAGGATCATCAACCATATACACCCGTGGCATCGGCATGCCATTTGTGATTGCAATGTTTTCAACAATTCGCCATAACCGAGGGTTATCCCTCTTTTCTATCTGCTGAGCACCTGTCATCGCAACGGCGATTTTATCCGCAGTATAGTACTGGACCAGCGTATAGACAGCAGTGCCTCCGATTATCCACGGCGTCAAGTATGTATACCCATAACGCCGCACTAATCGCCCAGCCGATAGCTGCAACCATACCTATGAATACAGCCATGATTATGACTGTATTACGTTTATTTGCTGAAATTGCGCTGTACATTTACTCGAAAGTGGCTCGATTAAAACTTTACTTCGACGGGCTTTTCGACACTTGCCATGTCTTCGACTTCGAAGAATTCGCGTTTGCCAAACCCGAACATACCTAGCGATAATATTGCTTGGGAACATATCAATCTTTGTATTGAGATCACGTACACCAGCATTGTAGAAACGACGGCTTGCTTGAATCTTGTCTTCCGTGTCAACAAGTTCTTGCTGTAGCTGTAGGAAGTTCTGGTTTGCTTTCAGGTCAGGATAAGCTTCAGCAACGGCAAAGAGGCTTTTTAGAGCGCCTTCAAACTGATTCTCAGCCTTGGCCGTTTCTGCAGGTCCTTTACTTGTTGCGTCCATGACGGCTGTACGCGCTTCAGTAACGTTTTGAAATACTTCCTTCTCGTGTGCTGCGTATCCTTTTACCGTCTCGATAAGGTTCGGGATAAGGTCTGCACGACGCTTCAGCTGAACAGTGATATCGCTCCAGGCTTCTTCAACGCGAACTTTGAGTCGGACAAGTCCGTTATACATCGCGACGACGAAGACTACAGTAGTACTACGACTCCAACGATAATTAGTATAAGTGTCATATGATGTTGCCTCCTTTGTATTGCTACGTATATTGTAGCAGTTTGAGTCATTTTGCAACAGTGGTATGAAGGTGAAATATATCGATAAATTTATGGTGCGCGGGGCGGGAATCGAACCCGCACGACTTTTGGTCAAGGGATTTTAAGTCCCTCGCGTCTACCAATTCCGCCACCCGCGCTTAAAGACTAGTATACTAGAAATATGAAACAAATATTCATAATTCATGGCGGCAATAGCTCATTCTTCGATTATGATGCATACATGAATAGCTTGAAAAATCGTGACCATCGACTACGAGAGACTTAAAACCAAGCAAGCGATGGCGGGACTGGCTGGCTGAACAGATGCCAAACGATGACGTACTATCGCCGACTATGCCGAATAGCAACAATGCTCAGTTCGAAGAGTGGAAAATTTATTTTGAAAAACTTATCCCATTCTTTGGTGATGACGTACGGCTTGTCGGTCATTCTCTTGGCGCTATGTTTCTCGCCAAATATCTCAACGACAATCCGCTCAAAAGACCAGTACGCCAACTTATTCTGATTGCTGGCGGCTACGATGATGATTCGTGTCGAAGACCTTGGAAGTTTTCGAGGTACACTCTGCTAAGAACGTGCCCGAGAGCGCACAAGAGATCCATCTGTTTCATAGCCAGGATGATTTTGTCGTTCCATTTAGCGAACTTGCTAAATTTCACAGCTGACCTGCCGGATGCTACTTCGCACGTCTTTGAAGACCGCGGACATTTCCTCGATGCTGAATTCCCAGAGCTGCTTGAGCTCCTCAAACAAAAATAGCCCCAAACTTCAGGGCCATTTCATGGAGGCACGTACGGGTAACGCTCCCGTCTAGCTGGTTTTGCAGACCAGTGCCTAACTTCTCGGCCAACGCGCCATCTTGGCCATTATAGCAAAAACTCCTCTACAGTTGTATGATGATGAGCGTGAAAGATACTACATCACAAAGAAATGCACGTCTTGTGATTGCATCAAGCTTTTTTTCGGATCTTACTTTCGTCCTGCCAGTTTGGTTGCTGTATAGTATCAATTACTTAGACCTCACCCCAAGCGTAGCAACCATTTTGTTTACCTCTATCTGGCTCGTTAGCGGCCTACTCGAGGTTCCGACTGGTGCGCTTGCTGACCGATATGGCAGAAAACGCGCATTCCTGATTGGATACGCACTGATGATACCGTTCCCGCTAGCGTACGTATTCAACCCTCCGCTTGCAATCTTCGGAGTTTTATTCTGATCGGTGGCTTCGGTAGTGCACTCCGTTCGGGTGCATTAGGGCCACTCATACACGACAGCTACGAAAAGTCTGGCCTCGGTAAAAAAGCATTTCACAAATTCCTCGCCCAAGACCATGCTGCGACGTTTATTGCACGTGCACTAAGCGGTGCTACTGGTGCCATGCTATATACTATCCAACCTTGGCTGCCATTCTTGGGATGGTTTATAGCCATGCTGTGCAACCTAGTGATTGGCGTCTTCTTGGTCGATGACAGGATAATCAAGCGAGCTGACAGCTACCGTTCTCACATCTCTACTGCTCTAAGACATATACGGAGTGATCATATCATTGTGTGGGCGCTTGCCGCCTATGCCTTGATTAATATTGTCGGCGAATCGATATGGACCGGTTTCCCACTATTTTATGAGCAGGACGGCAGAAGCGCGCTTGTCATCGGTGTGTTGTTTTCTGCGATTGCTGTCATATCGGCACTATCGACTTACTTCATTCGTAAGACGTACGAAGTTTTTCATCCTATCACTATCCTTTTCATTGGTTCCGTGCTGGTACTAGCGGCGTGCTTGCTTCTCTATCAACCAGACCTCAATGTTCGACTTATAGCCATACTGCCAGCAGCTGTCAGCTTTGGATTTATGTTTATGACTGTTATCGCACTTATCCAGCATCGTACTGATAATGTAATCCAATCTACTACTCTCTCTGTATTTAGTCTACTTGTCTATGTCATCTACGCCGTCGGCTCTATACTTATAGGCCTGTCCTTCGAGAACTTTGGTAGCGATACCACCCGCTGGATAGTCGCCGTTGCTGCAACCCTGTCCACTCTTTCTGTCGGTTTGATTACAATCTGGCAGGTGCGCAGTAGCAAATTTCGCCTCGAAGAAAAGGATGCTTTTATAGAAAATTAAAACGTCGTCCTTTCGGACAACGTTTTAATATGGTGCACTGGAGAAGACTTGAACTTCCACGCCCTAAACGGGCACTAGCCCCTCAAGCTAGCGCGTCTACCAATTCCGCCACCAGTGCATATAGGCCTTTGAGCAGTGTTGATTATACCTGCCCTATGGAGTTTTGTAAACGGGTTGCTTATTTACTGTCCAGTCGCGAACAAGCGCATAACGATCCGCTGGTGCAACAAAAGTTGCATTCTTGGACATAGCAGTCGTACTCGGTTTTTGCAGATATACGAATACTTGTTGATACAGTCCAACTGCCGGCACGTCAGAGAGCCACTGACGAGCAAAAAAGGCGTACTTTGCATCTCGGAGTTTTGCATCTGTCCTGTCGCGCGCACTGACAAGTGCGGCGTCGGCAATAGAGTTATTGTAACTAGTGAAATTGTATCCGCTGTTGCCTATCTGAGATGAATGCCAGTAAGCATACACGTCTGGATCACCACCAATTTGCAGTTCGTAAACCAACATCTCGAAATTACGTCGCTGCAAGACATCACCGACAAAGTTTGAATTTGGCAGGCGATCATCAATTACGCTCACTATGATTTGCATCCCCTGGTTGCGGAGTTGGTTTGCGATTTCGTTTGCAACACGCTCATACTGGTCATTTTTGGTCGTCGTGATTGTAAAAGCTAACGGTTTGCCTTTTTTCTGCCACACACCGTCTTTTTTTTGCCATTTGTCTTTTTTCAGAATTTGCTCTGCTTGGCCAAGATTTGTCTGCGGCTCTTGTGGAAGTTTAGCTGAGTCCACCTGGGATGCTATGAACGGGAGGTAAAGCGCAGGAACGCCATCACCCGCAGCCTCTCTGACTGAATTAGTATCAAGACTGAGTTGAATTGCTTTGCGTAAGTTTTTGTCAGCGAATATACCTTGGGCGGTATTCATCAGAGCATACACTCCGTTATTTATAGGGTAGGAGGATTTGGTATAGTGCTTTTCGTTTAGGCTTTTTATATCGCTCCCTGTGACATCTGCTGCTGTAAGCGCGTCGGTCTCCAGCGACGACACAAGGTCACCTTTCATTGCAAATGCATGCAACTCGAATCGATTAACATGGGGTGATCCCTCGTAATAATTTGCATTCGAAATGAGATGCAGTACTGCTTCACCGCTTGTTTTGGACGCGTCCTGAAGTAATTTAAAGCTAAATGGCCCACTACCGACGGGTGAAGATGAGAACGAATTTTCGTCGAGTGAGCTATCCGTCACATCTTCAAGCAAGTGACTAGGTAGGACAGGAAACGTAAGTGCGTGTGGGAAGGATGCATACGAAGGCAATGTAAACCGTAGCGTATAATCGTCAATCTTCTTTACCTGTACATCCCGCCAGTTATTTTGTAATGACAGATTTACACGAGCTTCCGGGTTCTTGATCACCTTTATGGTATACATCACGTCATCTGCGGTCACCGGGGCACCATCTTGCCAAATAGCGTCCTGCCGTAAGCTTACATCGTAACTGGCCCCTCGCTTGCCAACAATTATACCTGAGGCTAAATCTTGATGGAGAGCACCAGTTTCATCATAGCGATAGAGTGAAGAAAATATTAGTTTGGAAGCTGCCACCTCAGCACTTGTCGATGCGTATAGAGGGTTTAGCGTGCGTATCTCCCCCAACACGCCTTCTGCATACGTACCGCTTGGAGAATCCGCCTGAACGGTATCATACTTGCTACTAAGCAAAAATTGCCCCATGATTGCGACTAGCACTACCGCTACGGCGATAAACCAGGCCAGTATATGCTCTCGAGCACTTTTCAAGTTGTCGATTCGACCAACGATAAATCGCTTCGCGTGGCGTGTGGTCTTGGTTTCTGCTTGACGCATACGCTTACTCAGCGTTTTTTTGTTGACTGAAACCTTAGAAAATTTACGCCAAGACGGCGTTTTTTCTGGATTATCTTGAGTATTTTGTGTGTCAGCCATGCAGCATGTTTGCCTTGCAGATTATGCAGGCAACAATAGACCAGCAATAATCGATAAGACAAATACGATAGCCAGAACGATTGTCGCTTCAAATAAGTTTTTATCGAGACCTCGTCTTGAGGTATATAATTCGCTCGAACCACCAAACCCAGCTCCAAGACTCGCGCCCCTCTGCTGCAAGAGGATAGCTAGTGCCATCAACACAGCCGATACGACCGTCACCCACTGCAATATGTCACCTGTACTCACTCTGCGTTTCCTTTCGTTATAGAACGGTGATCAAGATCGATCACGTTACTCACTATATAGTTTACCAAACTCATCACGATACCGGTCAATATTGAGTGCATAAATGTCATACTAACACCTGGCGCGAGCTTGATCGACACATAAACCATAAAACCGTTGACGATAAGCATAAATAAACCGAGCGTGACGAGAAGTGCCGGAAGTGACAAAATAATGATAATTGGACGAAGCATGGCGTTGACTACCGAAAAGATAAACCCGGCCACGAGGAAAACTGCTATCCCCTGAGGTGTCTCGGTATAACCGGTGCCGAAAATCTTCACGGCGAGCCATAATCCGAGAGTATTTAGTAACCATCGGATGACGAAACTGAAAAGCTGTTGTCGCATCTTGCTATTGATTATAGCAAACTGTCTATAGCTGCGTCGATAAACTGCCGCTTAAGTTTGTTGCGCCCTTTTCGGTAATCAAGATATCGTCTTCTATTCTTACACCAATCGATTCCTCGGGTATGTATATTCCAGGCTCAACCGTGAGAACCATGCCCGGTTGCAATAGACGAGGACCACCGAGGCTATCATGTACATCAATACCAAGACCATGGCTGATCGAATGTGGCATATATCGTCGCACAAGCTCTTGCTCACTTGTAGCGTTGAGACCGAGACTTGCAATTGCATCAAACATAATCGCATCAACGGAACGCTGGTATTCTTCGACGGGCAGCCCTGGTGATAGTAACTGGATAATTTGTTTGTGGGCCGACTCAACCGCCGCATGCACTGCCGCCTGACGCATCGTAGGCTGGCCTTTTGCGTATGTTCGCGTGATGTCGGCGGCATAGCCGTCCACGCGTGCGCCGATATCGATTAAGACGAGTTGTCGTTGCTTGATGCTACTTTGATTTTTTATATAGTGTAGCGTGCAGGCATTTATACCTGTAGCAACGATAGGGTCATAAGCGTGTCCCGCCGCGCCATTTTTTCGAAAGTGGTACGTAAACTCCGCCTCAACCTCATATTCATACCTGAAGCGTGACATGGACTCATGTGTGGTCTTAAAGGCGCCTGATGTGAGTTTAATTGCAGAGCGTATTGCTGCGATTTCCTCTGGTTGTTTAATCGCTCGTAATTTTGCAAGTTCTTTATTTGCAAACTGAACTTTCGGAAAATACCTCTCGAGCTGTGCGCTGTGAGAGTGAATTGCAGGGTTAAGTGCAAAATTATATTGGTCGCTATGAGACGGGTGTTCTATCGTATACGCCAATGAATGTGTTCGGGCGAGTTGTCGATACATTCCCAGCAACTCATCATGCGATAGCACAGCATCAACACCGCTCATCTCTTTTGCCCTATCGGCAGACAATACTCCGTCAAAGACAGCATGCACGGCATCGTGCTCTGGCATAACCAACCAGCTTTTATGAGTCGTACCGTCATAGATAAGTTTCCAGTCCGGCTCGTCAATGCCAGTCAGGTACCAAAAATTTGCTTCTTGCTCAAACCCAAAAGCGGCATCATTGCTCCGTTGCATGCGGCTATTTGCAGCCAGTACGATGAGCCCACCCGAAAGCTTCTCTCCAAGCCGAGCCCTATTTGCGCGAAAAAAGTCAGCAGTCATCCTAACACTATAAGACGTGCTTGATGGTCTGAGCAAGTCTCGGACCTACAATCTCGGCTATTTCCGACTCACTTGCACGCTTGACTCCCTGCAGACTACCAAATTCTTTTAGTAATTTTCGCCTCGTAACGACACCGACGCCAGGAACATCGTCGAGTTTACTGCCAGTATGTAGACGGCGCGTAAGTGTCGTATGATATCCTATCGCAAATCGGTGAGCTTCATCTCGAATACGCTGAAACAGTTTCGTGACATCTGTATATGGGCTCAACGTTTGCTCACCACGCAAATTTTTGGTGTGTGAGCCGAGATTTGACTGCCCGACGTGCAAGTTGATGACGTGATAATTGCCGTCATCGATAATTGCGACACCTGCGGGAAGACTCCGGCGAAACTGTTCTAAATGCTCAGAATGTATATACGACCCTTCCTTTGCGATGATAATTTCTTCGTTGCGCTTTGCAATCGATATAATCGGAATCGTTGTCTGGCGCTCAGTTTGCGCTTTTATCGCAGCAGCGAGCTGAGGTTTGCCGCCATCGATCAATAATACGTCTGGGATACCCCAAGAAGTTAGATTTTTTGGACTTAGTCGCCGAAAAATCGTCTCGTGAATATTCTTTGCATCGTCATTTACCTGGGCAGTCATTTTGAATTTTCGATATTGCGCTCGGTCACTTACACCGTTGCTGAATACCACCATGCTCGCAACGACTTCCTTGCCTCCGTGGTGTGATATATCGAAGCCCTCAATTCTTCTCGGTGGGGCTTTCAGCCCAAGTATATCTGTCAAGTCTGTGAGGGCCTTGTCTTTAGATATGTCGAGCACTTCGCTATCACCAAACATTACACGATGCTTGAGCTCGTTCATGGCGCTCAGCCGGTTACGAAGTTTTGCAGCCATCTCAAAATCGTGCGCTTCAGCAGCACGCTTCATATCGCTTTCGAGTTCGCGAGCGAGCGCGACGCGATTGCCCTTGATATAGCTGATCAGCTTACGCAAGGCTGCTTTATAGACTTCGGAGCCATCAGATTGGCGTGGATGTATACCTATCTGAGCTTCAAGCTTGCTATCATTCGGTTTAGGCGGTCGAGAATAATATGGATACACACGCCTAAGGTACCGCAAGGCTTTTTTCAATGCGTATGCATTGTAAAACGGACCGATATACTCTGCCTTATCGTCAGCCGGGTTGCGTGTATACGATACATACGGCCACTCACTTTTCATGTCAATTCGTACAAATATTTGCGACTTGTCATCGCGCAAAAGAACGTTATACCGTGGCATATAGCGTTTTATCATCTCGCTTTCGAGAAAGAGCGCATCGATTTCGCTATCGACCTCTATCCAGTCGGTGTCATAGATCTCCTGAGTGAGTGCATAGGTTTTTAAATCTCGATTTCTAGAGTTTTGAAAATACTGACGTACACGATTTCGTAAAACCGCGGCTTTTCCAACGTATATCACTTCCCCATTTTTTGCTTTATGAAAATATACACCCGGTGCACGGGGGAGTGTCTTTAGCTTCGCTTCAAGTTTTTCATTCACGATACCTACTAGTATAAACGATTGGAAGCTATGCTGTTTTTCGCCGCAAAGAAAGCGCACCGAGCACAACAGCTCCTAGTACGAACGCTGCGACAACCCAAACGTCTCGAACCATCTCGGATGATATGTCAGTGTTTGTCGCAACACTTTGCAGTGCATGGACAACATATGTCAGTGGGAGATAGTAGGCAATGCTTTCGAGGAGAGGAGGAAGTTGGTCGAGTGGCAACAATATTCCGCAGATGAGAAACTGCGGAAAAATCAGTGCCGGCATGAACTGTACCGCCTGAAATTCCGTTTTTGCAAATGCACTTACAAACAGCCCGAGCGCCGTTCCGAGCAGCGAGCCAAGGATCGCCATGCAGTAGAGATACCATTCTGGGCCAGCGATATCGAGACCTAGTCCGTACACCACCAGTGCTCCAGCGAGGGCAGCCTGCACCGTAGCGAGTGCACCGAAGGCAATCAGATATCCCACAATGAAATCTAAGCGTCCGATTGGTGATATCATCAAACGTTCGAGCGTCCCGCCAGAGCGTTCACGTAGAGTTGTAATGCTGGTAATCAAGAACATGATGACGAAGGGGAAAATACCAAGTAGTGCTGGAGCGATGACATTGAATATTTGATCATTATCAACATACATCCAGCGCAGCAGACTAAGCAGTACGACAGGTACGAGAAAAATGAGCGCAACAGAGCGGTGATCGTGCTTTAGCTGACGTAATATACGATATGTTGTCGCAAGTGTTGTTCTCAAATGATAGAGTATTTGCGTAATCATCGGGCTGTTTCCTTGATCATTTTTACAAACGCATCGCCAACCATTGCCGTCTCAGTCTGTTTCAAGAGCGCCTGGCGGCTATCGTTCCACAATACTGCGCCTTCGCGGAGTAAGATGAGTTCATCACACCGCTCGGCCTCATCCATGACATGACTTGAGATTAATAATGTTTTTCCCTGCTCCGCGAGACGCTTAAACATATTCCATAGGTCATCACGCAAAATCGGATCGAGACCAACAGTCGGCTCGTCGAGTACGAGCAGTTCTGGCTTACCGAGCAGAGCAACTGCGAGGCTGACGCGTGCATGCTGTCCTCCGCTAAGACTACTAACGAGCTGGGTGCGCTGAGGAAGTAAATCCACGTCGCCAAGTACCTGCTGTATATTTGATCGACTCGCCCCCACGAGTGTGCCGAAATATTTTAAATTCTCTTCAACAGTGATGTCATCATACACCGCAGGGCTTTGTGTCACGTAACCAATGCGGGAGCTCAGGTATGAACTACCAGCCGGTTTTGATAATACGGTTAGACTGCCACTCGTAATTTTTTGTGCCCCAACAATCGTGCGCATAAGTGTTGTTTTACCACTGCCACTCGGCCCAATCAAACCCGTAACTGTACCTGTCCGCACTGTGATACTGAGCTCGCGAAGAATAGGTTTTTTTGATTTTTCTATCCTCAGATTGACTGACTTGATAGCGTCCATAGGTTTACTATAGCACTGCGGAGTTACTGCTGCATATGCCTGTGCACAATGTATGCCCTTTGTCGCATTTTAGTAGCCGGTGGTTTAGTACAAGGCGCAAGCATAAATTTGCTGCGAGAGAGATAATTACGCCAAGTCGCTACACCGGAGATAGGGACAGAATTGCACTCGTCAGGAGATGCTCTGCTCTATGGCAGTTTGCCAATCGAACCAGCCATTAGTCACAAGCCACCCTAGAATTGTCTTATCAATACCAATGCAATTATTAATCCTATGACTATCAGACAGGATACCAAGAATTTTTCGAAACATACCATCTGGATCAACACCCCAGCCGAGCTTCTTGACGAAACCTTGGCCAAGTAATATCACTGCGCTGGTCATTGCAATGAGACCAAAAATATACACCAGCAAATACACCATGCCCTCAAGCGGCCGAGTCGGGAGGATCGTCGCAACAATCAGTAGATATGTTGGGCTACACGCACTAAACACCGGCCCAAGACTGGCGCCGATAAGCACATCACCAACACGACTATGTGTTTTTGCGGATTTTGCTAGTAGCTGCTGGCTTTTCAAGGCAAACCCTAGTTTTAGCGCTATCGTCTCCCATATCCTCGGCCAGAGCATCGTGACACCAAAGGCCACAATGATCGCTCCGCTAATACTTCGCCAGACGACATCAGGCACATCAATCAGGAGAGTCGTACTCTTTAGCAGAATACTAAAAATAAATATTGAGCCGCCAAGGCCCAGTAGTACCCATATAAAACTCTTGACTCTTCCATTATCGATCGAGCGCGCCATCAATACGGGCAGTATGCCAATTACGCACGGGGCCAGGACAGAAAGCATACCCGCAAGCAACGATGTGAAGATAAGGACTATACTCATGAGACGTTTTCGAGGACGGCCGCGAGCGATTTATCTTTGCCGTATCCCACCCACTTCTTCTGTTCGCCACCGTTACTATCCACACGCACAAATGTGGTCTGTATCGTGACCCCATACCTACTGCGAAGATCTTTTGATGTATCGTAGTCTACCTTCAGTATCTGTACGCCGTCAGGTATAGCGCTACTCGTAATTGCTTGTTCGTATGCTCTGCATTCTGGGCACCAAGGTGCGTGGAAGAATAGGATTGTCGTATCGAAGCCATCGGCTTGTACAAGTTTTGCATCGTAGTTGGTATATCGTCCCGGCGAGGACGTGGCGGCTGCTTTTTTATCGCTAGAAGGAGTAATATCTGTACTGACAGTCGTGGCTGGTTGAATATCATCGGTCGTAGTCTTGACTGCTGAGGTTGTGAGTGCAAGCCATGCACCGACGCCGATGAGAATAACTATCCCTATAGCCAGTATGCTCTTGCCTACCACGATACCTCCTATTGTTTCGGTTTATTGTACCACGTGCTTAGAAAGCTCGTCTTCGAGAACTGCCTGTGGACGCATGCCAATGAGCTGGTCGACAACCTTTCCATTTTTGAAAATCTGCATATTCGGGATGCCTTGGACACCATATTTTCCAGCAAGCATTGCATTTTCCTGTGTTGCTTCAACATCAACCTTTACTATGTCGACGTCTTCGCCCATTTTCTTTGCGACATTTTCCAAGATAGGAGCCATCATCCGGCATGGCATACACCAGCCTGCCCAGAAATCGACGAGAACGATTTTTTCATTCTGTATTACTTTTTTGGTGAAGTCTTCGTTTGTCTGTGGTATTGATAATAGCCATCTATTTCTCCTTTATTTAACGATTCATACAGTCGCAACAGGTGCCAACAATCTTTAATGACCCATCGACACGACAATCTCCGATGGCTGCACGAATAGTCTCACGACCGCTGGCTGGTATTGTGATGTCTCGCAGGTCACCACACTTTGCGCATTCGAAATGATCATGTGACGATGTATTGTTATCAAACAGCATCGAACCATCCTGACGATTTGGCGCATACGCAGCATCGCCATCATCGATGAGACGCTGTGTGATCCGATGTACTGTCGTATCACTAACGTTCGGATACGCGCGACGCAATTCATCCGCAAGCTGAGAGTTGGTAGCATGACCAAGCTCTGCAAGGCTATGCTGCAATGTATCAACGTACTTTGTTTTTCGTCGTGTTGCAATTGTCATACTATTTATTGTAAACTATTTACAATAATAATAAAAGGGGAATCTAACACATGAAATTTGCAGTCATAGTAGCAATCATCATCAGCGTATTTGCGGGAGGTATTTTCGTAGCAAATAAAAACTCATCAGTTACCGATGAATCCGTCACCACTAATCAACTCGCCCAAGGCACTGTAGTGTACGATGTCCGTACACCCGAGGAGTATGCTGGTGGTCACGCCGAAGGCGCAATAAATCTACCGCTCGACAAAATTCAGAGTGGCGTGTATCCGCAAGCAGCTAAGACTTCACCTATCGCAGTATATTGTCATAGCGGAAATCGTTCCGGTCAAGCAACTACCATCTTAAAGCAAGCTGGCTATACGAATATAACCGACATCGGTGCATACGGTAACCTCAAAAGCTACGGCTTGTAGTCACCTCTATTACGAATCGTGTTTACCGATATAGATCTTTGCAAGCGGTAGCGCAGTCAGAGCAAGTACAAGCAATAAGCCAGGCAAGAATGGTGCAATAAATTGCTCATTCATAGGAGGACGTGCCTCAATAAGATACAGAGTTGCTTGTAAGACAACAAGCACGAGTAAGCCAGCGGCCACGACGTGACTGAGAGCAAACACCCAGTCTATCCAACCGGTCTTTACCCCTCGTTTCCGTACATAAAATATGTATATGTACACAGCCCCGCGTATCCCTAGTGCGACTGCCGCCCAAAATGTTGCAGTGAAGATCGCTGCAGCAAGATCGTCAATCGATTTTGTATGAAGCATCAATAGCATGACGACTCCAAAGACCAGCAGCGTGTGCGTCACCTCCCAGGTCACATCTACGTACCCTGCCTTGCCTGCTTTTTGAGATTTCAGGCGAACAAAACTTAGATACGTTTCATAGAGAAAAGCGACCACGAAAAGCAAAATCGGCAAATATATCAACACATATCCCCACAGACTCATAGCACACCCCCTTTCGACTGTCGTTCATTCTTTATGATGACTCGCAGGGCCGCGATGGTGACTACGAACAAGACAACGTATGCTGCTGGGAATAAATATCCGAATTCTGCTACATTGTGTGTCTTTGTGAACGCCTCTTGGGTGGTTAGGTATCCACGCACTGCCCAGGGTTGTCGACCGATTTCTGTCATCATCCAGCCCAATTCTACGATAACGATTCCGAACCAGCTTATGATAAAGGCAAACAGTCCAAGGAGTAATTTATTTTTTAACAGTCCTGCGTACCATCTCCTAAGTACGAAATAGAGTGGAACGATAAGCGCCAGGATAGTGATAAGCGTCATTTTAATATCAAAGAAGGTGTGCACGTACAGTGGCGGTCGCTCCTCGGCTTTAGTTGCATCCAGACCCTCCACACTACAGCCAGGGCTATTGCATGCGAGTATGCTAAGTGCATTCGGGATAACAAAATGTGGGCCGACAATTCCTCCCTTGCCATCACTAACACCCCCAACAACCAGTGGCGCATTGGTTGTCGTCTCATACGTAAGTTCGAGTGCGGCAAGCTTTACCGGTTCATGTGTAGCAAGATATTTCCCCGTAATATCTGCAGTGATTGCCGAGAATACGAGAGCTATCGCAACAAATATCATCAATTTTTGTACGATAAAATAGTCCAGTTTATGTTTATCGTTTCCGAGATCTTGTTTACGTGTTAAAAAGAGCCTTAGAGCATACATGCCTGTAATAAACAGACCTGCCGCTACATAATAGCCCGGTAGAGAATGGAAAAATGTTACTAGTGCAGGCGTTGAAAACATCGCTGCAACAACATCGACGTTTGCAAAGTTACCATCAACGATATCGAAGCCTGTCGGAAGGTTCATCCAGCCATTGACGCTCGTTATAACAAATGCGCTCCCCGTAGCACCAGCGAAAACCATGAATCCGAAAAACCAGTGCAACCATGGCTTCACCTTGTTCCACGTCATCATGTATAGCCCTAGAAATATCGCCTCAACAAGGAAGAAGTACGTTTCAAACATAAATGGCAGGCCGATCACTTCGCCGCCAAATTTTAGTATTCCCGGCCAAACCAGAGACATCTGTAGCGCAATCACCGTACCAGAGAGAACACCTGTCACTACCAGCAGAGCCATGATCTTAGACCAAAACTTCGCCACACCAAGTAATTTTTTGTCCTTACGCCGGATGCCCATCGCCTCGAACCATATCACCAAGAGCGGCAACGTCAGCCCAAACATGACAAAAATAATATGAAAGCCGAGACTGTCGCCCATCAGTACCCGCGCAGCATTGACGCCTTCAGGCATACAATAGAGTCCTTTCTGCGACACCCCCAGTCGCATATTGATGCTTTCAGCTTATGCTTTTTTTATGTGCTTTGCAACACTGTTTTTGTAAATTACGCCGGACGAGAGATTATGAATGGAGAAAACCACATTATGTGTCTGTTGTGCCGATGATGATTGGGGCTTGACGTAAATACGTGTTTTCATGAAGCAATTGCAATATTGCAGCAGCCACACGTCTGCGTGGTGTCAGATACTCTGCTGGTCCGTTCAGTGAAAACTTTACGCGGCCGCGGTGCTTGCCGTTGGTTAGTTTAAGTACACGGATGATTGTCCAGTCGAGCTGACTATTTTTCATAACATCAGCATGCACGATTCCATCTCGTACGCGTGCAGGATCTATCAATTTTATACTTGCATTTGCTAGCTTGTCGCCAAAACTCGGCTTGTCCTCACCAAATCGTACACCTGTGCCGGTGAGGCTAATCAGCCTAGTGATGCCGTGTGCGTTCATGCCGGCGAGTACATGACTGATAGTTTCTGTCTGTAGGTATTCGGGGCTATTTTTTCCGTGACCTACCAGCGAGACAACGGCGTCCGCACCGATCAAAAGTCGTTCAACATCGCGAATGTCTAATGCGTTACAATTCACAATCTCGAGGTTTTTATGTGGCTCGAAGCCGTGTTCGCCGTATACGCCAGCGCGCACCTTATACCCTGCATCAAGCGCAGCTCCCACAAAAACACTTCCCGTTCGGCCATTTGCGGCAATAACAGCGATGGTTTTCATACTAATCTTTCTTGTTCTTTTTCCAGAGTTTTGATGGCCACCACATCGGACGACCGATTTCGAGCGTCAGCGCGGGAACCAGAAGTGACCGAACGATGAGCGTGTCAAGTAAGACGCCAAACGCAACGATGAACGCAATCTGTGCAAGAAATAGAATCGGTATCACGTACAGCGCGGCGAACGTCGCAGCCAGAACAATTCCTGCGCTTGTAATTACCCCGCCCGTTACGACAAGTGCTTTTAGCGTACCTTCGCGGACACCCAATTTTATCGTCTCTTCTCTGACGCGTGTCATTAGGAAAATATTGTAATCGATGCCAAGTGCCACCAAAAAGACAAATCCGTAGATGAGCACCGAAGGATCTGCGCCCTCAAAATTCCACACATGATTAAACAAAATCGCCGCGATGCCGAGTGTTGCACCAAATGAGAGTACTGTAGTCACAAGAAGCACAAGTGGTGCAACAATTGCTCGGAGTAAAAGCATCAAGACGATAGTTATAGCGAGTAAGATTAGTGGTATGATGATGCGAATATCATGATTTGCGGCGATGTTCGTATCGAGCTGCACTGCACTGACACCACCGAACTTCACATCCGGATAGTCCGCCTCTACCGTATCGCGAAGGCGCTGAATGGTTTCTCGTGCAGGTATCGAGCTTGCGGGATCCGTAAGGGTTGCAGTCAGCATAACATCACCGTCAATCACCTTTGGAGATGCATCGCTAAACGGATATGCTATTACGACCAGCTTCTCTACCGATGGAATTTTTGCGACAACCTGCGCATAGGCAGCATCGATACTTTCTTTTGGAGCTCCTGCGAGCTGCTGTTCTAAGGTGGTCCTGGCCTGCTCTAGTTGTGCATTGCGTTTTCCGATGATAGCCTGACGGACACCCGAACGAATTTTGTCCGCCGACTCACCTAGCGGTGCGGGACTTTTGTCTGGATTTGTAGTGATGACTGCTACCCCATCGATACCGCTATCTTTTTCGAGAAGTCTTACAACGCCATCCATGTCAGATTTCGACACCAAGACATATGCGGGACTTCCTGAACCGCTCGGGAAATGATTGTTGAGCATTTTTTGCCCGTCACGAGCCTCTGACTTGCCGAGAATTAAGTTTTCCTGTGACACCCCTTCAGCCTTTAGTTGCGGAAGACCGAGGAGCGCAAGCAGGAGCAGTCCCATAATACCCACCCAGAGTCGACGAGGGTGACGACCAACCAGTGCGCCAACTTTTGTCCATACCGGATGATTTTCATGGTAATCAGTCGCTTTTTTGTTTGCCAAATATTTTGGTGATCGAGGCCAAAACGCCTTGCGACCAAATAGCAGCAATGCCGCTGGTAAAAATGTGAGCGCTACGAGAACAGCAAACATAATTCCTATGCCGCCGACCGGACCGAGCGCCTTGTTCGAGCCAAGGTCCGAGGCCAATAGACAAAGCAGTCCTAAAATGACTGTCCCACCAGCAGCTACTATCGGCTCGACAGACGCCTTCCACGCTGTTTTGGTTGCGCCCCACGCGTCCCTATGCGCAATCAGCTCTTCTCTATATCTTGCGATATACAAGAGTGAATAGTCGGTTGCTGCACCAATAACAAGTATGAAGAGTATTCCTTGCACCTGTCCGTTCAGCTGTACTATTCCGGCATCAGCAAGATGCCATACGAGTAGTATCGCTGTTGCAAGTGCTGACATGGCACCGATAAGCGTCAGTATCGGCAAGAGAGGTGAACGATACACAACGAGTAAGATAACGAACACGACGCCTAGCGCAACAAATAGTAAGGTGCCGTCGATACCAGCAAATGCCTTCTGTAGATCCTGAGAGAACATAGCAGGCCCTGTGAATTTATAGTCCACACCTGTTTTTGCTTCATCTACAGCAGTTCGTACTTCTTGTATTGGATCTGCTAACTCAACGGTGCTATCAAGTGGCACGAGTATGAATTCTGCCTTGTTATCATCAGAAGTGATTGGCGGTGATACTTCGTCTTGAGCAACTCCACTTTCGTTGATTGTTTTTTGAGCATCGGCAATAGCTGTAGTCTGTTGATCTGTCAGTTTGGATGACGACTCAAAGACAACCAGTAGCGGGATAGAGTCAGAATTTTGAAACTTTTCTAACTCTGTCTTGACTGCCGTGGACTCGGCATTTTCAGGAAGAAAGGTTGAGAGATCGTTGCTGGACACTTCGTCTATCTTGCCGAAGTAAGGTCCGCCGATAGCAGCGAGGCTAAACCAGCCCAATACTATCAACAGCGGCAACGCAATTCGTAACCATTTTGGCATCAGTGTTCCTCCTTAATTATTGTGATTTCTATTTTAGCAAAGTTTCTCTACAAACTGCGCGATTCGCTCGGCTTTCCCGTTTGATAGGTTATGCCGACGTTTTCTGGTTTTTTCAGCGAATAAGAGCTTGCCGGAGTGGGCACCATAGCATCAACATGGTCTACTAGATATTGGTAGATATACGCCACATCTTGCAGCGCCTCACCGCCTTCGGCCAGTTGTCGAAGTTCACCGAGCGATAGCCAGCGCAAATCATCCGACTCGCCTTCTGCAGAGGGTTTACTTGGTCTGGTCTTTGCGATAAATCCATAGCAATTATCCGAGTGGTAATGATCGTCACCAACATTATGCGTATTGGCCGAAAATGGCAGTGGGTGAACAATATTCCCCCACTGTATTGGCGTATCACCGAACGGCTGCAAGACATCTAGTTCGTCGATAGCGTACCCTGTCTCTTCTTCAAGCTCATGTGCAATTGCCTGCCATGGTGTCTGGTCGAGCTCTATGTGTCCACCGACTTGCATCAATTTTCCAACTTTTTTGTGCAAGTGCACCAAACACTTCCATACGTCGTCCTCCTGCAAGAGCACGTAGGCACTGACGGTCATATCGTGCTGATTTGGGTGTGTATGTATATGTGGCATAGCGAGATTAGACAATTCGAGCAACGACCCAAGCGGCTATCAGTAGACGTATCAATGACTCGCTGGTCATAATTAGTATTTGCTGTAATTTGAATCGGTTCTCTGTGCGGCTAAACAACACAGCCGAGACCTGGCTCGGCATAACAAAACCTAGCCAGATAAAGAACGCTGGGTAGACTAGAGGAAGGTCATCAAATTCTTGCGCCATCACAGTCAGCGCAATAGACATTATGACAGTAACGATGAGCTGTACGCCATAGATTGGACCCATGCTCTTCATCAGCACATCTTGCTCTTTTTTGCTTAGTTTATCAAAACCATGCACGCTGCTCCACGCCTTTTGAAAAGGTACCGAATACCAAAACGCTCCGACCGCGAACATTACAAGCGTACTTACGATGACAGCAACAATATTTAGTTCCATATCTATCCTCCGTTTTACTGTCCTGAGTATACCCTAGAGTACTTGGTGTGGATACATCTATGCTGGCTGTTTTGCCAGTTCAGTCACTTTGCATTTCGCATCGTGAAACAACAAGTCTGGATTTTGCTTACAGTTCTCACAGATGAGTACGAGATCGTTACACTCCGACAGTGCGCAGTTTTCAAAGTTCGCGGTATTCCCCTTGCAGTGTGTGCATTCGCCTATGACTTTTGCATGGTCGCTAAATTCCACCGTCATGCGCTTGTCAAATACACGTAAGCTTCCTTCCCACAGTCCATCATCACCATACTTTTCGCCATATTTTACGATACCACCATCGATCTGATAGACATCGTTGAAACCACGTTTCTTCATCATGGCACTAATAACTTCACAACGGATACCGCCGGTGCAGTACGTGATGATTTTTTTGTTTTTAAGTTCATCATATTTGTCGCTTTCGAGTTCTCGTATGAAATCTCGTGATGTTCTAGTGTCGGGTACGATGGCGTTTTTGAATTTGCCAATACGTGCCTCGTGTTCGTTTCGTCCGTCAAAAAATACCACATCGTCGCCATATTGCTCGACAAGCTCATGTATCTGCTCAGGCTTTAGATGTTCCCCGCCGCCGATGACACCATTTTCGTCGACTTCAAACTCATCGTCGGAATTTTTGAATCCAACAAGTTCACGCCGAGTTTTTACGCTCATCCGCGGGAAATCTTCCCTCGAACCGTCGCTCCATTTAAATACAATGTCTTTGAAGTTCGCATACTGCTTGGTAGCTTTGACATACGCCTTGAGGTCATCGATGTCACCGCCGACCGTGCCGTTTAGCCCGTGTTGGCTGACAAGAATACGACCCCGAAGATTCAGGTTGTCACATAAGGTTTTTTGCCATAATTTCACCGCTTCCGGATCACTTATGGGTGTGAATTTATAGTAGAGCAATACTTTTTGCATACAGAGGTAATTATACGCTAACTTGACTTATACTACAATATTTGCTATAATAGTAGTATTGGATGACCCAGTCATCATTACTTAAAATAATCGTACCTACCCTGAGATTCTTAGAGGTAGCGTATAATAACGAAAGTACGTATGAAATTACAAATATTTAGTCGAGCCGACAAAACGACCACCCGACAAACCTTGGCGATATTTCGTCAGCAGCTATTTTATGACAAGCGCGAATCGCTACGCTTTCTCATAGCAATTCCGCTCGGGCATTTACTGCGCTTCGTGGTTATTCCACTGTTGGTTAGCTTTATCATACAAGCGCTTATTGCTGAGCCTGGGAATTACCAGACGCCGCTATGGCTCATAGCGGGAGTTGCACTCGCGATGGTATGTTCGACGATACTAAATGACAAAGGTTACACTGCGCTCTTTCGACACGAAGAGCGTGCTCAAACTCGCCTACTTCGCGACGGGTTGCGACGCCTGATGAATCAAAGCTATCAATTTTTTTCCGAACAAAAGGTAGGGACTCTCTCGGGTGATCTTATGAACTACGGCCGCTCCTATCTCGGAATTATGGACAATTATTTTCTTAATACCAATCACTTGTTGGTGAGTTTCTTTGTCAGCCTGATCGTCATTGCCTTTATCGCCCCGATATTGCTGATCCCAACGATACTCATTACAGTTATCTTGATAGTGCTTAATGTCCGCAATATTCAGGCACGCGCTCCCTATCGCAACAAACGAAAAGAGCTGACCTCAAAGCTCGCGGGCTCCATCGCTGACATCATGGGTAACCAGCTCTTGGTTCGCGTATTTGCGACCGAGGATCGAGAATCACGCCAAATCTTGCATGACCGACATGAAATCGAAGCCGTTGCAAAGAAAGAGATCGATATCATTGAGCGCGAATCGATGATACGACAGACATTTCTCTATGCGTTTCAACTCCTAACGCTTGTTATGTTTGTGTGGTTATCCGCGAATGGCCTCGTATCGATAGCCGGACTTATCTTTACATTTACCTATCTCAACCGCTCGACCGACGCAATATTCGGTATCTCCAGTATCATTCGTCAGTTTGAACAGGCGTTCCTCGATGCTGCACCGATTGTCAAAATCCTCAGTCTACCTATGTCCGTAACAGATAAAAAGCATGCAGCAACCCTCTCTGTCGATAATGGTGAAATCGTATTTGAGTCTGTTGACTTCGCGTATTCCGATAGTGGTGAGGATCCTGTATTTTCTGGATTAGATCTCGTGATGCCTGCCGGACAACGCGTCGGACTCGCTGGTCATAGTGGTGGTGGCAAGACCACGTTAACCAAACTACTCCTGAGATTTTCAGACATCGACGCAGGGGTGATCCGCATTGACAATCAGAGTATCGCAGACGTAACGCAAGCTAGCGTCCGATCAGCAATCGCATACGTACCACAGGATCCATATCTCTTTCATCGCAGTTTGCGAGAAAATATTGCCTATGCAAATCTCGATGCAACTGATCAGGAAATTACCGATGCCGCCAAAAAAGCACATGCCTGGGAATTCATACAAAAACTCCCACATGGTCTCGATACGATTGTCGGTGAACGTGGCGTCAAATTATCTGGAGGCCAACGACAGCGTATAGCGATCGCTCGGGCTATCCTCAAAGACGCCCCTATCCTCGTACTCGATGAAGCGACATCTGCACTCGACTCAGAATCCGAAAAACTAATCCAGCAAAGCCTCGAGAATCTGATGAAGGTCGGACAAGTATCGTTATCGCGCACCGCCTTTCGTACGATTGCAAAACTCGATCGAATCATCGTTCTGGATGACGGAAAAATTGTCGAGGATGGCACCCACCAACAATTACTCGAAGCAAACGGTACGTATGCAAAGCTATGGGATCATCAATCCGGTGGCTTTATAGAGGAATAGTGCTTATGCTTGCGAACTGCATGACATAAGGTGATATAGTTCATTGACTACAAACGTAACGGAAAGGTAACGCTATGAAAAAAATCTCAACGACGTCGTTTACCTTTTCGGTTACGACATCTCGATAACATCCAACTTCAACGATAACGGGAACCAATACCCATCATGACGAAACTCATCCAAAGCCCATCGCTTGATTGGACTTCGGTCTTATCTTCACTTTTTACGCCCCTACAGATTCAAGGTAGTGCTGGTACTTTTGATTTTTACGATTTCAAACAGTTTGCTCGCCATCATACCTATCTATATCGGTAAGCTGGTAGGCACACTTTCCATGCAACCGCTTGATGTAAGTCAGGGATGGCTCTACGCCTGGATCCTAGTGGCGTTAAGCTCGTTTCATGATCTCACGTGGCGAGGCGCTGAATTTGCCTACCGAGCGTATATCAATGAGATCAGTTATCGCTATGAGACTCTTCTGTTTTCAAATGTACTATCTCGACCATATCCGTACTTTGTCGATAAAATGACGGGTAAAGTTGGCTCCTATATCACCCAAATCAGCCAAGAGTTTCGAAATCTGCTCGATAATACTCTGTTTGGCATTAGTGGCCAAATTGTTGGACTGGCTGCAACTATTTTCATACTCGGAAGTTTAAACTGGCAAACTTTGACTGTTTTTCTCGTTGGGCTATCACTGATGTATATCGTTGGACGACATACATTGCCATACAACATGAAGTATGAGGCCGTCGCCACAGATGTTGCATCCACAAAAAACGGTATTCTCTTTGATGCTATTGCCAACTATCCTTCGATAAAAGCATTCCGTAGCGAGCAGAAGGAGCTGAAAACTATAGCCGGCGAACAGCAAAAAGCAATCGATGCGAGTCAAAAAGCCTTCCTCACGGGAATAGTTTTCTGGGGCTCAATGTCGATTTTCATACGTCACTTTATTTGGGCAACGATTATCCTGATGAATGTATGGTTTTTCTTTGACGGAGCTCTCACTCTCGGACAACTTGCGACGATGCTTTCGACAGTACTGCTATTTTCGGCCGGTATCTGGGAACTTGTTTGGTACATATCCCAATTTGGCCAAAAGTTTGCTCGCATCAACGAGGCACATAAATACCTGTTTGGTCAGACTGTCGTCGAACCCATCGAGCTACCCAGTAGTGTGAAGTGTCGACTTTGTGCGTGAGATATCTCTCGATAACCTTCGATTTGCCTACCCGGATAAAAACGATGTGATTATTCTTGATGGAATCACGCTTGATATCAAGCTCGGGGAAAAAGTCGGCATCGTGGGACAAAGTGGAAGTGGCAAAAGTACACTTACGAAGCTGCTGCTCGATCTCTATCCGATGCCAGATGGTAGTCTGCGAATAGACGGTAAAGAGGTGAGCAGCTCGAAGCTGGCGTCACTGATATCTTTCGTTCCACAAGATACATCACTATTTCACCGTTCTATCGCTGAAAACATCGCGTATGGCGCAGACGATACAAGTATGGAAGAAATAACGCGGGCGGCAAAGCAAGCTTCTGCCGATGAATTCATCGTTACTTTGCCTGATGGCTATAACACACTCGTTGGGGAGCGCGGCGTAAAGCTGAGCGGTGGCCAACGCCAGCGCGTAGCTATTGCACGAGCAATCTTGCAACAAAGACCCATACTTGTACTAGACGAAGCCACCAGTGCACTGGACTCCGTTAGCGAGCTCAAGATCCAGCAAGCGCTCGATAGTCTCTGGCAAGACAAAACAGTGATAGCGATTGCGCACCGCCTATCAACTCTCAGGCACATGGATCGAATCATAGTAATGGACAAGGGTCGTATCGTCGAACAAGGCACGCATCAGGAGCTACTAGCAACCAACGGTGTTTATGCCAAATTATGGGGCCACCAGTCTGGCGGTTTCATCGAGGACTAAGCTCGTCGAGCGGCGAGCTTAGTCTGAAAGCCTTTAATTTCGCTTGTTAGATCGACGTCAAATGTGTTGGCGAGTGTGATGATAGTGATGAGTAGGTCCGCAAACTCTGATCCCAACTTGTCGTCGTCGACTTTGTAATCACCGTCTGTTCGTTTTTTTCGAATTGCTTCAGCAACTTCACCGAATTCTTCGATAGCGAATAATAGTTTCGCTTCAAGTGTTGGCTGTATTTTGCTATTTGTTTTCCAATCATTGTCCACCCATTTCTGCAGTTCATCGAGTGTCATCATAAATCTCCTTCTACGACGAAAAGCCGCCCTATGTTAGCGGCTTTTCGTACAAGCTATATTGTTAACTATTCGTTTTTCGCGTCAGTTGAAGAGTCAACGGCAACTTCGGTTACTTCGCCTTGTTCACCGTGTTCGCTCTGAACTTCTGATTCGTCCTCGGCACTACCGGCTGCAGCATCGTTTGCTGCGGCAAGAGCCGCTGGTTCCCAAACGCTCGCGACAACTTGGTCGGCTACGCCAGGTTTTTCTTCTTCATCTTCTTCGTGGTGACCGTCATCGTGTTCGACGAATTCTACACCACTTGGCAGAGTAACGGCGGCAAGTGTCAACTTCTCTCCCTCTTCTTTGAGGTCGACAATTGATACTTCGAGTGATTCTGGCAGGTCCATAGGAAGAGCCTTGATTTCGACACGGTCAAGTATCTGCAAGATAATCATGCCATTTTTTTCAGCTTCAGATTCACCGAGCCCGACCAATTGAATCGGTACGTCGGTGGTGACTGGCTGGTCAGCACGAACTGCGTGGAATGAAACGTGTTGAATTTCGTTTCGTACTGGATCGATATCGACGTCTTTAATCATAGCGATGCGACGTTTTTTGCCAGTCAAATGCACTGGACTGTGCTTGCCAGCGGCTGCAACTACTTTTTTCAGTTCGCCTTCGGCTACCTGGATGCTCATAGGCTCGATGCCAGGACCATACACGACGCCGGGGGTGAAACCGTCTGCTCGCAGTTGTTTAACTTTTTTACCGTGGATTTCGCGTTCATCCACTTGGAGTGTAATCTTATCTCCCATCTCTCTTCTCCTTTCATGAGAATACCTTTTCGGAGGTTTATGTTGTCGAATTATTTTATCACATCTGTTAGAATGGTACCAGTGGAAGCGCTATTACATCTCATCACCGGACTTGGCATTTTTGCCATTCTATTTCGTCATCTATGCAGAATCTGGCCTGCTCATCGGGTTCTTCTTGCCAGGTGACAGCCTGCTCTTTACCGCGGGATTTCTGTTTCAAGAAGGTATACTCCCCGGCTCTATCCCAATCTCCGTTCACCTCTTTGCCTTTTTGCTTTTTGTATCAGCAAGCCTCGGGCAAAGCACTGGCTACTTCTTCGGTAAACGTGTTGGCCGCAAGCTTTTCGAGCGCAAAAATACACGCTTCTTTCGCAAAGAAAATCTCGTGCGAACAGAGGCATTCTACGATAAGTACGGCCCGAGCGCGATAATCCTTGCCTGCTTCGTGCCTATCGTGAGAACATTTGTACCGATTGTCGCCGGAGTCAGCAAGATGACCTACAAACAGTTCCTTCCGTTCAATATACTTGGAGCCTTCATCTGGACGTATACGTTTACCTACCTCGGATATTACGCAGGGAAAGTATTGCAGGAGATGGGCATTAACATCGAGGTGGCGGCAATTATAATCATCCTGCTCTCGATTTCACCGATGATTATCCATTTCGTCAAAGAACCTGCACGCCGAAAAGCACTTTGGCAAGGTACCAAACGTGAAATCCGCATCTTGCTTGGCCGCGAAAAACGCGACGATAGCAACTAGCTAGCCGAGTAGCGGCTTGAGGTATTCGCCAGTATAGCTGGCTTTATTTTTTGCAATCTCTTCAGGTGTTCCTTCGGCGATAATTTGTCCGCCCTTCAGCCCACCTTCAGGACCCATGTCGATGATGTGATCGGCTGACTTGATAACATCGAGGTTATGCTCGATGATTATCATCGTGTTACCGCCTTCGACAAGCTGCATGCAAAATAGCAAGCAGGCGTTTGACGTCAGCAGAGTGAATCCCGGTTGTTGGCTCATCGAGGATATAGAGAGTCTTACCGGTACTGCGACGGCTCAGCTCGCTCGCTAGCTTGATACGCTGCGCTTCACCACCAGCTAAATGTCGTAGCTGGCTGGCCAAGCTTAATATACCCAAGACCGACATCGACAAGTGTGTTGAGCTTGCGAGCAATTGCCGGAACGTTCGGGAAAAATCTGCCGCTTGCTCGACGGTCATCTCGAGTACATCAGAGATCGTTTTGTCTTTAAATTTAATCTCAAGCGCCTCGCGGTTGTAGCGCTTGCCTTTACATTCGTCACAGGTAACATAGACGTCCGGCAAGAAATGCATCTCGATCTTGATAACGCCGTCGCCCTGACAGTTCTCACAGCGACCGCCCTTGACATTGAAGCTAAATCGACCGGCTTTGTAGCCGCGAATATTTGCTTCCGGTGTACTTGCAAACAGCTCACGAATAGGCGTAAATACACCCGTGTAGGTCGCTGGGTTGGAGCGCGGTGTTCGACCGATGGCAGATTGATCGATGATGATCGCCTTGTCGAGTTGCTTGATTCCTTCGATATTTGTCGTGTGCACCTGGCACGTCCTGTGCTCGTGGAGCCGAGCTGAGAGTTCTTTTGCCAAGATGTCATTGATAAGCGTCGACTTACCACTTCCCGACACACCGACTTACGACCGTCATGATACCAAGTGGGAATTGTGACATCGATATCTTTCAAGTTGTTTTCCGCGTGCGCCGACGTATGATCAGCTGCGGTCTTTTTTCGATTGTGCGTCGCTTTTTTGGGACCGGAATCGATTCTCGACCAGAGAGATATTTGCCCAGTGATGCTCTTTCGTTCGTTAGCGACTTCGTCTGGTGTAGCCGTGCGACTACGATATCGCCGCCGTGCACACCCGCACCTGGACCCATGTCGACCAAGTAATCTGCAGTGACGAATCGTGTCTTCGTCGTGCTCGACGACAAGGACGGTATTTCCGAGATCACGTAGTCGCTTTAGTGTTGCCAATCAATCGATCATTGTCACGCTGGTGAAGACCGATTGATGGTTCATCGAGCACGTACAGCACGCCCTGCAAACCAGAGCCGATTTGTGTTGCGAGTCGTATACGCTGCGCTTCACCGCCACTTAAGGTATTGGCGGCACGTGCCGAGTTCGAGATAATTCAGGCCGACGTTACTCATAAATCCGAGTCGTTCGGTAATCTCCTTGAAGATTTGCTTGCCAATGAAAAGCTCTTCGTCACCTTGAAGTTTGATGTTGTTACTAAACAACTCGAGTGCCGCATCGACGCTCAAGATCAGACAATATCCATGATGCTTAGACCATGGACTGTTACTGCCAGCACCGCTGGCTTCAGCCGCGCACCTTTACATTCGTGACACTTGCTCTGGCGCATAAATCGTTCGATATCGCGGCGCATAAATTCCTATCGGTCTCTTTGTGACGACGTTCGAGATTTGGTATCACACCCTCGATATGTCGAATCATAGTGCCGTCCGTGTGCCGAGTTGTACGCGATATTTTTGATCACCAGTTCCATACAGAATCTTTTGTTTATCATCATCACTCATCTCTTTTATCGGAGTGCGGAGATCAAACCCATGAGCATCTGCAACCGCCTCGAGTCGCTTAACATACCACATATCCGAATTGACGCGGTTATATGGACGAATCGCACCTTCAGCGACCGTGAGGTTTGGGTTAAATACGAGCTCAGGATCAACCTCGAGCCGATGACCGAGGCCGGTACAGACCGGACACGCACCTTGAGGCGAATTGAAGCTAAATATTCGTGGCTCAAGCTCAGGAATTTCGGCATTTGGGTGGTCAACACACGCGTAGCGTTGGCTAAACACATGTCGCTTGCTCGCTATCGGCATCCAGAAATATCGTACTGTCCCTTCGGCTATATCAAGTGCCTGCTCGACAGACTGCGTGACACGCGACTGATACATCGACCAGACTCATCACGATTCGGTCGACGACGATTTCAATATCGTGTTTGTAGCTTTTTTGTCAAGTTCGGGAAATTCGTCGAGTGCATAGACGACACCGTCGACACGAGCCCGGGCAAATCCGAGCCGAGAATACCGCTCTGGAATATGCGCAAACTCACCTTTTTTTGCTTGCACGATTGGCGCTAGTATCATGAGTCGCTTACCGTCTCGCGATTTTCATCATTTCATCTATGATCGCTTGTGGTGTCCGGCGGTGGACTGGCTTTGCCGCAGATCGGACAATGTGGCACACCGATACGTGCAAATAGTAGACGCAAATAGTCATAAATCTCAGTAACGGTCGCCACGGTTGAGCGCGGGTTTCGACTGGTCGACTTCTGGTCGATCGATATCGCCGGACTTAGGCCTTCAATCGTATCGACGTCGGGTTTGTCCATGATACCCAGGAATTGCCGAGCATAGCTACTCAGACTTTCGACGTATCGTCGCTGGCCTTCGGCATAAATTGTGTCAAAAGCCAGGCTCGACTTACCAGACCCACTCAAGCCAGTTATCACGACAAGCTTGTCGCGTGGAATTTCCACATCAACATTTTTTAGGTTGTGCTCCCTCGCACCTCGTACTCGAATTGATTCAGACATCGCCTGAAAGTATAGCATTTTTTGCAAGTTTTTTCTAGCCCCCTAGTGGGATAGTAATGATGCTTGCATTTTTTTGCATTATATGCTACTATGTTGCATAAATACGTTATGAGTACTATGACTCACCGCCACCTCATCATTACTGGATTCATAGCCGCTCTCTGTATCGGCGCTGTTGTTTCATCAGGCGTGCTCACTGCACTCCTTCTGTTTATTCTTATGGGGTCGATACCCGGTACGGACTTGGTGCTGTCACCAGATATGATGCTTGGTATTCTGATTGGAATATTCTCATTTTTCATCATCCAGATGCTCATACGAAGCATTAGCCAGTTGCAAAAACGCAAGCTGCTTCACATGCTATCAAAGCGACGTGCGCAGTTTCCACATCGACGCTACGCCCGAAAAGTTGCTCACTCGTAAGACTCTTCAACAGGTAACACTGATTCGTACCACAGTTTCATCTCTTCGAGTACGAACTGTTGGTGGTCGGTGAGGCTTTGTTTTGCAGCCAGCGTTTGGAGATCTCGCATAAATTGCGGTGTCTGCCGGGCCAGACGCGCAGTTCGATACTCTTCATATGCGATTCTGTCGCTATCATTGAGTGATCGAGGATGATTGTAGGCTTTGTAGCGAGGAAACATTGCGAGCAAGCGTGTATCATCAAACTTTGGATCCAGCCGTACCAGCTCGTCGGCTCGTGGCATTTCTCACCGCTTCCATGCGAAGCTTATCTCGATTTTCGACAAATCCATCATAGAGTTTATTCTCTGCTTCTGGCAGCGCTGGATACTCTGGCTTTTTCGAGAGAAGCTCTTTTGCGATTTCGATAAATCCCGGGCTAGTTGCTAACGTTTTCCTATGAGTCTGAATCGTTTCGCCATCTAGGCCAATCCTCTTCCAGCCGTCATTTTGCTCGAGTACACCAAGTGGTGCGACTGCAGGTGCACGGTTATACTGAAGTTTTTTTATCGGCAAGGCTTTGAAATCTTCTCCCCGTTCTTTGTACGGTGTATTCAGGATGCTCGCGATTTCGGATTTCGTCTTGTTCAGCCATTCAGCTGGGTCATGGCGAAGGTCGTAGACATAGACATTTCCGTAGTCGGCTTCAGCGATAGGCAGCGCAACGGTCGTTTTTTCGAATTCACTCGCGAATCTCCCGCTTGTATAGACAAACGGTTTTTGCTCATCTAGATTAACGAGTTTTTTGATTTCGTTTTTGTCACGTAGCGTGTACAGATAACTGTATAGATCTGGTTGGTGTTGCTTGATCAGCTGCGCTACGCCTATCAATGCATCCACGTCGCTCAGGGCATCATGAGCGTTTTCATGCACAATCCCATTCGCCTTTGACAACGCTTCCAGCCTATTCGACGGCTTTCCATCGATTATCGGCCACTCGATGCCATCAGGCCTGAGTGCACGCGTCATTCGCACGACATCGAGCAAATCCCATCGGCTCCGGCCATCGGCATAGCTCCACTCGTATGGGTCGAAATAGCTGCGCCAGAGGAGCGCCCTGATAAACTCATCGTCGAAGCGGATGTTATTGTACCCGACTATCGTTGTTCCTGGTGTTGCAATCTCATCGGTGAAGATACGAGCAAACTCTGCTTCTGTATAGCCCTCTTCGAGCGTTTTTTGAGGAGTAACACCAGTCACCATAAGCGCGTACGGGCTCGGTAAGGTGTCGTCATTCATCGCCACGAGAAAATTGTACGGTTCGCCGATTGGATTGAGGTCCATATCGGTGCGCCGACCAGCAAACTGCATGATGCGATCATCTCGGCCATTGAGCCCGCTCGTTTCGAGATCATAAAAAAATAATGTATTAGCCATCTACTCCAGTGTAACAAAAAACACCCTCCAGGGTGTCACGATATCGTTCAAGTGAGTGATTTACTTACCATTGTCAGAAAATAGTGCGCCTGGGTGGGGCGAAAACAGCTGGAAGTCGTATCCAGCCATTCTCGCCCCACCACTAGGGACTGGCCGAGGCTATTCTAGGTTTGCGGCTGTCGCCGCACCCCCTAGCGGGCAACTGGCGGGATCATCGCTACCGCTCACGCTTCTCAAGGCTAACTAATCGGAACCACTTCCCTTCGAGGAAACATCACGGGCTATCAAGGGCTGTTGAGTTGTTCAGCTACTGTGTCGGCGCGATCGTAGATCGGCCCCAGGGATACCAAGCTGGTACATGCGTGATTCTACTCTACTGGACGAGGTCCAGGCTATTAGAGGCTAGCACGCGTCCCAAGAACACAGATACTACTCAGCTTCTTGCGAAGCTGTCACTCTTCAGTTACTGAGCAAGTAGCCTTGCGACTACCTAAGTCGCCGAATCTTCATCCGGCTATCACCGTCCTTTCGTGTCTTGGCGACGGCCGATGATCAGATGAGGCTGATGCCGGAGAAGACGTTGGGTCTTCGCATTTCAACTCCTTCGGGTTGTGGTCTTTGTACGGTCTAGGAAGCGACGAGTTCTCATCGACTCCTAGACCGTACAAATACTATCTGACAATGGTAAGTTGCTCCTGCGCATCTGAGATGCCCAAGAATAGAAGTATTCTAGCATACATGTGATGTTTTGTCAACTATAGTATGCTAGCCTATTGTTCAACAAATGGAAATTCGCTCTCAGAGATGCGAATAATCGTTTCGTTCGTTGCACCCATCCGGTGGAGTTCATGACTGATTCCCATTTTGTGCATGATATCACGCAAACGATTCACCGCCTGGAACTGATCAAAGTTTGTACGACGCGCAAATTTCTCAATCTTTTTACCGTGGACTACATAGACATCGTCTACTTTTTCGACGGTCCAGGAATCATCTGACAGTGTGTCGTCAAGCGTAACAACATGCATCCCATCAGTCTCGACGATATCTTCATCTTCTACGGCGTCTCGCCACTCAATTACCTTACGGCGAAGTTCACGCAAGACTTCAGCAAGGCCCAAGTGAGCCGCCGATGAGACGGCAAAAATTGGCGTGTCTTTCGCTATCACTTTTTCGAGTGCCTCACGTTGCATTGTTATCAGTTCATCGTCGAGACCTTCGACTTTCGTCAACGCGACAACTTCAGGTCGGCGTCCTAGTTCTGGACTGTAGGCTTCGAGTTCTTTTCGTATCGCGCTGTAGCTCTTTGCAATGTCATCGGAATACGCATCAATAAGGTGAAGCAATACACCCGTTCGTTCGATATGACGCAGAAACGCGTCTCCGAGTCCCTTGCCTTCAGATGCCCCTTCAATCAGCCCAGGGATGTCAGCTATCAAGAGTGTTCCATCATCGATATCTGCGACGCCGAGATTTGGCGTTAGCGTCGTAAATTCATAGTCGGCAATTTCTGGCTTTGCATTTGATACCACGCTCAGAAATGTTGATTTACCCGCGTTGGGAAATCCAACAAGCCCAACATCAGCAAGTAACTTGAGTTCCAGCTCTGCTTCAAATGTCTCGCCGAGCTCACCGAGTTCTGCCATCTTGGGCGCTTGCCGCGTGCTTGATTTGAAGTGAGCATTGCCGAATCCGCCGTCCCCACCCTTGGCAATGACAACTCGCTCACCATGATGCGTTAGGTCGGCAATTGGCTTTCCATTTTGCTTGACCAGCGTGCCCATCGGGACTTTGACGATCAAGTCTTCGCCGGATCGCCCATGCATTCGGCGCTTTGCACCATTGCCACCGTGTTTTGCCTTGAGCTCTGGCTTGAAACGAAAATCGATCAAGGTGTTGAGGTTCTCGGTCGCTTCAAAGATTACGTCGCCACCGCGGCCACCGTCGCCACCATCAGGACCGCCTTTATCAACATAAATCTCATGACGAAAACTGACGACACCGTCGCCACCTTTGCCCGCCTGGACTAATACTTTCGCTGTATCTACAAACATCTTTGTACCATTATAGCAAAAGTACCTCTGTTTTCACAGAGGTACTGAAAATGCGTGTCTTGTTTGTTAGTGAATGTATTGATACATTCCGCTAACTGCTTCACCCCATGAGATGTCGCCGCGTCCGATGCGGTTGAACCCGCCACCAAATCGATAGGCATTCATTTCACTGATTGTGACTGATACGCCAGGGTTAACTGATTCGACAATCGATACGTGGCCGTAACCGCCGCTATTTTGCATGACTGCGCCAACTGCTGGCGAGCCATCGACACGGTAGCCGGCTGTCGATGCGTAGTATGACCAGGTAGACGCATTACCCCAGAAACTACCTACCGGTCGTCCCAGTTCTGCCCTACGCTCATAGGCGTACCATGTACACTGTCCAAAGCCGTAGCGGTTGCCGACAGAAGCCGCATAGTTATTGCCAGCCCCGGCGCCGCCAGAATAGTCACCATAGCTAATTCCCGCATACGCATACCCGTTGTTTGAAGCCGCTGGTGCTTCGTATCCAGGTCGCTCATCTTGTGGCAAGTTACCTTGAGGAATAATAATTGTTTTTCCAGGTTTAAAGCCGCCCAGCTCGAGGTCGTTATAGGTCTTAATCTGTTCACTGTTCGCCTTGTAGGTACTGGCAATTGAAGAAAGTGAGTCGCCAGATTGTATAGTGTAGAGCACACCATCTGTAGGCAGGATTTTCAGCTTGCGGCCAGGCTCGACTGCATCTGATTCCATGTCATTAGCCCAGCGAATTGTCTTAGACGATAGGTTGAATTGTTTAGCAATTTCAGGGATTGTATCACCCGCTTTTGCGGTGTATGTCTGAATCTGACGTGTGTCAGATGAGGCTTGAACGACTTGTGGTTTCGCTACGATATTTGCATCGTTTTGTGCAAGGACGCTTTCAGCGGCGATCGACTGCGAGAGGTTCGCAACGTTGCTCGCGACTGGAAGGTCTGCGGATTGAGCGATGTTTGTCGCAACTCGGGTAGCGACAAGATCATCAACAGATAATGACTTTTGAGTCAACGATGAGGTAACAGATGTGTCGACATCTACCGCACTCGCAGCTGCTTTGATTTGTTCAGGCGGTTGATATCCAATTGCTACGAGAGACATCACCAGTAAAAATACTCCGATGTATCCCGCAAATGAACTTGTTTTAAGCCGATTCTTTCCAGGACGCGTTTTAAGCGACTTGTCTAGACCGGTCGTGGGTTGTGTGCCACGAATAATGTTTCTCCCGTCACTCGCATTGCTGCGGGACTTCTACCATACTCTGTCTTTCTTCACGTGTTTATTATTGTGAACAGGATGCACGTGTCGACCATTTTTAAATTAATAGTGCTTCTCGCGTAAACGTGATTGCGGCATCCGTAACGACATTTCAAGGTAGGCGCATCAGCCGGACTGAACCCCACTCGTCTACGAGGTCATACTCCATACCTCTGCAGCGAGACAGCTCCGCTAATGTGCTTTTGATATTTTACCACCCCTGTTGCGGTATAGTCAAGCATTTTGAGACAAATTTAGACACTACCTACAGAGGTCGCCACAGTGTTTTTGGACGTTGCTTTCGTGCTCTTCTACGGTTCGCGAGAAGTACGTTTTGCCGTCTTCACCAGCTACAAAGTAGAGATAGTCCGTGGAAGCAGGATCTGCAACAGCCTTCAGAGCATTGATCCCTGGCGTTGCGATTGGTCCTGGTGGCAGGCCAGTCTCTATACGCGTATTGTACGGCGATGGATAATCTACGCGAGGCGTCTCATTTGACTGCTCTGCCGCATAAATGAAGGTCACATCTGAGCCCAAAGGCATGCCTTTTTCGAGTCGCGAGTAAAATACTTGGGCAACTTTTCGCATATCCTGATAATCAGTTACTTCTCGCTGTACAATCGAGGCCAATGTAATGGCTTGGTATAGTGTCAGTTTCTGCTTTTTTATACCAGAGATAATACCATTATCTTTCAGAGCCTGATAATATACGCTGAAGGTATGCTCGAGAATCTCGTTTGCAGTTGCCGTCGTCGCAAACTGATAGGTTTCACCGTAGACATAGCCTTCGAGGTTTGCGTCTTTGGGTTTCCCTTCAAAAAGAGGCGAATCGTAGGTGTCTGCGAGTGCTGCGCGTACGGTGCGATCACTAAAGCCAGCTCGTCGTAGCATCGTGTAGACATCTGTGCGCTTTTCGTCGTCAATACCGGTCGGGTTAAACAGTGTGGCGCCTGGATAGAACGTAATCGTAAAGGTCGAAGTCTTGCCGTTTGTGAGATGGTCTACAACCGCAGGCAGGTCCTCGGAAGCAGCGATCTTGTAAGTGCCAGCCTGCAGTTTACCCTCGATATCTTGCAACTTTATGTACATCCTATACGCTAGCGTGCTACGAATCAAACCGTTATTTTGTAGTAATTCACCGATTTGAATCGGGCTCATACCTTGTTCCACGATAACTGTAGTTTTCGTCATTGCGCTTGGATCAACTGGTCGTTTCGCGAGGTTGTACCATACGAAAAAACCGACAACTGCGATAACGACTGCAGCAATGATGCTCGCAACAACGATCCAACGACGGCGGCGAGGTGGCGCAAGGCCGAGTGGTTCCTCGGGTTGCATTCTCTCGGATCCAGTCAAAAGCTCTTTTAGACCGATATTCACCGGAGCCTCTCGAGATAATCATCGAGTATCAGACTGGCGGCTACCATATCGATGTCGGATTTTGCATAGGGCTTCTTACTCGCAGAAAGCTGTTGCTCGGCAAGAACGCTGGTGAGTGACTCGTCTTGAAATACGATTTTTGCGTCCATATCCTGCAGTTTTGCGGCAAACGCTTCTACATATGCTGTTTGAGCCGTAGGTTCCCCTGATTGGTTACGTGGGTACCCGACGACGACGGTCTCGGCGCCGCACATAGTCACAATACGTATAATTGATTCGATTTCACTGCCATCAACCTCAACGACGTCGTACGGTACGGAGATTCCAATTGATGGATCGGCCTGAGCAACGCCAATACGCTTCTCGCCTACATCGAGTGCGATAATCGTATGGTTATTGCTCATTTAGCTTAAACTCTACAGATATTTTATTCGTGTCCTTCGGCGCGTGCGTCACCCAAAATGGCGAGAATTCGGTATCGACGCTGTCAACGCCACTTATGGCTACGAGTGATTCTTGAATTTCTCCGTAGTTTTTGCCTGCTGCGATTTCACGAACCTGTGCTTCATCGATTTTTGGTCCAATTTCACCATTTGCTGGAAAGTGAGGCAGATATACCATCTTTTACAGACGAGACATCTCCAAACGTTGCTTTGTCCAAACCGTTGCTGTATATCTTTTGCTCATCGGCTTTATCGATTTGCTGAGTGATAACTGCGTCGAGATACTTGTTTAGGTCGTCATCGCTTACAGCGTAGAGACTGTATTTGGCGTCGCCTTCCAGAGCTGCCTTGCCTCCAGATGCTTCGCTACCGACGGCGACACTCGATGTGATATCACTAGTATCTACTTTGAATGAATCTGCGATAACCGTGTAACTATCACCAAATTCTTTTGATAATTGCTGTTTTGCTGTCGCTTCATCGATTTCGTCATTGATTGACTTTTTAGCCGTGTCGACGTCACCTTGTGTGACGACCGTATAGTTTTGTCCGTACCACCGCTTGTTGTAGCCGTAATCTCTGCTGATATGCCACTTGGTGCACCATCTGCGACTACCGCTCGCGCCGTTATATTCGGTCACCAGGTTCAGCTGCGTGCCGTAATCCCGGACAAGCGGTCGCATCCAGTACCTAGTTGTACTGAGCTGTGATAGTAACCGCACTATCGGTTGTGATATGTCATGCCGCCGTCAGGATGTCAACTCAGTCCCTGCTGGAATCGTGTGCCAGCCGATATATGGCACCTGTTGAGAAAACGTCACTGTCCCTGTTGCTTTGTCACCCACATTTTTTTTGCCTGTTGCAGTAAAAGGAATACTGACTTTTTCGGAAGATGTCTTCGTATCTGCCTTGATGGTATTTTTTGCTGCATCTGTACTGAGGCTCGTGCCGAGGGTAACCTGCTGGCTAACGGCTACACCCGTCGTGCGCGTCGATAAAATGACAGTGGCGTGCGGTGCAAATAAGAATGCCCAGATCAGAAAGATGAGTAAAAATGCCCCGAGAGCACCGCCAAGAAACAGTTTTTTACGAAATGAATCAAAGTTCGGTACGTTAGACTTTCGTTTTGCTGATTTTTTTGCAGCCGTTTCGTCATTTGCCTGACTGATCGCAGCTGCACCGAGTGCTGTCGCTGCCTCTACATCGCTATTGTCTGAGTTTGCCTGTTTGGCGTGTTCGCCAATCGGTAACTGAGCCCCATCGATGATTTCATCACCATTATCCACATCGAGTGCGGCGATTTCACCGAGCTCTGGTTTGCTCTGAAGGTTTTTGGCGACAGGTATTTTTGCTGCCGCTGCGAGACTAGCTAGAGCAGTATTGCCGGTGATGATAACGAGTCGTTTGTCGTGCTGTTCGGCTGACCTGGCAAGCAAACGGAGATTAACTGCACTTTGCAGTACACCGGTACGTTTCGGTGGGACGAGGGCAACGATAGAGTGCTGAGCCGACTTCAATTTGCCGATAATAGCAGTGATGTCGTCTTCGACATCGATATATACTACATCTTTTTGCGGGGTATTTGCCACTGCTATATTCTCAACAATTTATTAACTTTTTCTTTGACGCTATCGGAATCGCTATTGCCTACGATTGTATCATAGCCAACCCTTAGTAAGCCCATGGCGGTGATGAATGTATGGTCTGTCACTTTGCCTGTCGGATCGGTAATCCCGACGACTTCTGACGGCTGAATGTGCTGAACTGTCGGTCGCTTTGTAAAGGGTAGTTCCTTGTACCAGTCACGCTCTGCAAGCGCTTTGACGAGCTGGTCAAGACTAGCGCCGCCACCACATAGCAAGATACGATTTGGTAAGTGGTCAACTGAATCAAATTCACTCAGTGCGAGCTCGACACCATCGAGCCAGACATCGAGAGTCTTATCGATGGCCTTTTCGGCGTCGTGCTTGATGTCGGCTTTGATTTTTTCATGTTCGAGATTGCATTTAAGCTTTTCGGCATCTTCATAACTGAGGTCCATGCTGCTAGCAATCGTTCGCGTAAAGCTACGCCCACCGATACCAAACATCTTTGTGCCTTCGACGCCACCGTCGTTGACGACGGCGATATCGGTCGTACCACCGCCTACATCGGCGAGAACGGCAGTGAAGTTACTGCTGGCATCATTGCCGAGTACGCTACGAGAGACCGCAAATGGCTCAGCGGCAACAGCGATGAGGTCTAGAGCGAGTTCGTCGGAGACTTTTTCGAGTGCTCCAATATGAACCATGGGAGCAAAAGCCGTATAAATCTGCACCGCGACATCACGACCCTGAAAGCCTATCGGGTTTGAGATTTTGTAGCCGTCGATATGGATACTCACCAGGGCAGAGTTGACTAGTTTTACTTCGACATCTTCATTGCCGGTCTCGAGGGCGATCTGCTTTTGTGCTTTCAACTGCGCACGCTCCTGCACTTTTTCGATGATAAATTCCATCTCCGGAACATCAAGCGGTCGATTTGGCTGTGGTCGGCGATAGCGAATCGTATTGGTGACGCCTTTTACGAGCTCGCCTGCGATACCGATGACGGCACGCTTTGCCTGGAGCCCTGCCATCTCTTCTGCCTGAGCGAGTGCGTCCTCGCAGTTTCGGACCACACCTGCAATGTCGGCGATTGCACCAGAATGCATATCACTCACCCCTTGGCGCGTACGACCAACTCCAACAATCTCGAGCTCGTCACCCTTTGTTTTAGCGATAAGTGCTTTGACAAATTCTGTCCCTATATCAAGGCCTACGAGATAATCGTCAGATTCTATCCGAGATCCTACCTTGGCGCGTATTTTATCGAATACCATGTAGTGATAATTATATACCAATTACGCTTAAGGTCATAGGGTTGCAAAAATAAGTAAAAAGTGCTATAATACAAATATGAATGATTTCGATCCAGCTAGCATGTTCTCTGATGAGTATGAGCGTTTCGAATCGATGTCCCGTGCGGAGTTAATTGCCGAAATTAAAGATAGAGCCGAAAGTATCGTCTCAAGAGCAGAAATCATACAACCACCTGAACAAGAAGAGACTTCGATACATATTGAATTCGAAGAAGGTGCTCAGATATACATCCCACCTGGACTATTGGAAAACCTGGATCCATCGACACGGTTAACAGAAATTGTTGTTCGGAGTGACGTCGATATGACTCGGCTCAAAGCATCTATCTCCGTTGCGTTCTCTGCGATAAGTTCCGATGGACGTGTTATCACTGTAGCCTGCTCCCCCAAGGATAGTTCTGTCGGTGTTGAACTAGCTGGCGGTAGCGATGGCGGAAGCGTTCCTGGATTTATGTTTAGCACTGCAGAGCTTAATCGCATGTTTGCTAGCATTTATCTGCGCAACAAATCAGGCGACTATAGCATATTCGACGATTTAGACCTCGAGGATTACGAAATTATAATCAATATCACCCAGGCTTTGATGAAGCATGTACCACATTCGGTTGTGCATTCCAGAATGAAGCTTTCGACAAAAGACAAGGATACCTCCTGCGCAATCGAATATACACGCGTCGAAGGAATCCTAACCGATGCAGATATTACACGCTATCATGCCGACACAAATGAGACTACCTACTCAGTGACGATAAGTGGACCCGAATTAGCGCTCGATGAGCAAACAATGATGCTCGACGAGGGTATTGCGATATTTTCGAGTAGCGAAGCTGTTGATATCGAGCTCGATACAACGAGAGACGGCTACTTGGATTTGGTGGAATATTTAGTCCAACTCGAAAAAGCTACACCATACTATACCCGGAATCCCTTCAGGCACTTGTAGAGGACGATCAGGCTCTCGACGAGCAACAAGAAGATGACCCTCAGCCGCTTTAATCAGTCTGCCCGTTAACGCAATTTAGACAAGAACTGCTTTGATACGCCTAATACCAGCAGAAGATGACTCTTCTTTGGTGATTTTGAACTTTTTGCTGCATCGATAACATTGCAAATTACAAATAAAAGTGATATAATTACCCTGCTTCAAGACTCGTGCGTTCAGAGGGGTGTAACCGCCTTTTTTTTATTGCAGTTTCTTTGAACGCACATTCACAACCGAATCACACGGAAAGTGGTGGAAAACAGTGTCACGATTGCTTCGTGCGGTACCCGTCGTAGCGATGCTCATCATGGGCATCCTCGGCGTCACTGCCCCCCAGTCAATGGCTGCTGACCTCAACTGCACCGGCGTCGTCAACGACGGCGCGGGCGTGCTGAGCAGCAGCGACATCACCGACATCGAGAATGCGGCCAACAAGCTCCGTAGCAAGGGGGCCGAGGTTCACGTCGTCACGTCGTCCAACGGCATGTTCGTCGATGACTACCAGCGGCAGGTGCTCTCGAGCATCTGTCCCAACTGGGGCGACGGACCGAACGGCATCAAGGAGAGCGTCGTGCTCTTCATGATGGCTTTCGACCCGAACGACCTGGTCTTCAGCTGGGGCGCCCAGTTCGACAAGTACTACGCCAGCGGCGACTACACCCAGGACGTCATCCAGGGCGCCATGTCTGACCAGGCTCACGCCGGCAACTACGGGCAGAGCTTCGTCGACGGCATCAATATGGCCTACGAGGGTGCGACCGCCGGCCCGTCCAGCGGGACATCCGGCAACACGCCGTCGCCGACGATCACGACCAATGGTTCGACCGTGGCCGTCTTCGGCATCGTCTTCGGCGTGCTGTTCGTCCTGGTGCTGGTCGGCATCGGCATCTGGCTCCTCCTGCGTCGTCAGCAGGCCAACGAGGCCCGCAAGAAGATGCGGCAGCGTGCGCTCAGTGCCCGTGACGCCGCCACCCAGATCAACAACGACCTGGGCAGCAAGACGGCCAAGGACACGCGCAACTCCAGGATCAAGAAGTACAAGGACGCCAGCGACACACTCGCCAGCGACCTGAAGCGCCTGGCAGCCGTGGTCGACACCTGCATCACGGACTCGCGACAGACCATCACGAGCGCGGCCGTCGCCGGCGAAGGCGCCGACGACCCTAACCTCACCGCCGGTGAGTACGAGGAGCTGGCCCAGCGCTACGAGGCTGCGCTCGAGAACTCTGAGCAGGCCGAACGGGCTGCCGACGAGTTCGACGACCTCTGCCAGCAGGCTGACAGCCAGCTCGCACAGGCCACCCAGACCACTGCGGACATCGAGACGCGGCTGGGCAACATCCAGGAGACCATCACCGGTCTCGAGAAGGAGGGAATCAAGGTCACCGACATCCAGAAGCTCATCGATGCGTCCCTCAAGGCGCTGGATGCAGCCAAGCCGCACCTCAACGACCTCTCGGTTCTCCGAGATCTCGCGAAGTCCGAGGAGCAACTCGAGGCCGCCGAGGCCGCCGTGCAGACCATGGCAACGCAGCGCGCCGACCTGCTGGTGGGGCTTCCCGCCCTCAAGTCGCGCATTGCTGTCGTCACTGGCCAGCTCGACTCCGCCAAGGACTGCTTCGACCGTATCTCGTCCACCTACGCCACGTCATCATGGGACTCCGTCAAGGGCAACGGCACCGAGGCGCGCAAGCGCATCGCTGACGCCCACGAGGCCTTCGACGACGCGACGGCGGACGCCAGCCTGGACAAGCAGCGCTGGGACAAGGCGACCGAGGCGATGCAGGAGGGCAACCAACTGCTCGACGAGGCCGTGTCGTACCTACGCTCCATCCACGCGCTGGAGACCAGCCTGGCGGATGCCAAGGCCGAGGCTCCCCGAGAGATCGAGGACGCCGCGGAGGACATCGCCAAGGCGGAGCGCTACCTAACCGAGTTCGAGCGGGACGTCGACAAGAGCCTGCGGCGCAGCCTCGAGGAGGCGCAGCAGACGCTCGCACAGGCGCAGCACGAGCTCGAGCAGGTCAAGCCCGACTACCTCATGGTGGTCAGGCTTGCGCTCAGTGCCAACCACAGTGCCGACGACATCCTCGCCGACGCCGTGGAGGACCACGAGGCCATGGAGCGCAAGCGCCGTCTGGCCGACTCTGGGCGCAAGGCAGCGACCCGTGCCATCAGTGAAGCCGACGAGTACTTCGATGACCACGACAGCGAGATCGACCAGGACGCCAAGGACCTACTCAAGCAGGCCCGCAGTCACATGGCAAACGTCAACGCAACCTCGGATTTCGACGGCATCATCGACGCGGCCGGCAAGGCTGCGAAGAAGGCTGAGGAGGCACTCGGCAAGGCCAAGCGCGACGTCAGAGACGCCGAGTCCAGCCGCTACAGCTCCTCGTCCACCTCGTCGTACACCTACGGCGGCGGTAGCTACCGACACAACAGCTCCAGTCCCTGGGGCAGTGGTGGCGGTGGTCACACCGGTGGCAGCATCTCGTTCGGCGGTGGCGGCGGTGGTCACACCGGTGGCAGCACCGGCTTCTGACGCTGAGCGCGCAGTACCAGCAACACCAAGCAATACCAGCACTACCTTCCACGCACCATCCACGCAAGATGAAACGAAAGAGGTATCCCCTCATGGGAACAATGACCCTGTTCGACAAGGCCAAGCTCATCGTCAAGGGCGAGCTGCACGAGCTGCTCAACAAGAAGGTCAACACGCCGGCGGGCTTCGACGAGGCCATCCGCGACCTCGACGGCGCCTTGGCGGAGATCCGTCTCGGAGTCGACGAGGCCGTCGGGACCGCGAACGGCTACCGTCGCGAGATCATTTCGATGCAGGCCACCATCGTCAAGAACGAGGCCAGCGCCGATGACATGTTCGTCGACGACGACCCGAACAACGACGACTCCGCGCTTCAGCTCCAAATGGAGGCCGACCGCCTCAAGGAGCAGGTCGAGGAGTACCAGCAGATGCTCGCCGACCAGGAGCAGACGGTCGCGCAGCTCAACCTAGCGGTCACCCAGCTCGAGGCCAAGTACCAGCAGATGCTGACCGATTCGCGACGGCTCCGACAGACGGCGACCATCACCAAGAACAAGACCCGCGCCAGCGACGCGGTCGACAGGGCCAGCCAGGTCGCCGGGGACACCCCCAGCGTCGACAGCATCAAGGCCGAGCTCGACCACCAGCGTGACGTCGCCGACGCCCGCTTCAACCGCGTCGTCGGCGGCATGCAGGCCAGCCAATCCCCGGAGGAGGCGGCCCGCATCGCCCGCGCCAAGGCCGCCCTAGCCGCCCGCCGCGCCGCGCTCACCGAGCAGGCCAAGGCCGAGGTCGAGCAGTCGGCAGAGAGCTCCATCTCCTGAGGTGCTCGCCGTGTGATTCCACGAGGACCTAGTCCTCCCCATGAGGAGACGAGCCGTGGCTGGCCGCAAGGCCGCCACGTGCTCGTCTCCTCACATCAACTATCTGCTCAATCGTTAGAGTTTGAGCGAGTAGTAGATGTGTTGATTGTTATTTTAGAATTGCTTTGATACGTCGGATTCCGGCAGAAGATGATTCTTCTTTGGTGATTTTGAACTTTTTGCCATCGTCAAATAACTGCATAGTGTGATCTACGTGTGGGCCACCGCAGATTTCGAAACTAAATGGGCGTTCATCTGGATCCGCATTCGAATCCTTCATACTGTACACTTTCACCGTTTCACCATAGCGATCACCGAATTGGCCAAGCGCACCGAGCGGACCTGTCGCCTCTTCGGTAGGGTATTCGGCAAAGCTAATTTGAAGGTCTTTTGCAATTTCACGATTGACGATTTCTTCGACTTGATCGAGTTGTTCACGCGTGACTTTTTCTGGGTGCGAAAAGTCAAAACGGAGTCGTTCTTCGGTAATATTACTGCCCCGCTGGACAACATGATCGCCAAGCACTTCTCGCAAGGCTTGGTACATCATGTGGGTAGCAGTGTGGTATTTTTTGTGCTGCAAGGTTTGTCCGCCGAGACCACCCTTGAATGTTCCCTTTGCCGCTGTCTGGCTTCGTTGACGCTGCCGTTGCATTGCAGCGTTATAGTTGTTTAACCAGTTATCTTCCATCGGTTTACTCCAGTGGAATGCTTCCTCGACTGTCATTTCTAGCGGGAAACCATATGTATCGTACAACATGAAAACATTTTCACCAGTAATCTCTGACTGCGAACTGCATAGCTCTTCGAATACTTTCATGCCTTTTTTTAGTGTTTGCCGAAATACTTTTTCTTCTTTTACTAGAACGGCGATGACTTCGTCACGTTTGTCGGCGACCTCAGGAAAGTCTTCGTGATACAAATCAGCGATCACAGGTACGATTTCTTGTAAGAAATTTTCTTGTATACCAAGTTCGAAACTGTAGCGTATAGCTCGTCGAAGCAATCGACGCATGACGTAGCCTGCCTCTTTATTACTCGGTACACACCCATCGACAGACAGAAATGTTGCTGCACGCAAATGATCTGCGATAACACGCATACTCTCTGTGTGAGATTCGTAGCGTTTGCCACTGAGTGTTTGTAGCTTTTCGATAATTGGCCACATGACACTAATCTTGAAGACATCTGGATCGTTTAGCTTGGCAGCGGCGATACGCTCGAGACCTGAGCCATGGTCGACGTTTGGTTTTTCAAGCTTTTCAAACTCTCCTTCGGCGACTTTTTTGTACGCCATAAAGACATTGTTGCCGAGTTCCATAAAGCGGCCGCAGTCACAGTTTGGGTGACAATGATCGCCGAACTCTGGATTGTGCGGCGTCTCAAAATCGTAGAACATTTCACTATCTGGTCCACATGGGTCGCCGACAGGAGTGTTCTCTTCGTTGCCATTTCGACTCCACCAGTTTTTGCTTCCGTCATAATAAAAAATCCGCTCGCCAGCATTCATGCCGCGACTATATCCAGCTTCTTCTGAGCCAATATCAGCTGTTTCGTGCGACAATCCGGCATTTTCAAATAGTTTCGTCCAAATCTTTGCAGCGTCTTCATCCTTTGGTACGCCATAGGTTTCGTTTCCGCCATAACAGGTCACGTAGATCTTGCTCATGTCGAGACCTACGACGTCGCTAAGAAATTCCCACATCCACTCTATTTGCTGCTCTTTGAAGTAATCACCCATGCTCCAGTTCCCAAGCATCTCAAAGAACGTCGTATGTCGATTGTCACCGATGTCATCGATATCCTGTGCGCGTAAGCAAGTCTGAGAGTCGACGATGCGTTTACCATGCGGGTGTGGCTCACCGAGCAGGTACGGAATCATCGGCTGCATGCCCGATCCTGTGAATAGTGTAGTCGGATCGTCCTTTAGAACGAGCGGCGCGCGCTTGATCGCAACGTGTGCCCGGTCTTCAAAGAATTTGATATACGCGTTTCGGATTTCTTGAGCATTCATATCTGTTATGATACCACAATCCCACCACCGAGGCACACCTCTCCGTCGTAAATAACGGCAGATTGACCGGGCGTAATAGCACGCTGCGGCTCTGAGAGTTTGAGAGTAGTTCCGTCAAATGTTGCCGGCACCAATGGAGCTCGGTGTCGAATACGAACCTGTACGCTTGCTCTCCTGCAGGCGTGCCAGCGATCCAGTGGATGTCGCCGAGGACAATCTCATCGCGCCACATTGCTTCATCGTTGAGGTTTCGACTGACATAGACGATGTTTTGTGTCCATGTCTTTGCCGACAACGTAATAAGGCAAGCCGCCGCCGAGCTCGAGGCCATGACGTTGGCCGAGCGTGTAAAAAATCGCTCCATCGTGTCGACCGACTTTTTCGCCGGAATCTCTATCGATGATATCTCCAGGCGTTGTCTGAACGTACTGGCTCAAAAACTCGTGCATACCAACTTGGCCAACGAAACATACACCCATGGATTCTTTTTTGTTTGCCGTATACAACCCGCGATCGTGTGCTAGCTGACGCACTTCTTGTTTTGTATACTCACCGAGTGGAAATAACGTTTTGCTTAGAGCGTGCTCCGATACGCGGTAGAGGAAATACGTCTGGTCCTTATTGGCGTCTTTTGCCATCAGTAACTTGCCATCACGTACGGCGGCATAATGTCCTGTCGCGATCATCTCGGCGCCTTGTTCGAGCGCAGTATCGAGGAATAGTTTAAATTTGACCTCTTGATTGCACATGATATCAGGGTTCGGCGTACGCCCTCGGCTGTATTCATCGATCATGTATTGAACGACTTTCTCGCGGTATTCTTTTTCAAAATCAAAGACACGAAAATCAATCCCTAGACCTACGGCTACACGCTTTGCGTCTGCCAAATCCTCTGCCCAGGGACATTTCATACCAGGCAGATCCTGACTCCAGTTCTTCATATAGACACCGACCACGTCATGACCCTGTTCGACGAGCAAACTCGCCGTGACTGACGAATCAACACCTCCGCTCATCCCGACAAATACGCGTGCCACCTAGCGAGAACCCCCGAGATAAAAGACGATAACTTTTACGATTTCGCTAAGTGCCAAGAACCATCCGTATGGTGTCGCCCACCACCATACCGACCATTGGTTATCTGCTTCCGATGGACTGGCTCGAAACGATGTATTTGGTGCGCGATTGCTAAACTCGAGCATTGCTCGTTTCATGTGGTACTGCGAAGTGACCAAGATTGCAGACTTTATCTGCTCGTCTTTTAGTATGTCCTTGGTGTTTTCTGCATTTTGTTTTGTGGTTTCACTCGTCTCTTCGATGCGTATTGCTGATTGCGGGACACCTTCAGATAGAGCCTGTTTTTGCATAACTTCTGCATTGCTCGGACCGGACTTATCTGATGCAGCACCAGAAAATATCAATTGACTCGCCCAGCCGTTCATATACAAATCAATCGCTTTTTGCGTACGTGCTGACGTATCGCCGCCACTGATAGCAATAATTACATCCGCCTTCTCGCAACCTTGCTCAGAGGAAGGAGAGGTATCGCACTTCAAAAGATTATTCGGTGTCAAAAATAACGAAATACCCACAATTAGTGCGATTGCGACAATGAGCGCGCCTATGATTGTACGAATCATGCCGATATCCTCTGTTGCTCTGCCTTAATCGCCTCGAGGATGAGCGCTGCACCTCGCTCGATGTCCTCTTTAGCTTGTTTGTCGCCCCAGAGTAAGACGCAAGCTACCGTCTGCTTCTTGCGGCAACAGGCCAATCGCTTCGAGAACATGACTTCGTGTATTGCTGTTTGCCGCACACGCGCTCCCTGTCGCAACCAGTACACCTTGAGTTTCGAGAAGAAATACGAGTCTCTCGGCATCAAGCCCGGGTATCGATACATGGAGAGATCCTGGCAGCCGTTTTTTGCCGGGTATTGTCACGATGAGCTCTTTACACCCCGAGATGAGCGTTGCCTCCAACGTATCACGAAGCTCCGCCAGCCGACGGGATTCACTTTTGCGTTTTGTGTGTGCTTCATCGAGCGCAGCAGCGAAGCCGATTGTTCCTGCAACATTTTCCGTACCACTTCTGAGATTCATTTCTTGGCCACCGCCATAGACGAGAGGTGTCAGTTCAATCTGGGATGTTCGCCACAAGAGGGCAACCTGTTTGGGGCCGTAGCACTTTGCGGCATTTACTGTTATCATATCGACGCCAAGGCGCGCTACATTGACATCAATTTGCCCTATTCCCTGAGATGCGTCACTGTGAAGCCAGATGGGTGTAGTATCGCCGTCTTCGAGACGTCGGCGGCGCTCTTGTTCTACGACGGTCGCTATGTCACGAAGCGGCTGAATCGTCCCAATCTCGTTGTTTGCGAGCGCAATGGAAACCAATCGAGTTTTTGGTGTAATCGCATGCTGTATATCGCTTGGATCGACCATCCCATTTCGTCCTACAGGAACGACAGTGTTCTCGTATTGCGCAGCAGCATGAAGCACGGCGTGATGCTCGATAGCCGATGTTACCACATGCCCGTCGGTCGCTGCAGTCATAGCAAGGTTAATCGACTCAGTCGCACCTGCCGTCATGATAAGATCATCCGTTTTTGCCCCAACTACGACAGCCAGCTTATGCTTTGCAGCCTCATAGTCGTGGCGCACCGCTACTGCTGGCGCATACGGACTGGAGGGGTTGTAGAATTTTTCACTAAAGTACGGTTCCATCGCAGAAAACGCCGCAGGTGAAAGCGGCGTCGCGGCAGCGTAATCGAAATAAATTGGCGTGTGTAACGTCACTAGACTATTATATCAGGCAACAGCATTCGGTTCACTGTGATATATATCTCGAGCGACCTGTTCGTAATACATGCGGATGGCCAGCGTCAGATTATCGAGCTCTTGTCCTTCGACATAGCTATACCGAGCACCTTCTTGCACCTTGAGAATTGCGTTATCCTGCACTTCATAGCGAGTAGTCGCCGTTCGTAATTTACGATGTTCATCTACCCATTCTTCGTGCCAAATCCAGGTTTTTGCATCGAGGCAGAAAAACTCGCGTCGGTGGCCTTTTGGTAGTGCGCCAAAAAGCGTGGCGCCAATTTCCGCTTCAAGCCGAATTAGCTCACGCTCAGTAAGTTGTTTGAAGGCGCGTTTTTTAGGCATCTTCAGCCAATCGGTGTTTGCTTCGTCACCGGTCAGAAGGCTAAGGGCTTTTGAAAGAATGGAAGGCATAGTTATGCAGCAAGATCGTATTCATTAAGCTTGGCGTTACGAAGAGCGGTCAGCTCGAGACCAATCTGGCCAATCAGATATGGTTGATTGATAGCTTCAGGAGATTTATTTGGAGCTGTCGCTTGCATACTAGGCACATCGAGAGCTGCGCTGCGACCCAGAGCTGAGTAGTCTTGATCTTGAGGTGCAGCAGGTACTTCACCGTAGGCATCTTTGACCTCACGCTGAAATTCTTGAAGATCAGGCGTCGATGTAATTTCGGCGAATTGTTTATCGACTTCTCGTTGTGGTATACGGTATTCGCTGGCTTGTCGTGTGTCCATAATCTCGTATTCTTAGATGCTAAATAATTTGCGTGCGTTTGCGGTCGTTGTGGTAGAAACTAAATCAAGCGACACTCCTCGGACTGTCGCCATATGTTCTGCCACCCTCCCAACAAAGCTAGGCTGATTCATTCTACCACGTAATGGCGCTGGCGTCAAGAAGGGTGCGTCAGTTTCAAGTAGTAATTTTTCCAACGGAATAGATTTGTACAACTCCTGTTGCAAAGGGTCTTTGGTAAATGTGCTGATACCATTCACTGCGACGTACAGACCTCTATCGAATCCCTTGTCTAGCTGAGCCTGCACATCGGTAAAACTATGCAAAACACCCCTTGTAGTACGAAAATTATCCAAAATCGGCCAGAAATCATCCCAAACGCTACTTTCGGCGCCCTTACTGTCTCGCACATGAAAACTCACCGGCAAGTTATAGTCCTGGGCCAATTGTAGTTGGGCTTCAAACGCGCGAATTTGCACATCCCGTGGCGAGTGGAGATAGAAATAATCAAGCCCAATCTCTCCTATGCCGACCACTTTTTCATGTGATTCGCCGAGCAGTTCACCGACCTTCCCCCAGCCTTTGTCCGTTTCATGAGGATGTACGCCGAGGACCGCCCACGTATTTTCGTGTGCTTTGGTGAACGCTATAGCTTCATCACACCCCTGCTCACTCGTCGCTACGCAGATCATACCGACATCGTGTTTTATCGCGTTATCGAAGACTTCGGATTGCTGCTCAGCATCGAAAAATTCCGATTCATGAATATGGCAATGGGTATCAATCAGTGTCATGAGACTTTTGGTGCGCGGGGATCGGTGGTATGCTTGTAGATCTTCGGGAAGAGAGGTATGAGCTCGTCAGGAACGACACCATTTTCAAATATCTCGTGGATATTTTTGGCTGTCATCGGAAGGAACGGTACGAGCATATCGGCTATCTGTAACAAGCCACCGGCTGATCGCGAGAGAACATCAGCAAGATGCCCTTCTGCCTCGGTGTCTTTATCTCGGGCTTTTGCGATCTCCCATGGCTTTACTTGCTCGATGTATTGGTTGAGTGAACGAACCATCGCCCAGACTTCATCGAGTGCTTTATCGAACTCGAGATTTTCCATAGCCTTGCGATAGGGCGCCATATCATGCTCGCCAGTGGATATCTCACCGATCACGCCAGCTTGGTAGCGTTTTATCATACTAGCAGTTCGCTGTACGAGATTGCCGAGGTCGTTTCCAAGCTCGCTATTGTAGGCGTTCTCAAATTTTTCCCAGGTAAAATCGCCATCTTCTTGGGTGGGGATATGACGGGCAAAGAAGTAGCGGAAGGCATCGAGTCCGTATGTATCTATGATTTCACCAGGATCGACGACATTGCCGACAGATTTTGAGATTTTTGCACCAGCGACATTTATAAATCCGTGTACGAGTAGTCTTTTTGGCAGTGGCAAGCCAATACCAAGGAGAATAGCCGGCCAAATAATTGCGTGAAAACGGAGAATATCCTTGCCGACAACCTGCACATCTGCTGGCCAAAAATCTTTGTATTCTGGCATGTCGGGGTATCCCAGGACAGTGATGTAGTTACTGAGGGCATCAATCCAGACATAAATCACCTGTTCTGGATCATCAGGAACAGGTACGCCCCAGCTTAGGCTTTTGCGTGGTCGTGTGATTGATACATCCTTGACACCATCTTTGATCATCTCGAGGAGTTCTTTCTTGCGAAAGTCTGGAAGGATTTGCATCTTACCAGATTCTACAGCCTCACGAATTTCATCGGAAAAGTCGCTGCATCGCAGGTAGTAGTTCTCTTCAGATAGATGCTCAAACGGCTTTTGGTGATTTGGGCATACGCCGTTGTTTAGTTCGACTTCTTTATCGGTATAAAACTGCTCACAACCGGTACAGTACCACCCTTCATACTTGTCTTTGTAGATGTGAGGTTTGAGTTGCTGCCAAATATACTGGACGGCGGCTTTGTGGTGCATGTCGGTCGTGCGGATGAAATCTGTATAGCTTGAGCCGACTTTTTCTGCCATTTGTTTGAATGGTACGTAGGCTTGATCAGTGTACTGTTGCGGCGTTAGCCCTTTTTCTGCTGCCTTCATGGCATTTTTGTTGCCGTGTTCATCGGTGCCAATTTGGAAACGGACTTTTTTGCCATTTTGAATCTGGTAGCGAGTCCAAATATCGGCAAGTAAATAATCTAGGGCGTTACCGATGTGTGGTGTGCCGTTGACATAAGGGATTGCGGTTGTGATATAGAGATTTTTTGCCATTTAAGCTTAGTATACCAGAGGTTATTTCTTGAGCATAGCGACGAGTGCGTGACGGCCATTGGTCGTGCGGTTACCCTTGAGAAATTCACTATGTGAAAATAGCGTCTCATCCGTCGTCGTATCCCGGTGGTCTACGTCGATATTGCTGTTACTGACCCCTGCTGATACCAGCTGTTCTGTCGCGACTTCTTGGAGTCCTTTGTTGTCGAAACGAAAGAGTGGATACGCATCTTTCCCTGCTGCTGGAGACAGATACGCCACAATATTGGCTGGCAACGAGCCGAATTCTTTTTGCATATATTCAACGGCAGCGACACCTGCTGATTGCTCTAAATTGTGCCTTCCCAGGTGTACGACACCGAGGCAATGCGTTTGTGGGTCATAGAGAATTGTTCCGACGCAGTCAGCAAGTGGAAGAAAGAGTGCCACAGAATCATGCGTCGTAAATAGTGCGTCCGCGGGAGTTACGGCACCTCGAGTAAACCCTTCGCCTCTAGAAGATTCATCAACGGTTCGAAAACGACGAAAATCATCGCCGCCATAGGTCAGATAGATGAGGACGGCTTGTTCTGGGGTGGCTTCAACTTTGTTCAAAAATTTCTCACAATTTTCGTACATCAATTCGGCACCAGAATTTGCCTGCTTCATAGATCCATCTGCAGAAGTCGAAACCGCGTACACTAACTCATGCATGCAACAATCCGTTTCCAGTCATCGATTGAGAGTGCTTCCGCACGTAAATCCGATCGTATACCAGCACGCTCAAGCAGCTTCTCGATATCCACTTTTTCCATGGCGAGTCCAGCAGCTAGTGACGAGCGGAGCATTTTTCGCTTATTGGCAAAGCCGGCGTGTGCAACGCGCCAAAATAGCTTCTCGATGTCGGCAGAAACCAGAGGTACTGTTCGCGTCTGCAAAATTACTACTTGCGAATCAACCTTCGGTGGAGGGGTAAAGTACTCACGTGGCACCATGACACCGAGACGTGCCTCCGCATATACTTGAGCACCCAGGGCAAGCAAGCTCATGTCGCCAGGTTTTGCAGCTATCCGTTCGGCGACTTCCTTCTGGACAAGCAGCACCGTAACAGACGGTTTATGGCTTGCGCTCATGAGTTTTTCGACTATCTTTGAGGTAATGTAGTACGGAACGTTTGCAACGACCTTGTAGCCCGTCGGTAGGGCCGAAAGATCATAACGCACGATATCATCATGAATAACTTCTAGATTAGTACCGGGAAATTGAGCGGGCAGCTTTGCAGCGAGCGCCTCATCGAATTCTACCGCGGTGACGTTTCCTGCCCGACGGAGCAACTCACTCGTCAGCGTCCCGAGACCTGGACCGATTTCGAGCACTGTATCGTCTTTTGTGAGTTCAGCTTCTTCGGCAATAGAAGCAAGGATTGTTCGGTCAGTGAGCCAATGTTGGCCAAGTGATTTATTTGTAGGCATACGTTTTACCGGTGGTTGTTATCTGATCCAGTACTGATAAGCACCCTGCCAGCTGCCATACGCCCGACAGCATAGCCATTTGCCCATTTTAGTGTTTGCGATGATCGGATTGCGTCTTGGTCAGCCCTGCAGATGATTTCTTGACTCGGGAGTACCCTGACTAATCCATTTCGACCATTCCGCCGGCGTATACATCCCATGGTTAAGGCATGAACTGGTACGCTGCCATCGTATGGGCACCATTGCCACCTTTCGCCCAATAGATGTAGTTTACACGCCCGTTATCACCCTCTGCATCCAGCTGTTGCCAACCAATCAGTGTGTGAGCCAGCTGGAAGTTGATTCTTGGTACCGACAACTACGACCTGTTCTGGTCGCCTTCTTTGTCACAATCGTCTTGATTGCTTTTTTACTCACTCTCTTTGCCGTTCTTTACTAGTAAGTTCATATGTAACAAGTTTTTGGCCATCTAGACCGGCAGTTTTAACTTTCTTGTAGCCGATAGGCTGATCAGCGTCTTGAATCTGGCGGACAGCATGCTTAATCGTTTCTTTACGCGTAACAGTCTGTTTGCCTTCGCGCCAAAGGTCAATTTTCATTCCAGCAGCTATAGGGGTTGAGAGACTTGGGGAGATTTTATCTTTATCTCCGACTTCTACGCCTTTTTCGGCTAGCATTTCGCCCACAGTGGATGCCTGCGTATAATCTGTACGGGGTTCACCATAAAATACAAATGTAAACGGTGTTGCGCGCTCTATGGTCAAGCGCTCGACAGCACCATCACTGACGACATCGTCCGATGATTCTAATTTGACCGTATCCTCGTCGTGTAGCTTTACGCCCGCTTGTTTGGCGACGCGCAGTGCCGATCGGTAAGGAGACATGACCTTCTTTACGGTTTTGCCGTCATGGACCGACACAGGACGTGCACGGTAAATATTGACGTCATAGCTTGCCGCAACGAGTGTGTCATCGAGGGCTGGCTCGGTCACATCATTTTTTCCTATAGTAATATCGGCTTGCTTGAGTGCATCTCGAAGCGTAGTGGCCTCTGTAAGAATGCCTTTCTGGACGCCGTCATCGTAGACGGTCAAAACATGCTTGCCGGTACGAGATATATTTTCACTCTCGGCATACGTATTGCGAACAGCAATTCCGAGCGAAAACACAAAAAGAAGACCTATTATAGAGAGCACAATACTACGGCGATCGATCAGTCGAGATCCAATCTGTAGTTTTGGCGTTAACGAGGAATTTCCACGAAACATCACTGGGATAGAGTATAGCAAAAAAACATGCAAAATGCTATGTTTTTAGGCTAAATTTATGTAATTTTCTCGAGGTGGGCGTATTCAACATTGAGCTTTTTTATCTGACCATTATCGAAACGAACAGATACCGCCATGCCATCGACATCGACAATCTCGCCGCTGCCAAACTGGAGAGATTTCACTCTATCACCAATGTCATACAGTGACATATCAAAGAATTCATCGTACTCGCTCTGCTGCTTGGCGCGATTTGGGCCGAGAGGTATGGCTGCTGCGGTATGCCCCATGTCAGAGAGGAAGCGGCTTGGCATATTGTAATCACGTTGACCATGCTGCAGGCGACTCGAGGCATAACTCAGGTGCAGCTCTTCTCGTGCTCGTGTCATACCTACATAGCAAAGTCTGCGCTCTTCCTCGAGTTCACTCGGCCCTGCGTCAAATACCCGCGAATGAGGAAATATCCCCTCTTCTAGGCCAACCATCCACACCACCGGAAACTCCAGGCCTTTGGCGGCATGAAGGGTCATAAGCGTCACTTTTTGTCCTGATGATGCCGTGTCGGCACTGGACATCAAACTAACTTCTTCGAGAAAATCACTAATCGAAGCAAAGGTACGTGCATCAGAAATAAGTGAGTCGAGATTCTCGATGCGCTCTTCACCCGATGGCGTCCCGTCGAGTACGTGTTCGCGATATTTAACTCTATCTAGTAACCATTCGATAAGATCGCTTGGTGCTATGTCGTTTTGTACTTTTATCTGTGCTTCGCGTAGCAGTGAGCCGATATTTGCAAATGCCAACCTAGCCCTCGGTGTAATACCGCTCGACTGATCGACATTTACGAGTGCCGAGATGATATCCATGCCGCTGTTGCCTTGCCAGGCCAAGAATCGTTCGACGCTCGTGGTACCGAGTCCACGTTTTGGGACATTTACAATACGACTAAAGCTCATCACATCGGACGGTTGATACATCAGCCGCAAGTAGGAGATGATGTCCTTTATCTCTGCACGGTCATAGAAGCGTACGCCACCGATAATTTGATACGGGATATGCATACTGAGCAAGGAGCGCTCGATGATATAGCTCAGAGCATTCATGCGATACAAAATCGCAAAGTCACCATACTGACGAGCTCCGATATTTACCTGTGCCTGTATGCGGCTCGCGAGTGCATATGCCTCCTCGGCTTCGTCATAGACTTCATGAATTTCGACCGGCATCCCCTGGCCGGCATCGGTCCACAGCTTTTTATCGGTGCGTTCGGTGTTTTTTGTAATCACCTGATGCGCGGCATCGAGTATCGCACCACTCGAGCGATAATTTTGCTCGAGTTTTATCACCGTCGTGCCCGGAAAGTCACGTTCGAAATTCAATATGTTCGTATAATCAGCGCCGCGCCAGCTGTAAATCGATTGCCAGTCATCGCCAACAACGCAAATATTCTTGTCTTCATTGACAAGATATTTTACGATCGCGTACTGCGCTGCGTTGGTGTCTTGATATTCGTCGATCAGGATGTACTTGAAATGCGTGCGCCACTTCTCACGCGTCGGAGCATGGTCCCGAAGCAGCCGCACTGCTTCTAGTAGCAAGTCGTCAAAATCAAGTGCCCCTGCTTGGTCTTTGAGCCGCTCATAGCGTTCATACACTTTCGCAACGTCTTGCTGAAAGGGGAATTGCGCGCTCAAGGCATAATCATCTGGGGTGATCATTTGATTTTTTGCACCAGAAATCGCCCCACTGATTGCTCGGGGTTTAATCTGCTTGTTATTTAAACCAAGCTCTTTTAGCGATCGTTTGATTAAACCAATCCGATCATCTTCATCGTAGATTACAAAGTTCGTTTTGATGCCTATCTGTGCACCATCGAGTCGCAATAATTTCACGCAGATACCATGAAACGTTCCCATCCACGGCATAAAACTACGAGGTACGTCCGCACTCGATACACCGTTTCGCTCTAACAGCGCCCAAAGTCGCTCGCGCATTTCGCGAGCTGCCTTGTTGGTAAAGGTAACCGCCAAAATCTCCTGCGGCCAAACACCCTCATTTGCAATCAGGTTTGCCACTCTGTGCGTCAACGTCTTTGTTTTGCCGCTTCCCGCCCCCGCCAATATCAAAATTGGCCCGCGGGTCACGTCAAGTGCCCGCGCCTGTTCGGCGTTAAGTCCCTCTCTCATATCCATTGGTCTTAGTATAGCAAACTAGAGCGTGCCTGTTTGGTAGAGATAGAGCGCTGCACCACCAGCTGCACCTAGTAGCAGCATGAGGAATATTACTATCGCAATAATCCAGTGAGATGATTTCTTTGACTCAACCAATGCAGGATGATCGGCTGCATCGTCGTAGAGTGACGTTTGTGGTTCAGCTTCATCCACTTTGTCTTCCTTGACGCTGTATTGAGGAGGAATAGATGTCGGCGCAGCAAAACCATCAGATTTTTTCTCGTCGTCGCTCTCCCCATGCTCTAACCCACCATCGGTATCGGGCTGCGCTGTGGTTTCGTTGTCATCTGAGTAATCGTTATCATGGTCTTGGCTCGCTTGCTCTTCCGCTGTCGTATCGGCTTCTACCTCGAGAACAGATGAATCGAGCTCTTTCGGTAACTGTGTTGAGACTGTCGCTGGTGCCGTTACTTCAAGCGGCCGCTCGTTATCTGCCTGAATCTCACTCATGGTATCGTCGGCTGTACTCGTTGAACCGAGGGGTCGTTTATCCACCTTGGCATCGGGAAGAAATGGCGAAGTTGGTGCGTCATCATCATCCAGCAAATCATCACCGTATTCACTAGTTCTATCGCGAGAATCATTACTTATCGAATCGAGCTGAGTATCGATGTCTTCACTGCTTTCGAGCGATGTAGGTTCTGCGTCATCGGCTACCTCGCTCGGTGATGCTGAGAGGCTATCGTCAGAGGATTGTCGTGCACTGAGCGGACTCAATGTTACGCCGACGCGTGAAGGTAAAGATTCTGACTGAGCTGATGTAGCCGATTTCATGTCCGCGGAAGGGTGTTTCATATCCATGAACTGGCCTCGCCTCTTCGTTGCCAAAGAGGTAGGTTGGGCTGCTGGCTGTTCTATCGGTTCATCTGCCTGCTCGACAGCTGGGTCCGACATATCGCTTTCTGCATCGATATGCTCGTTCGTATCGTCCGATATAGATACGTTTTGATCTTCCTGTACATCTGGAGTACTCGCATCGTCCTGAGGCTCGTCAGAGACAGAAGAGTCAGTACCAGTCATCTGATCTAACGTCGTCACCTGCTCGGTGGTCTCATTTTTTTGCGCATCTTTTGACGGATTAGCACGTTTTCATGAGTGTACTTACTGCTTTGTCTAGTTCGTCAAAATCAATATCAGCCATTCCCCAACTCCTATTTCTTGCTGCTTAGTGATTGATGTGCGTGTTTAATAATGCCTGCAAATTGCTCCGCATGATAGGCTTGCGCCACCGACTAATAGACCGTTTACTCCACGTGTATCCAGAGTATCCCTATGCATTGTCTACTGACGTACTGCCGCCGTAAAGTACCGGTACTTCTTTGGCGACTGTTCACTGCCAAACAGTGCTGTACTTGGCGACGAATCGCCTCGATCGCCTTCTCGACATCATCAGGCATAGCATTGTTGCCCGTTCCAATCGCCCATACAGGCTCATACGCGATGACGACATGCTTCATATCTTCACTTGTGACATTTGCAAGACCAGCGACGAGCTGGTCGTGTATCACGTCATTCGTTTCACCATCATGGCGTTCCATGGCAGTTTCACCTACACAGAGGACGGGTCTGATATCGTGACGAATTGCGGCTTGGACTTTGCGACCGATTTCGCGACCCGCTTCACCAAATATGTGTCGGCGCTCAGAGTGACCAACGAGCGCATAGCTGACCAGCCCACGCAAGCTGATTTGCGGAAACTTCACCAGTATAACGCACCCTCGTCACGCCAATAAAAGTTTTGTGCACCGAGTTTAAACTTGGTGTGATTGATCTGTAGATTCAGAGATTGCAAGCTCAAAAAGCCAGGCGCGAGAACCACATCGACATTGCGATGATTTTGCGTCAATTCCTCGAGTTTATGTACCAATAAACTTCCCTCATGGATATTGAGATGCATCTTCCAGTTTGCGATAATTAGGTGTTTGCCCACGCTTTATTCTTGCTTATGATTATTTATCATCAGTGTATCAGTTTGAAACGAAAATGTACAATGCCTAGCGCTCGGCTTACGCATCCATGAGTGCTTCGATACCTGGAAGTTTCTTGCCAGCCATCAACTCGAGGCTTGCGCCACCGCCGGTAGACACATGAGTAAAGCTATCTCCACCTCGTGCATCCCAGTGCAAGTCGAAATCCGCAGTATCACCACCGCCTATAATCGAGCTCGTTCGTGGGTGCTCGAGCTAGCTCAAGTGCTGCCCGAGCAGAGCCGTGAGCAAACTCAGGCAGTTCGGCCATACCGAGCGTTCCGTTCCATATAACCGTCTGTGCTCGATCGAGTGCCGCCACCATCCGCTCGATCGATTCGTCACCAATATCCAAAATAATGTCATCCTCAGCAACATCATCTACCGGCTTGTTCTCACGTACGGCTGTTTCGCTCTATATTTTTTGCGACAGCGACGTCTGTAGGCAAGTACCAAAAAAGTTGTCGCGAAACTTCGGTGAAACTTTTTTCTCGATAGCATCGTAGATGTTGCGTATAACTTCCGACTTGATCGCCCTCTACCTTGCTCTTGCCAACGGGCATGCCGTTGTATGCCAGGAAGGTGTTTGCCATCGCGCCACCGATGACAATCTGATCAGCTACGCGGACGAGTTTTTCGATAATCTGAATCTTATCGCTGACCTTTGCGCCGCCGAGAAGCGCAACAAGTGGTCGCTTCGGATGCTTCATCGCACCGACAATTTGAATATACTCTTTTTCGAGCAGCAGACCAGCCACACTTGGCAAGATAATGCGTGATCGCTTCCGTGCTCGCATGTGCGCGGTGTACTACACCAAACCCATCCTGCACGAAATAGTCTGCGCCGCTGTCTCTGGCGAGCTGCTCTCGCAAACTCGCTATCATTCGCTTCTTCTTCTGGGTGGAAATCGAAGGTTTTCGAGGACTAGTACGGATTTCATGGGCGCGCGCTTGATCGCCATTTTTACCTTCGGGCCCATACATTCATCGACAAATCGTACGTCCTGTTCGAGCAGTTGAGCCAGGCGTGCAGCCGCTGGTTCCAGTGAATATTTCGCATCTGCGTTTGCCCTCAGGGCGACCGAGGTGAGCTATGATAACAACCTTGCAACCATCTTGCAAGCAATCGCTTGATAGTCGGGACAGATGAACGTATCCGAAAATCGTCCTCTATCTCACCGTCGTGCATCGGCACATTATAATCTGCGCGCACCAGCACAGTCTTAGACTTTAGCGGCGCTTTGCGCATGCTACGTTTATGAAAAAGTTTGCCCACCATATTCATTACCTTCAGTGTAGCAGATTATCGCGCTACTTTACGATACCCCTTCTGTATGCCGAATACGGATTGTATCCGTGCCACCCCTCATACCAGGTTGTTTACCGCTGACGATAACGAGAGAACTGCCCGGACGAGTAAAGCCCCGATCTACGAGATCTTTCATAAGTTCGACACCGGCTTTTTCACCATCGGGTCGGTTGAAACTCTTGTTAGCATAGAGTAGCGAAAGCTGATGTGCTACCCGTCGATCGCTCGTCACCGAAAAAATCGGGCGCAGTGGTCGATGGGCAGAAATATTTTGTGCGGTAGCACCTGATTTTGTCTCGGCGATGATTCCAGCTGTATGCAAATCGCGTGCCATGTGTACCGCCGCCTGACAAATTGCCATCGAGTGTGAATCGCCAGAGATAGGGGCATCCAGTGCGATGCATCGGTACATTTTCTTGGGTGTGGATAATGACACGCTTCATGCTCTGGACTGCCTCGAGTGGGTACGAGCCATTGGCCGTCTCATCACTCAGCATGACAGCGTCTGCACCAAATACGACTGCTGTAGAGATGTCACTCACCTCGGCTCGAGTTGGCTCGGGGTTGTCGACCATACTGCTCATCATCTGTGTCGCGACGATGCTGATACGAGCATGTTTCTGACAGAGGCTAATGATATGCCGTTGCACCACAGGCACAATCTCGGCACCTACTTCGACCGCGAGATCGCCCCGTGCCACCATGACGCCATCGCTGACTTCTACAATCTGCTCGAGTGTTTCATTCTCGATAGCAGCTTTGGTCTCAACTTTTGCAATCACATGGATATCTTCGCGCTCTTTTGTGGCGATATATCCACGGAGCACTTCGATATCTGTAGCCGACTGGACGAAACTCAGCGCGATAAAGTCGATATCTTGAGTAATACCAAAATCAATGTCTCGGTAATCTTTTTCGGTGATAACATCGCCATCAAAGTTAGTGTCCGGGAGATTAAACCCTTTTTTGCTCATCAGGAATCCGTCGTTTCCGACGCGGATAGTAACGGTCTGGCCATCGATTGATAGCACTTCGCCGCGAACTTTTCCATCAAAAATATAGACACGTTCGCCAATTTTTACTTTTGTGCTGATGTCGTACTGAATCGGTAGATTTGATCCACCATCGTGTTCGATTCCATAGGTAAGTTGGAGCTCGTCGCCCGCCTTGACGTCATAATGATTATCGACAAGATCACCCAGCCGGATTTTGGGACCCTGGAGGTCTTGGATAATCGCGACGGGTTTATGGAGCTCTTTTGAAGCTTCCCTCACCCAATCGATAAACTGGGCAGTGACTTTCATGCGTACCGTGGCTAAAATTTAGACGGATACCATTTGCGCCCGCTTCGATAAGATCGCGAACTTTTTCGTATGTGTTTGTTGCTGGACCGACGGTTGCAATGATTTTTGTACGTTTCAAAATCATTGTGGCCATCATTAATAGATGAATTGTTCATCTACCTAGGATACCCCAACTTAGCGAGCGGTTTCCAGGCTAGCTACAGCTTAGCCTCTGTTTTGGCGACATCGACTGTTGTCTTGATCATCGTGTCTGGTGCGAGCGAGATGCTATCAATCCCACATTCGACTAGGAAGCGTGCAAACTCAGGATAATCTGATGGCGCTTGTCCGCAAATTCCGACCTTGGTCTTGGTCTTTTTGCCGACACGGATCACACTACGTATAAGCGCCTTTACGGCATCGTTATTTTCATCATAGACATGGGCGACAGTGTGGTTATCACGGTCGACACCGAGCGTCAGCTGTGTCAGGTCATTACTACCGATAGAGAAGCCGTCAAACAGTTCGGCGAATTGCTCGGCAAGCAGCACATTCGACGGAATTTCTACCATCATATAGACTTCAAATCCATTTTTGCCGCGCTCGAGCCCTGTCTTTTTCATGATACTCAGTACTTTATGCGCTTCGTCGAGATTCCGACAAAACGGAATCATGGCTTTGACATTTGTGATGCCCATATCGTCGCGCACTTTGCGCATAGCCATACATTCCAGCGCAAATGCTTCGCGATATTCTTTTGAGTAATACCGGCTCGCCCCACGCCAACCCAGCATCGGGTTTTCTTCGTGCGGTTCAAATTGCTGTCCACCGATGAGGTTTGCATATTCGTTTGTCTTGAAGTCAGAGAATCGTATGATGACATCGTTTGGATAAAATGCCGCACCAATAATCGCGACGCCTTCGGCAAGCTTGTCGATAAAGTACTGCGCCTTGCTCTTGTAGCCAGCCGTCAACTCTTCAATTTGCTTTCGAGCCGCCGGATCTTTGACTTGGTCAAAGTGCAGTAGCGCCAGGGGATGTATCTTGATATGTGAGTCGATGATAAATTCCTCTCGCGCGAGTCCCACGCCGTCGTTTGGAATCTGTGCGTAGGTAAACGCGTGGTCAGGTGAGCCGATATTCATCATCATCTTGGTCTTTGGTCGTTTGAGGTTTTTGACACTTGTGCGTTTGACGTCATACTCTAGTGCGCCATCGTAGACGGTGCCGTCATCACCACCAGAACAATCGACAGTGATCTTTTGGCCATTTTTGATTGATTCACTACCATTTCCTGTGCCCACGACGCATGGTATACCAAGTTCACGCGATACGATTGCCGCGTGACAGGTTCGTCCGCCTTTATCGGTCACGATTGCACTGGCTATTTTCATGATTGGCACCCAGTCTGGGTCAGTCATTTCTGTCACGAGCACGTCACCTTCGCGAAAGTTGAGGATGTCTTTGACACTCATAATCTTGCTTGCTTTTCCGACGCCGATTTTGCTACCGACGCTTTTGCCTTCTGCGAGTACAGCACCGGTTTGTTTGAGCTTGTACTCTTCGATGACCGAGTGGTCTTTGTTTGATTGCACGGTCTCACCACGTGCTTGCACGATATAGAGCTTTCCGTCGTCTTCGTCGAGTGCCCATTCGATATCCATGTGGCGACCATAGTGGTTTTCGATTTCGATACCCCATTTAGCCAGTGTCGTTACTTGCTCATCTGTGATCGAGAACCGTTGCTGGTCCTTTAGGGAAACATTCAGGTTTTTTGTCTTAGATCCACGAACTGGGACCATCTTTTCTTTCTTTGAACCAACGCGCTTTTTGAGAATCGCTAGCGTCGGTTTGAAGACAGTAAATTCATCGGGGCTGACACGTCCTTGGACGATATTTTCGCCGATTCCATAAATACTAGTGATGACGACGGCGTTTTCAAATCCTGTTTCTGTATCGACAGTAAACATCACGCCAGCCGATTCACTTCGTACTGCTACCATCTGCTGGACTCCAACAGAGAGCGCTACCTTCATGTGATCAAAACCGTTTTCTTCACGGTAGACGATAGCGCGGTTGGTAAATAGCGAGGCGATACATTCTTTGGTCTTTAATAGGACAGTTCTTTTCGCCACTGATATTGAGATACGTTTCTTGTTGGCCCGCAAACGATGCGTTCGGTAAATCTTCGGCGGTTGCGCTCGAGCGGACGGCCACAGTAACATTCTCTTTGCCGCATTGCTTGCTCAGTTCGCGATAACCTTCGATGATCTCGTCCTGAAAATCCTGCGGCAACTTCGACTTCATGATAATCCCACGAATTTTTGCGCCACGCTTTTTTAGGTCGCGCACATCATGGATATTCAGTCCATCGAGGACACGCTGGATCTTGTCGCGAATGCCGGCTTGCTCAATAAAATAATAATAACTACTGCTGGTTGTAGCGTAGCCATTTGGGAGGTTGATACCTTTTGGTGCAAGATACTGATACATCTCGCCGAGAGAAGCGTTTTTTCCGCCGACTTCAGGGACATCCTTAAGGTCGACTTCCTTGAAAAACTTGATATATTTGTGCATGAGATTTTTACCTTTTTGGTGTTTGCCGTTAGTACTTTCATCATAGCACTCGTTCCTTGAAATGCAAGGGGGGCACAAAAAAACGCCCTATAGGCGAAGGTGAAGTTGATCGGCGTACCCGTCCCGTGGTCGGTGGCGTCTGCACGCCTGAGAAGATGCGCGAGTTCATTGAGGCGGAACTGGACAATGGTCTGTCCCTTTCTGATCAAACGTGGCTGCCCGCGAAGGCAGGGTGGCCAGGGTGCCACCTCTCGTATTGTAGCGCATTTTGGCCTATTTGTCAATATCGCTTACGCTTATATGACCGTCTTCGACCATCGAGCGAAAGTGGAAAACGCCGCGTTCTTGCGTCTTGTAGCTCCAGTAAAACCAGCCAGCGAGGTTTTTATATGCCTCGAGCTGCTTTTTGATATGCGTCGTGACAATTTCTTGGTGCTTTGCTAGTTGGATACGTATTGAGTTTTTCGCCACCGATAATGCCACTCCACTCACCCACGATGATTGGCTGCGCACGGCTTAGGCGCTCGAGTGTGGCAGATTTTTGTCGTAAGTAGCGATAGTACCAACCGAGCGGTAGCTTTGGTTGCAGCCAGCCTGGGATAAAGAAATGATACCAATGATGATCCATCATGACAGGAGCACCTGATCGTGCGGCGAGTGCGCCAGAAAGTAATCTTGGAGTAAATGCATCTGAATATACGACGACGAGGCCAGGTCGCCCAGAGCTAGAGATCGCTTTGTAAGCGTCTTTATAAAATTTGCGAAGCGTCGATTGCCAAAACTTCGCGAGAGGCTCGTTGAGGAGTTCGATACCCCATACTGCGGGCTCGTCTTTGTAGCGTTCGGCGAGACGCCGCAACACTTCAACGGTACGTGTCCGATACTCTGGATTGTCGTACCAGGCAGCGATGCCGATGCGTCCGCTGTGGTCATTGCCATTTTGGCTACCTGGAGCACCATGCAGACAGAGCAACACCTTTATATCGTACTTACCGCCCATACGGACTGCCCAGTCGAGTCGTCCGATCGATGGCTTCAGTGGTCCGTCACTCTCAAATATCCAGTAACCGATAGGTATACGCACGGCGTTGATACCATTTTGGCTCATCCATTTGAAATCTTCTTCGGTGATAAATGTCTTTTGGTGCTCGCGTAGTTTTGCGAGCGCACCGGGGCTGAGCATAAACTCGTATTCATCGCGAGCATTGGTGTCAGCGAACAATCTCGGCGTCATCCAACGTTCGAGTACCAGCCACCCACCGAGATTAACTCCCCTCAGTGTTCCCATTTGTCTTTAGTATAGCGCTAACCGACAGTTGTGCCAAACAATACACCGACATAGTAGGTAATTATCATTGCGGCAAGTCCACCAACCAACACGCGGGTGATTGCCCGTGGACGCGAAGCCTTACCTGCCGTGGCACTGAGAAATCCAGTCAAGAAGAGCGCACTCAAGACGGCAACGATGGTGATAAGGACTCGTTTGTCATCTGGAGAGAATACAATCGCGAGAAAGGGCACTAGGCCACCAGCAGTAAATGCCAATAGTGATGCTACTGCCGCGTGCATCGGGCTATTTATCTCATCTGGGTCAAGATTGAAGTGCATGCGCAAGTGTGCGCGTAATACGTCTTTTTCTGTCAATTCCTTGGCTACCTGATACGCAGTCTGTTCACTGACGCCCTGCTTCATATATTCTCGCTGAAGTTCATGAAGCTCACCTTCTGGATCCTTGGCGATTTCTTCCTTTTCCATATCTATATACGCTTTTTCGGCATCTGACTGGCTACTCACCGACACGTACTCACCTACCGCCATACTGAGAGCGCCTGCGACAAGCGCAGCCAGACCAGCTGTAATGATAGTGTTTTTATCGCTGGTAGCACCTGCCACGCCCATCACAACGCTTGAGGTACTGACGATGCCATCGTTGGCGCCGAGTACAGCCGCACGAAGCTTGTTAAGAAGTCCGCTATCGACATTGTCGGACGGAACTTGATAGTCTGTCTTGTCTGGTTCAGAAGTAGTTGTTTCTTGGTTATTCATACTGCCCCTCAGTATAGCCTAGTTAGCGCGGGCAGTAGGTGAAATTCGTTAAATCCACTCGCTACCATACAGACGGGCGAGATCAGTCACTTCCGCAGGACCATCGGAGCCTTTTTCATATCGTGCTGGCTGTGAATTATCGTTCTTCCATGCCTGTATGAGCGGATCGAGGATTTCCCAAGAACGTATGACCTCATCGCTTGACGCAAACAGGCTCTGGTCACCTGATATTGCATCGAATAAAACTCGCTCGTATGCATCTGGCTGGCCGTCTTTAAATGCATCACGATAATTGAAGTTCATTTCTATGGGCTGAAGCTCATTCGTAAATCCTGGTTTTTTCTGTGTGAGGCGCAATGAAATACCCTCGTTTGGTTGGATGCGTATAGTCAAAATGTTTGGTAGTGACCGCCTGCGTGAACGAGATTTAAACACAACATGGATTTCTGTCAGGTCCTGTGCCAGAGCTTTACCGGTTCGAAGCAAAACAGGCACGCCGCCCCAGCGGGAATTTGATGCTTCTAATTTGACTGCCACAAACGTCTCTATGGTCGATGTTTGGTTGTTGACTTCATCCAGATATCCAGCATATTGTCCCCTGACGCTAAATTCATCGATATAGCGCGCTCGAATAGGTTGGACAGAGCGGAGGAGCTCTAATTTCTCGGCATGTATGTTTTCACTATCTAACTTTTCTGGGGACTCCATCATAATGAGTGCCATCAATTGCAATAGGTGGCTCTGCACAATATCACGCAGCGCACCCATCCCTTCATAGAACCCGACGCGGCCCTCGATATCACCTTTTTGCATCGCAGAAATTTGAATATGATCGATAAATTGCCGGCCCCATAAGTCCTCTATGATCGGGTTATTGAACCGAAACGCTAAAATATTTTGTGCGGTTTCTTTCGCCAGATAGTGATCGATGCGATAAATTTGATGCTCTGCGAAGTAACGACTAATACAGTTCACGAGGTGTTGTGCTGACTCTAAATCCAATCCAAACGGCTTCTCGACAAATATTCTTCGTGAGGCGTCCACTTCCTGATTTAAGCCTGACTCACCGAGGCATTCGATGACAGACAGGAAAATACTCGGGGGGATAGCTAAGTAAAATAGTCGCTGATGAGCCGTCTGGTGCTGATGGTCAATATCAACGAGCTGATCTCGTAAGCGGTAGAAATCATTTATATTGGTACTATCCATTGTAATCGGCTGGATAGCTTCTTTGATTCGCTGCAGCAAGCTGCTATCACACTCTTTTTGTGTCCGAAGGAGGGTTATTTCTAGCTGCTGGAGTAAACTATCGACCGTCATCTCTCCTTCACGAAACACACCGACTATCGTAAATCTTTCAGGAAGTCGGTTGTGTTCCAGGAGTTTGTAGAGTGCCGGCAAGAGTTTATTCTGTGACAAATTACCCGTAATACCGAAGATAACAAGTACCGTCGGTTTTAGCTCGCTGGAGGTGCGAGAATCGTCGTTATTTATTGATGGCGTGTCCACCAAATTTGTTCCTCATTGCTGCTAGAAGTTTTGTCGCGAATGTATTGTAGCCACCCTGACTAGCCTGTCGCATCGCCAACGCCTCGCGGAGTGCTGGCATGGGGACGTTTGCTTGAGCGGCCGCTTGGTAGGTCCACTCGCCTTCACCTGAGGCCGCCACGTAGCCATCGATACCGTCAAGCTCTGGCGTTTCTGCCAGTATTTCACCGATCAGCTCGTTGAGAGTGGACTGAACAATGCTGCCGCCTTGCCATACATCTGAAATGCTGGCGAGGTCGAGATTTTGCACCGGGCCATACTTTAATAAATCATAACCTTCGGCATACGACTGCATCAGAGCGTACTCTATACCGTTGTGCACCATCTTCACATAATGACCGCTCCCTGACTCGCCGATGTATGCATAGCGTGCAGAGGGCTGTGCGAGCGATGCTATGAGTGGCTCGATAACATTGAACGTTGCACGTTCGCCGCCTACCATCAAGCTGAATCCTTGCGTCAATCCAAGTATTCCACCACTGGTACCAACATCAACGTATTCAATATCCTTTTCCTTGCATAGATGTGCGCGTTCGATACTTCCCTGGAAATGAGAATTTCCGCCATCTATCAAGATACTGCCACGTGGCAATATATCTTTGTACGCTTCAACTTCCCCGTGGACATAGTCAGCAGGAATCATCAACCAAACTATCGGCTTTTCGCCAAGTAATTCCACGAGATTCTCACGACTTGAGGCACCCTCGGCACCCATGGCGACACATTCATCAATCGCAGATTGGTTTACGTCAAAAACGACGACTGAATGACCAGCACGCAACAACTTGTTGACAATCTGGTTCCCCATTTTGCCAAGCCCAACAAATCCCACTTTCATTTCCCCACCTTTATCCATTAGTTATATGTATAATACACCAAATACTCTTTTGTTAAACCTATTAGGCGTGCTGGAATATCAATCGAGGGCGAATCTCTCTCGAGAGTCGTCAGCACTGGTTGTTTAGCCTCACCTTTCATGTATGCGTATGCATGGTCGATGAGAGGAAAGAAATCTGGCGTAATCGTAACACGCAAGAAATCCTCCGCTTGGTATTGCGTAGCCATACCAGAGGTGTCCCGTGGCATATCTGGCTTGATACCTGCGATATGACCATCAGCCCCTATACCGAAAAAGCCTATGACCGTATGGTCCGCTGCCTTTGAAGCCAAGGCTGCTCCCCATCGTACTGCTGTTTCTTCTGGGTCTGTGCCGTCAAGTACCGGCATAGCACCAAAGTTCGTTCCCTGTAAAACGGATTGATAGGCAAGCCAATTGGATTCTGCATGGCCGACAGGGCCATATCGTTCATCGGTTAGTGTCAGGGTGATGTTTTTACTTTCGTCCATCTGAGCAATGGTTTCGAGCACCGGTCTCGCCAGCTCTATATTTGATCCTCCAGGCAACAGAAACAGTACTTTTCCGACTCGCGCAGAGGAGACGACTGTATTTGTGATAGTTTCGACAATCTCATCCTGGGATATAGTTGTAGCAATATTCATATACTGAGAATAGCAAGCTTTTGCCCATAACGCACCCTATGATTTGGATGTAACGGGGACACCCTATGGTCTTATCAGGAGAGCATTGGAAGCACACAATTGCTTTAATAAGAAAAACTGGACGGCGTATATAAAAAAACTTGGCAATAGGTTCCTTTACCAAGGAAGTGGTTCGGATGCGCCGTTGAAACTTACAAATAAAGCGTTCGAAGATACTGCCGCCATCGCCAAGAAATACATCAAGGAGTAACTATGGGTGAACCTAATGACGCGTTTGTACAACGCATTGAGAACCTGGAAAAGCGAGTTGCGGAGCTCGAGTCAAGACATAATGGCAGCAAGAACGCTGCCGAGGATGTGAAGGGCGCGAAAACGCAGTCCATACGCGAGTTCATACTGACAAAAAATCTCTCTACAGCGAACGATCATACTCTCGCGCTTGGATACTATGTCGAACAATTAGCCAGTCAGAGCTTCTTCTCGGCAGACGATATAAAAGCTGCCTACCGTTCGGCAAAGCTGCCCGGGCCAAAGAACGTAAACGATACAATCAACAAGAACATCGTCAAAGGCTTTATGATGGAGTCTGGACTTAGAGACCAACCCGTCAAGACCTGGGTACTTACAGCCAGTGGCGAAGAGTACGTTGAGAAAGAATTGAACCGGCAAGAATGATTGATTTCAGCTTAACTCTTTCCACTCTCATTCATAAACACTTTGTATTAAGCAAGCTTTCTGGTCACGAGAAAGTGCTCATAGTCGGCTCACTATTGGCACGCGGCAGTACCGAAAATGGATTCAGTACGCAGTCAATCAAAACCGAATGGCGCAAGAGTGTACTTGGAACGAGCTTCAATGGAATTTATGTGACGCGGTGCTATTCAAAGAGGCTGGATTTTTCCCGTATCGAAAACAGAGCTCTGTTTAACCGGTGAGGGGTATGGCTATCTAGATGATATAAATAAATTCGAAGCGGCGGCGAGCAGCATGGGTATGTCAAATAGCCAGGGCCTGGCTCTCTTCGCAGCTGGTGAGACACATTCGTTCGACTTGCCGTGTTAAAATACAGCAATGGAGCATAACATCTTACGCCAACCAGGACGAGCCGAGTCCTCGATACTTACAATCCGGGAAAAATTGGGCCTGTATGCACGATCTCTTGGTAGCAATCCCGAAGGCGCTATTCCCGTAATCGGCGATGGCAAACCACCAGTCGATGCGAGGAAGCCACCAACATTCGAGGACCGGAAGCCTTTACGACGTCGACGGGTTTAGGCTGGTGACCTCACCGGGAAGGCGGTCGCGCCCGCGAGTGGCGGGGCTTCCTATTTCCGCACGCGATTTTTGATCGCTCGCTTCACGAACCCTGCGGGTTCGGTTCCGCGCGTAAAGGCGCACATACGAAAATGCCCCGACATTCAGCCTGGGGCGCTTTCTGTGGTGACCTCACCGGGAATCGAACCCGGATTGCCAGGATGAAAACCTGGTGTCCTAACCGTTAGACGATGAGGCCAAACAACCACGGTATTGTAGCAGTTTTTCATCTGTTTGAAAAGGGTTGTTCTCAATACGCTTGTGCTTTGTGCATTTATATGGGGAGGGTATTGACTTTATTAGGACATTGTGATAATATGTTGTCAAACCCTTATAAAATGCATGTGGAGTGCAGGAAGGCAAGGTGTAATATGCGAGGATTAACTAAACTTAAGATGGCTCTCACCGGTCTGGTAGTCGCTGTTGGTGCATTTTTTGCATTTAACGCGGTTTACAGTACTGCTGAAGCCGGTAACTGTTCGGGAAACTCCGTCGTCAAGTGTGGTGTCACGAGCATTACCGATCTACGAAATGCCTATAACGGCAATCGAACCGCTGGAACTCAGACTATTTATAGTTACATGGGTATCTCAAGCAACACAGTAAATAAAGCTCAGTACAAAATGGGCACTGTGAACAAAGACGGTACTGTCAAAGTTGGCAGCACAATCGTCGCGAAAAACGCGTAATCATCTGGTCGTTATTCAACACCAGGGAGCACAAAGCACACAGTTAACGGTGTAACTTTTTACACTGGACCTACACAGGTATCGATTTGTCAGCTACACATCAAGCCCTGTTTTCGTCTTCTTTGACGATAACGGCCGCTTCATCGGTGCAGTCATGCTCGACTGTGGTAACCCAATCAAAGCGACAAATGTCGTACCAACACCTGTATACAAATGTAACGCTATGACTGCTGCAGTCATCGACCGAACAACACGTAAGTTCACGACAACTGCTACTGCCACAAACGGTGCCAAGGTAAAGAGCTACAACTACAACTTTGGTGACAGCTCGACAAAGACTGTCAACTCAACAAGCACCACAAACACTATCGACCACAGCTACAGCAACCAGGTACCTACACCGCAACGTCACAGTGAAATTTACTGTCGGTTACACGGAGAAATCTTCTACCTGTACTGCAAGGTAACTGTCGTAGAAGCTCCAAAGCACCCTGCTGTCGAGATCACAAAGCTCGTCAACGGCCAAAAAGAAGATGAGATAATAGTCGGTGAAAACTTCATCTACAACCTCAAAGTAAAAACACTGGCGACGCTGCACTCAACAACGTAACTGTTCGCGACGAAGCACCAGCTGGTATCACCTTCAAGTCTGCCGACAAAGGCACGATTGCAAACAACGTATGGACATACAATGTAAGCAGCCTCGCTGTTGGTGGTAGCTTCACTGTAAACATCACAGCTGTAGCAAACGAAGCATTTGCTGAGGCAAAGGTAAACACTGCGTGTGTCGACACTTCAAACGTCCCTGGTTCACCAGACGACTGTGACACCGCAAATGTTACAACCAAGATTAAGGTTTGTGACACTGAAACTGACACAGATCGTATGGATCAAGAAGTCTGAAGCTGACAACAGCCGTTACACAACTGACCTCTCACAGTGTGAAAAGGTAGAAGTATGTAACCCTGAAACTGGTGAAATCATCAGTGTTGCAAAGAACGACCAAGACAAGTACGCACCTGTCGACAGTGACAAATGTAAGGTTGAAGTCTGTGACCTCGAATCTAACACTGTCATCATGGTTCCTAAAGCAGATGCAAACAAAGAAGGCTACACAACTGACCTCTCACAGTGTGAAAAGGTAGAAGTATGTAACCCTGAAACTGGTGAAATCATCAGTGTTGCAAAGAACGACCAAGACAAGTATGCACCTGTCGACAGTGACAAATGTAAGGTTGAAGTCTGTGACCTCGAATCTAACACTGTCATCATGGTTCCTAAAGCAGATGCAAACAAAGAAGGCTACACAACTGACCTCTCACAGTGTGAAAAGGTAGAAGTATGTAACCCTGAAACTGGTGAAATCATCAGTGTTGCAAAGAACGACGCGAGCAACTACGAAGACGTAGATAGCGCATCTTGCAAACCTGTTACTCCACCTAAACCACCAGTAAAACCACCAGTAGTTACTGAGCTTCCAAAAACCGGACTTGCCGATACCCTCGGTTCAGTCCTCGGAATTGGTAGCCTCACAGCTGCGACGTACTACTACTTCGCCAGCCGACGTAACTAATAGAGATTGACCGCTCACCACCACTCTCGAGAGATCACTCTCAGCAAAACCACCCTCGCTATAGAGGGTGGTTTTATTGTCCGCTATTTTTTTGAATCGAGCGGTAGACGAAAACCGAAGACACTTCCCTTGCCCTCGGTGGATTCGACGATCAGTTCGCCACCATGCTCATTGATGACACGCTTTGCGAGATACAAGCCAACGCCCGTACCATCAGGACGTTGGCGCCGCGCGTTTTCAGCACGGAAGAACTTGGTGAAAAGTTTGTCGAGAGATTCTTTTGGCACACCGATACCATGATCATGCACTTCGAGCGTGGCTACTTTTTCGTCTTTGGTGAGATGCACGACGATGGTTGAATGCGCCCGCGAATAATAGATAGCGTTGTCGATGAAATTCATAACAACCTGACGGATTTTGTCTTCATCGAGCTGGAGTATCGGGAAGTGTTTCGGGCCTTTATACGAAAGCTGGATATCTCGTGTTGCCGCCATAGAGGTAATCGATTCGACCTCGTCCCGGACCAAATCTGCGAGGTTTGTTGGTTTACGTTCGATAATGAACTTGCCTGTCTGCAGGCGCGACACATTCAAGAAGTCGCTAATCAGCCGCACCATGCGCTCGCTACTGACGAAGGCTTCTTTGAGGAGCTTTTCCTGCTGCGGAGTGATGTCTCCCGCGTCGCCATCGAGCACCATGCTGATATAGCCCTTGATGCTTGTTAGTGGCGTACGGAGCTGGTGCGATGCCATACTGACAAACTCGTCTTTGGTAGCGTCGAGTTTACGCAACTTTTCATTTGTGCGTCGCAATTCGCCGTGGCTTTGTCGATACGCTGCTCGAGGTGTGTATTGATGTCCTGAACCTCCTGGACCGAACGAGCGTTTTGGATAGCAATGAGTAGCTCGCCGCTAATCGTCTCGAGAAGCCGTGATGTCGCGACGGTTGTAACCTCCACCTTTTTGCTCACCGAGCAATAGATACCCCGTGCTGTCACTTGAGTGGCAAGACCATGGCTGACATTGTGGCGCTCAAGCATCCTTAGCACTTTATCTTTCAGCCATGAGGCTGGCTCTGCTGGATTCTGTTCTTCGACGATCATCGTATCTTGTCCGTTTTGCTTGAGAAGTTCTGTAATACGTCTTCGATCTTCCTCGCTCGAACGCAGGAATTCGGCCACTACCAGTGACGATATCTGTATGGTGGTCTCGGTAGATGACAAATGCAACGTATGAGGACTTGAGGTCGTTCCAATTTCTGTGCATGCATCTTTTAGTAGTTTTCGTAGCTGTGTGGTCGAAATCAATACTTCCCCGAGCCGTTCGATGAATTCATCACTGTTATACCTGTCACGATAAAAAATTTGATTCGTTATGTGATCAAAAAAATGCTTGATTGGCTGAAATATAAACGCCAGTATCAGCGCCATACGATATTTACAGGGCTCATACTCACGCCTGTGGTTGCGGCATCCTGGAAGAACGTTAGCGATGCTAGGTAAGCAAGCCCGAAATATAATTCTGCCATGACAACGAGCAGACAGACCATACGCCAGTGTTCGCACGAACGCCAGGCGAATATCAAACAGGCCGTGGCGGACAATTGCATAAGTGCTAAATACGACAAACATCAAGAGGCCGACCGGACCCAATTGTACATAATCGTAGTTACCCATATACGGTAATACGAGATTGAAGATGACACCGATTATTACGCCTATAGCGAGACCGCTCAGCAATATTCTGTATGATGCTTTTCGTGAACCGCGCGCCGTTCGCACAGCATGAATCAGCGTGAAAATACCACAGCTAAGGACCGCTATAATACCGAGCCCATAGATAGATAGCGGCACCACATTTGTCACAATTTTTCCATCGTCTGAAACACCGTTCGCTACAAGTCCAGGCACGACGGCCAGAAGGCCGATGATGCTCGTGGATACAACAAGCCCTCGAAATAACTTTTGGGGAATATAGCGACTGGATAGCTCTTGAGTGAAATACAAAAAGCTAATAGCAAGCCCGGCTGCAGCACCATAGCTAAGCAGTGCGATGGCATAGCGAATATCTGGGCTGTCAACGATGAGGCCATAGATACCGTTAAGGATCGTCCACAGTCCCATCCAAACAGTCATAAAGAAAAAAAGCCGATATAACCGGACCGTTTGCGCGCGCTTAAACACTACGACACCGAGCATGACATCAAGAACAGAGACAATACTCAATATGAAAAAAGCAAAAGCGTTACTGCCCACGAAGACAGTATAGCACTATCGAGCGAGGGTTCTGTCGCCGAAATCAATTAAACTTGTTGCCATCCGACCCAGAGGGCGTTCATTGTGGCGTAAGTGCTTCAAAGGATGTCGCTGGATTGACGATACAAAAGTACAAATCCATGTCACCATTGTTGCCTTCAGCAAGTACGCAGTGCGCAATGCCCGACATATCCAGGACTTGTTTTACTTGCTTGTCGACAGTAAAGACCCAATATGCTTTGGCATCATCAAATGCTTCGTCGTCAGTAACATTAACCGCACCGCCGATAAGTTCTAGGAAGTCCGTTACGACTTGCCTCTCGCTTGGTGCTTCAAATAATACCTCGTGATCAAGTTCGGTTGTAAAACGTGTCATGTCGATAGACTTTTGCGTCTTCCGGCAATTCCGAGTCCTTGAGGCCGCTTCCAGCTTGGCGTCGCTTATCTGTTTCACACCAAGCATCTCTAGACTGAGACAAAATTCCGGCATGCCGCCACTCATGACAAGTTCTGTAAGTCGTAGCGATGTACGAGGTACACCAAAACGGTTTGGCTTCACTATGTTGACCGTGTTAAAGAGGGGTCCATCGTATATAGTCTGGATCTTCTGCGAGGTCCCATCCTTTTGCCTCTGCAAATCGTTGACGCATCTCGATAATAGCTCGTGCCTGCGGGTCAAATACATAGTCATCTGAGTCTCGTTAGGCGCATGAATCGTCGTTGGATCAAATAGGTAGGCTTCTCTCGCCGGGGTCTGAATCGATGAGTGTCATGTTTGTACTATACCATATAGTTATATTTTTATGCAATATGTTTCATATTGCTTTTCGCTATATTTACACAGTACACTATGACTGATATGACGAAAATTGCAATCATTGAAGACGACCCAGTAATCAGCCAAATGTATCGTATGAAGTTCGAGGCAGACGGCTTCGAAGTAGGCATGGCCGACAATGGACTCCGCGGTATCGAGATGGTTCAGCATTTCGTCCCGGACATCATGCTCCTTGATCTGCAGATGCCGCAAATGAACGGCGCTGAGGCGCTTGCCGAAATTCGAACGCACGATTGGGGCGAGAAGATTCCCGTACTGATACTGACAAACCTCGGCAAAGAAGAAGCTCCGGAGATTCTCAAAACACTCGATGTTTCAAGCTATATCGTCAAGGCTGATTTGACCCCAAAGCAAGTTGTCGCTGAGGTCAAGAAAACACTCGGCTTGCCAGAATAGTTCTACTCAGCTTTTTCAATTCGCTCAAGACATGCGCGAATCACATGGTCAAACATCAACGAAACGGTCAGTGGACCGACGCCGCCTTTTGGTGGCGTGATGATAAGGTCTCTTCGTGCTTGGAGTCGTGGATCGGAGTCACCAACCAGCACGCCGTCTTCGGCCGCGGTACCGGCATCGACAACAATGGCGTTTTGTGGCACGTTGTCGTCATGCAAGATACTTGCTTGGCCCGTCGCACTGACAATCACATCACTGGCGAGCAGTGTTTCATCGATGTCTGCTGAGCCTCGGTCAAGCACCGTGACGTCGTAGCCCTGAGCCCGCCACAATTTCTCCAGTGGAGCACCAACGAGTTTGCCGTGTCCCAAGAGCGCAATATGCTTGCCTTTCAGATCTACTGAATAGCCAGAAAGTAGCCAATCGATTGCTTCAGCGGTCGCACTGATATATGCCAGCGCCCTGCCCTAGCCCATCGACATCTTTTTCGGGAGCAATTGTGTTGACGAGCTCGTCGGTCTGGCTCGGATCATCGAGCGGCAACTGAACGACGATACCCTGAACTGAATCATCGGCATTTGCACGACTGATTTCAGCTGCCACGTCTGCTTGCTCGCAGCTACGGATATCAACATCGACGAGAATATCTGCGCCATAGACTTGCTTCATGCGGACGTAGGTATTTATAACTTCACTCGCGCCGGCTGTCTTGATGATGACGAGTTTCGGGAGAATACCGTGCGCCTGGCGCAACATGCGAACCTGCTTTGCCTGGCGCTGCTTTATAAAGCCAGCGAGTTCGGTGCCATTGAGCAATTTTCGCGCCATGAGCTTATATTCGATCCTTTCGATCATCGATAAATGCACCCCACTGTCGAATGAGACGTAATACTGTTTTTAGGGGAAGTTCAATCAGCATATCGAGAATGATGGTGACGACATTGACCTTGCTATATTTGTCGCTCATCCACTGTCCGACAACGACAAATGGAAGGTAGAGAAGATCACGCACAAATGTCATGCCATTTTGTGCGCTACGCACGACCTCGAGCTCACGAATCAGTCGGCTCAAACGGAATCCGAGGAAGCTTGCCGCCGAGAGGAAGATAAAGAATATTGCGATATGGACAAGAGAAAATTGCAGCAGCAACAAGCCGTACATGACAGCTGCAAACACCAACAAGACTGAGTACGACATACATCGCCGAAAAAACTTTACTATAGCTACGGCCACGGAGTTTTGTACGGCTCAGAGCCAGGTTTCCGTACCATAGAGCATCGAGTCGATGCGTTCGATAAGAGCTGTTGTATTTGAATAACCAGGAAGTCGATGCGTAGCCCGAAGCGCAAACATGTATACCGGGGGAAACAGGAGATTGATCAATAGGGGGACCCATATAATCGCACCGTGTGCCCAAAAGTCATAAGGAACTTCGACTGCGACACCGATCAAAACTTTGGTGATAACCAAAAAGATAATACTGCGAATAATCGCACGGTTGATACGACGCCCGACACGCTCATACTCTGTGTTAACTTGTTTTTCATACTCTTCGAGGAAACTATCTCGTGCGAGGAAGACGTGCGGGGAAATCAGGTCGTTCTTCGATCATGCGCCGCAAGATACGCAGTGGTGCACCGACTCGATCAACCGTATGATAAAGCTTGTCTGCATCGCTCGACGCGATCAGAGTGTCGAGTCGCTGGTTGAAGCTAACATAACTACTGAGCGATGTGAGTGAGACCTGATAGCGTTCGAGGAGTGAGGCACGGATAGCTGGTTCGTCGAGCTTTAGCAATGCACGCTGTAAGGCGATGTAGAGTAAAACACCAAAATCTGTTGTATCGTGACCTAGCGTGTCTTTTGGGCTGAGCATATCTTCCAGTTGGCCATAGGCAAATTCAACAAAGGCAGCCTCTCGTCCGTGATTATTGAGACGGTGTTCGACTTTGACAGCCAAGACATCGAGTGCCCACTTGTTCGCACGGTCAGAGGGAACATGCCTATCAGACTGAATCTTTTCGTATGCGCGATAGTACTCTCTCGCGAGTTCAGAGATTTCGTCGATTTGTGTGCGAGTAAGCGTGTCGTTTACCAGATACCCGGCAAGAGTCAGCTCGACAGCAAGTTCATTGCCACTTTGCGCAATGAGCGTTTCATCACGCGTGATAAATAGTTGACGATAAAAGCGTCGAATTGCGTTTTGGAGCAACAAATGCTCTTCGGTATTTTCTGCTGCGTTGCGGAGCTGTTCATAGGCAGCAGTTAGCGTGCCACCGGCACCGACAACATTGATTTTTTCGGCACGGTTCTCCAGCTCAAGTCGCTCTTTTTCTTGGCGATCATGCGTCTGCAAATGATGAACCAGTGACTGGCCTTTTTTGTTGAGACTTTTCATATACTTGTGATGATTATACGCGTTTTTCAGGTTTTTTACCAGGGTGTACAGATAGGTAGCACCAAAAAATGGCTGCTTCATCCATGAAAAAAGACCACCACTGGTGATCGTCTTTCAATGGTACACCCGGCACGATTCGAACGTGCGACACCTGGTTCCGAAGACCAGTGCTCTAATCCGCTGAGCTACGGGTGCGTACTAATAGATAGTATAACAGATTGAATGGGCATTATACGGATTTTATTCTACAAGTGTTTACCACTTATGGCTATATGATATACTGACAGTAACAAAACAAGGGGGAGAGTATGAAAGAAGACCAAAATCCGAATGCGGAGGACCCGCTGCTAGATCAACCGCAACCTGTGTCACAGCCTGCCGCCGAGGAATTAGCTGGAGAAATCAAGCCCGAAGAACATGAGAATGAGTCGTCTGACGCAGTCCCACCAGAAGAAACGACGCTCGCAGAACAGGCACCCGAGCCTATAGTGGCTCCACAGTCGGTCACGAATACCGAACAATTGAACCATGCACCGGTGGTTGCGGTATCCGATAACTCCGACGGAGACTCAACTCCAGTCACCACCTCAGACCCCCGTAATCTATTGGCTGCTTTCGTGATGCTCCTGAGTCTAGGCATCCTAGGTGTTCATCAACTATACCTTGGACGAAAAGTTCAGGGCTGGATTCGATTCGCGATAGGAACCGTAATTATGCTTATTGTCTTTAATCCACTTTTGCTAATTGCAATGATGTATTCGCAAACACTCTTCATTTTTCCGGTGCTACTTCTTGCACTAGTGAGTTTTATCTGGTGTGTGGTAGATTTCTTCCTGATATATTTCAAACGAAAAGATGCTGAGGGTAAAAACCTTACCGCTACAGATCGCGATAAAAAATGGGTGAAGATTCTATTTATTGTGACGATTGTCGTCGCAACTCTTTGTATTGTATTTAACGTCATGGTCGCAGGAGTTGGAATTTTTAACTACTTTGATAGCTCGAATAACTTTGCTCCTAGTGGTTACCCACCTATCGGCCCAAACGGTACTATGAATCAGTCCGGCTTCTCTGACTACTAGTAGACAATACCTAGATATTTTGCTATACTGGCCCCTGATATAGACACATGGGCCAGTAGCTCAGCTGGTTAGAGCACCTGCCTCTTAAGCAGGGTGTCGAGAGTTCAAGTCTCTCCTGGCCCTCCATATAAAAAACATCGAGAAGTTCGCTACGCTCGGTGTTTTTTATTTACTGACTCGTCGTATAAATAGTGCTCGATGCTATACTAAGTACCAATGGACGCACATACCAATACCCCACTTAGCAACTACACAACGATGCGCCTTGGTGGTGTCGCGAAGTATTTTATCGATGTTGAAACTATCGATGATATCGACCGTGTAGTGCGACAAGCTCATGATCAAAAAATACCTATGTACGTGCTCGGTGGTGGAAGCAATACGATAGCACGTGACGAAGGGTTCGATGGCGTCGTGATCCGCAATCGACTAATGGGCTTTGAAGTAGTTGCAGATGAAAATTTCACTACCACTATCCGGGTAGGGGCTGGTGAAGACTGGGATGAGACGGTCAAAAAAACTGTCGATATGAATCTATCTGGCATCGAAGCGCTTTCCGGTATACCGGGCACCGTAGGCGCATCACCGGTGCAAAATATCGGCGCATACGGCCAGGAAGTCGGCGATGTGATCGTAAATGTCGAGGCATATGATACGACCACGCAACAGGTTGTTTCGCTTACTCCGGAAGACTGCAACTTTACCTACCGACATAGTATTTTTCGCGGTGAAGCCTACGAACGGTATATCATCACGGCCGTCAGCATGGAGTTACGAAAAGCAGCTCAAGAGCCACCATTTTATGATGCCCTCCAGCGATACTTCGACGAACACGGAATTACAGAATATAGTCCAAAGACGATCCGCGAAGGTGTGCTCGCGATACGCTTCGACAAACTTCCCGACCCCTCTACACATCCAAACAGCGGCTCTTTTTTCAAAAATGCTTTGATTGAAACATGGCTCCTGAATGACCTCAAGAATACATATCCTGATATGCCCTCTTATGACATGCCAAATGACCTCCACAAAGTTCCGACTGGTTGGCTCATCGAAAAATGCGGTTTTAAGGGCCAAGTTCTCCACGGCATGCGCGTACATGACAAAAACGCGCTAGTTCTTATCAATGAATCAGCGACTAGCTATAGCGATCTCGAGGCAGCAATGCAAGAAATCATCGCTAAGGTACAGGATACGTTCCGTATTACAATCGAAAGAGAACCTCTCTTGCTCGCTTCGCCAAGCAGCAATCTCTAGTGTATAATCAACACTAAGCATGAGCGTAATGGGCATCAAACAAGGCTTTAGGGCCGGATATACGCTGGTGGAATTGATGGTTGTCGTCGTACTGCTGGCAATCCTCGCTACCGGTATAATTTGGGTTGATTCGGCGTTGCTGGGTACTACCAAATCATCACGTGATGCCGAGCGTGCCAGTGATATGGAGTCTGTGGCATTACTATTTGAACAGTACTATCAGACAAACCCGGGTCCAAATGGCTCCTCATATCCCTCGACTGCAGAGGTGACCAGCTCGCTATCCGATCTTGTACCCAACCAAGAGCTTCTCACCCCTCCCGATCTCACTACGCCTGCGTTTTTTGCAGCCAGCAATACCAGCTGCTCAATCGCCCGTCATCGATAAATATATTTACCAGCCGCTTACGACAACTGGAGCGCTTTGCGGTTCCGGTCAACTTTGTGTTAAATTCACTCTTTACTATAGGTCTGAACATACAGATGAAATCAAAACAATCGAGAGTAGGCACCAGCAATGAGCCGCGAGCAGAAAGCCGGGTTTACACTTGTTGAGGTCTTGGTGACCGTCGTGTTTGCTGCAGTTGTATTTATAGGGTTATTCTCCTCACTCGCCAGTATCTTCGCGATTAGTGAAGGAAGTAGTCAGCGTACCACTGCGAGTAACCTCGCATATGCAAACCTTCGGCTATTTGCAGACGGAAATGCTCCCACATGGTTCTCTTGCAATACTTCTAATGAAACAGCACCTGCTACTCTTCTAGACAAAACCGAAACAATCGATGGGCTTCCTGGCGACGCACATCAGATTGTCACTGCTACAGCAGTGTACGGTTGTGATGGGACCTCACAGGGATATCCAGTAAAAGTCGAGTCAAGCGTACAGTTAACAAACGGCAGAAAGGTGACCCATGCTACCTACACGTCATTTTAACTCTCGAGGCGTCACGCTAATTGAGCTTCTGATTGTCGTAACTCTTATTCCATTGATCATCGTTAGTTTCATTGTTGTGCTCGATAAGGTCATGCAAGATGCAGCTGAGTCGACGGCACGCGCTCAGCTGAGTAGCGATGTATCATTTGCGAGTGATTGGCTCGAAAAAGATATACGGACCGCTGTAAGCTTCGAGTCTGCTACAGCCCCACCCTACAATGACAGTTATGACCCTGCGACTGGGTGGGATTATGCAGGCACAGCGTCTGGCAATCGCGTTCTGATTTTATCGCTACCCTCAACTACATTGCGCGACGGCACAAGCAACCGCGAAATTACCTATGAAGATGGCGGGTATAACTGCTCTACCCAGATGACATACAACCCGATTATGACCTATCGCGCCGTGTATTTTGTCAATGAAGGAACACTGTACCGAAGGATCCTCACCGACACAACCACACCGACATGTAACGCACAAATCCAACTGCAGAGTTGCCCGGAAGCCGATAAGCTGTCATGGCCATCAGGATGTGAAGCTCAAGATGAAGTTTTAGCAACGAACATCTCTCAATTTTCTATAGATTATTTCAACTCAAACGATGATGACCCCCTGGAAGATGTCTACACAGATGATTCATTACTCATTACAGCAAAGACTGTCGGTATCACCCTGAAGGCCGCGAAGACCATCGGAAATTCTACCGTGGACGCATCAGTAAGTCTAAGAACAGCGAGGATTAACTAGTATGAGACAACGTGGTTCTATAGCGGTATATGTTATTCTCATGTCCGTGGCGGCATTTGTTATCTTGCTAGCACTTCTGCAGCAAGTTCAGACTGTATTTCACTCTTCAAATGAACGATATTATCAGCGCATGGCGAGTGAAGCAGCCGAGGCCGGATCCACGTACGCCACCTCCTGCCTCAAGCTTTACAGCCATGTTCAAACCTGGGGACCATCTGCAAGCGGCGGAGCCAAGCCAAACTTAACGCAATCGACTGATTGTTTCGGGGCGAACGCCAGCCCTGGCACGGCGTATGTCTTTAACGATTCCAAGCTGCGAACACGCTTTGTGGTAGGAGATATGGACTATGGGGACAACCTCACAGCAGGAATTTCTGTAACAGGTTACGCTGAGGTGATTAGTGGTAGCACAGTAATGAAAACTTACCAATCCACGCTCAAAAAGAATATTGTGTGGCCTACCGTATACGCTGCTCAGCAGTCAGTCAGTGGCACCTACCGTAGTTGTGCCATACTTTCGAAAAATGCATATTGCTGGGGATACAACAAGTACGGTCAGCTTGGAAATGGCCAAGCGATTGGTTCGGGAAGCATAGAGACCGGTTCATCCGTCGACTCAAATATTCCCGTCAAGGTGAAGCAGCAAGCTGGCGTACTCGCAGGAAAAACCATCACGGGAATTTTTACTGCTGAGTTTCATAGCTGCGTCCTTGCCAACGCCAAAGTCTACTGCTGGGGGTGGAATCAGTATGGGCAGCTCGGAAACGGCTCCTCGGTAATATATTCATCCGTACCCGTTGCAGTGGGAGGGGTACTCGCCAGTAAGTCAGTTACAGCAATCGGTGGTAGTGGTGATACATCTTGCGCGATTGCCGAAGGAAAAATTTACTGCTGGGGCCTGAATTACGACTCTCCCTACGCCTACGGTACTGCTGGTACAAACTCGACCACGCACTACTACACTACTCCTCAACTGGTGACTGCGGGTAATACCTCAACGACATTGCCTTCTAGCTATACAGCGACGCAGATATCGAGCTCTGGAAGTCGATCGTACAACCTCTGTGCGATAGCAAACGATCAGGCATACTGCTGGGGAAATAACTCTCGCGGATCAGTTGGAGATAACACCACTACTTCTCGGTATCTTCCGACGAAGGTGTATCAAGCATCCGGTGCATTGCTCGGGCAAAAAAATTGTCGACATTTCCCAAGATGGCTTCAATTCTACCTCTTCAGGAAGACCCCTTCCGCATACCTGTGCAGTGGCGACAGATAGCAGCGGCAACAATGGCAAAGTGTACTGCTGGGGCGACAACAATTATGGACAGCTAGGCAATAACTCTACAACGGATTCAACTATTCCCGTCGCAGTGCGCGCTAACTCTGGAGATCAGCTCTACAACAAAACCGTCACAGGTGTATCAGCAGGGCTCTATCACACCTGTGCTGTCGCCAATGCGCGTGCATATTGCTGGGGAAGTGGAGGCTCAGGGCAGTTAGGAAATAACTCGAGCGCGACTAAATATGTACCCGTGGCAGTATCGCAACTAAGTGGCGGGCTATTAAACGTCGATGTGACTGCTATAGGAGGCGGTTCAAACCGAGGATGCGCGATTACAGAAGACGCGAGAACGTTTTGCTGGGGTCTCAACTCACAGGGCCAGATTGGCGATGGTACGACGATTACCCGATACGTCCCAACTGAGTCTCTCTACCTCCGTCCAAAGGACAACCAGTACATCTACTAAAATGCTTGCGCTTTTTTACCGGGGTTGATATGATTGTCACATAGAACGTAATAATTAGGGGGCACCTAAAATGTCAAAAACATCAAATCTTAGCAAACGTGGGTTCACGCTCGTAGAGCTCCTCATCGTTATCGTCGTGATTGCAATTCTTGCGGCTATCTCGATCGTTGCTTACAACGGTATCCAAAACCGTGGTAAATCATCTGCGGCGCAAAGCCTCGCAAGCCAGGTAGCAAAAAAAGCTGAAGCATGGAACACGGTTGAAAGCACCTATCCAACCTCGCAGAGTTTACTGGTAACCTCGGTGACATAATTCCATGGCAACCCAGACACTGCTAAGCTTGATGACACCAGCAAAGGTCAGTGGTACCGTACCTACTAACGAAAAGACAGTTCAGTACTTGGTCTGTAACGACACTGCAAAAAACGTTGGCTTCCAAGTCACGTGGTATAACGCAGTTGACGGTTCTACTCAAGTCATAAATGGAGGCACCGCAACTGGCTCAACAGCTGCCGGCGCAGTTACCTGCGACGCAGCAGGCGTATAACACCTCTAGATTAAGCCATTGCAAGTAAATAATACAGCCTTCACGAAGGCTGTATTATTTACTTGCTGCTACTATGCTGTACAGACAAAGTAATCTAGCGTTGCCGCTCCGTCGGAACGGGGTAATCCAGGAGGAATTTCTTGACTTCACCGCGTAACCGCTCCAAGTCTGTGTCGCTGTCACGTGCATCAATTGCCTGTCGCATCCAGGCAGCGATCTTTGGCATCGCATCCTCTTTCATACCACGCGTCGTCAGTGCTGGAGTACCGAGGCGGATACCGCTCGGACGGAATGGCGGATTTGGGTCATCAGGTACGGCGTTTTTGTTAAGCGTCAGACCAATCTTGTCGAAGCGCCTCCTCTGCAATCTTGCCATTGATACCGAAGCTTTTCTCGACATCAGCCAAGAATCAAGTGATTGCTGGTGCCACCAGTGACGAGATTGAATCCCTGTTCTATCATCGCGTCAGCAAGTGCCCGAGCGTTTTTTACTATCTGGGCTGCGTACACCTTAAACTCTGGTTGTAATGCTTCACCGAACGCAATTGCCTTTGCGGCTGTGTTGTTCATGTGTGGACCACCTTGTGTTCCCGGGAATATTGCCCGGTCGATGAGTGTCGGGATATTTTCGAGCGTTTTTTCTGGAGCATGGAGTGGTGTTGAGACAGTCCCCTTCGACAAAATCATGCCTCCACGTGGACCACGAAGTGTCTTGTGTGTGGTAGTGGTCATGACATGAAAGCCATAGTCGAGCGGATTCTTTGACTCGCCACCGGCGATTAGTCCTGCGACATGCGCCATATCAGCCATCAGCAGACAGCCCGGAATCGATTTGCCGATTTCGACAAACTTCGCATAATCAAGTTCTCGTGGATAGGCGCTAAATCCAGCCAGGATGAGTTTGGGTTGGTGTTTCTCGGCAAGCGCACGAATCTCGTCATAGTCAATCTCACCTGTATCAGATATCCTTCATCTTGTACGGGATGAAGTTGTACAGATGCGCAGAGCGCGTCATAGGATTGCCATGCGTAAGGTGACCCCCGTGTCCGAGATCCATCGCAAGCACCGTGTCGCCTGGCTCAAGCCATGCATAATACACGGCTTCGTTTGCTGGTGCACCTGAGTGTGGCTGCACGTTCGCGTGATCAGCGTTAAATAGCTGCTTGGCTCGATCGATAGCCAGTTGCTCAACTTTGTCGGTAAACTCCTGGCCGCCATAATAGCGCTTGCCCGGATAGCCCTCTGAGTATTTGTTTGTAAATATACTCCCGAGTGCATCCAGTACATCCTGAGATACGTAGTTTTCACTTGGAATTAGTTCTAAGCCATCGCGCTGGCGTTTTGCTTCTTCGTCTATAAGATTTGCAACAGTAACATCTTTCATGAGATTCTCCCTCCTTTTAGCTATTTTCCCACTCGAGTTGTCACATTTGTTACACCATAGCATCAGTATACTTGATTATAAAAATGCTTGCAAATATACCATCTGTGATATAATCGAGACATGAAATCACCAACCTACCTTGAGAAAATTGGCAGTCTTATTCAAAAAACGCGTCAAGATCGCGGTCTCACGCAGGCAGAACTCGCCGACGCAATCGGCACAAGTCAGTCGGCAATTAATCGGATCGAGCGCGGTGGCCAGAATCTCAGTATCGAAATGGTAGCACGAATCAGTGAAGTACTCGCCAGCCCTATCATCCGACTGAACCGCTCGGGTAAAACAAACTTCATTATCAATGGTGGCAACCAGCTCTCTGGCACTATCGAAGTAAAAACGAGCAAAAACGCAGCTGTTGGCTTGCTCTGTGCGAGCCTACTAAACAAAGGCAAAACGACATTTCGACGAGTTGCACGCATCGAAGAGGTGTATAGAATCATCGAGGTACTGGAAAGTATCGGCGTAAAATGTCGTTGGCTTCCTGGTAATGACCTAGAGCTAACGCCGCCAAAAGTTCTCAAGCTCGAAAACATGGATGTAGAAGCAGCCAAAAAAACACGAACGGTTATCATGTTCCTCGGCCCACTCATGCATGAATACCATGACTTCAAACTGCCTTTCGCGGGAGGCTGCAACCTTGGAACACGAACAGTCGAACCCCATATGGTCGGTCTGAGTGAATTTGGACTCTCTGTCGAAGCTGCCGAGGGCACAGATTACTACCACGCCTTGGCGAATCCAAAAGGACCGAACGAACAATTATCCTGACTGAACGTGGCGACACCGTCACCGAAAACGTCATCATGGCCGCTGCAGGATACGATGGCGAAACCACGATTCGCAATGCGAGCCCGAACTACATGGTACAAGATGTCTGTTTTTATCTAGAAAAGCTTGGGGTAAAAATAGATGGTATCGGCACTACTGTGCTCAAAATCCGAGGCGTTGAAGCTCGATCAACAAAAATGTCGAATATTCTCCTAGCGAGGATCCTATCGAAGCGATGAGTCTCATCGCCGCTGGCGTCGTGACAAAATCACCAATCACCATCAAACGCGTACCGATTGAGTTTACCGAGCTGGAGCTCGCGATATTATCAGAAATGGGGCTAAGCTACACACAGAGTGCAGAATACGTCGCCGACAATGGTCGAACACGGCTTGTAGACATCACTCTTGGCTCATCACACCTCAAAGCGCCAAAAGATAAGCTTCACAGTATGCCCTTTCCTGGCGTCAATATGGATAATCTGCCGTTTCTCGGTCTTATCGCCGCCGTGGCGCATGGTCGTACTCTTTTGCATGACTGGAGCTATGAAAACCGCGCGATTTACTTTACCGAACTCACTAAACTTGGTGCTTCTATCGAAATGGTTGATCCACACCGTGTTTATATCAACGGTCCGACAAAATGGAAATCAGCCGATGTCGTCGCACCGAGCGCATTGCGGCCATCTGTCGTGATATTGCTCGCTATGCTTGCAGCACCGGGCAAATCGATCTTACGTGACATCTATAGTATCAACCGCGGCTATGAGGATTTTGCCAATCGTCTCAACGCCCTTGGCGCTGATATCGAGACAATCACCGAATAGGAACTGCTTCGAGCAGGATATAAAAAACCGAGACTGTTCATCTCGGTTCTTTATATGGGGCGAATGATGGGTCTTGAACCCACGGCCTCCGGATCCACAAACCAGCGCTCTAACCAACTGAGCTACATCCGCCATAGTGGTGCTTAACCCAGATTATTGTACCAAATTCTCTCGCCCCTGTCACCTCTACTCAGATTTGTCAAAAACTGGTACAATACTTTTGTATGCGGGCGTCGTATAATGGCTAATATGCCTGCCTTCCAAGCAAGCGATGAGAGTTCGATTCTCTCCGCCCGCACCAAAGATAAAAAAGAAAAAGGTTTCTATGTTTAGCAAAGCCCTTCATTTCGTCGTAAAAGTTGAATATCTCGTACTAGCCATATTTGTGGCTATTTTTTATGTCAAAGTTGGTAAGTTCGATGTTGCTTGGTACTGGCTAACGGTTATATTCTTTGCATTCGACCTCAGTATGATTGGCTACCTTGTCAATCCACGCATCGGCGCATTCACCTACAACGTTGGTCATAGTTTAGTAGGTCCAGGCTTGCTCGCAATATTCTTTATACTGACGCTAAACGAAGTAGTGTTGTTCATCACAACCGTCTGGCTATTTCACATCTTTGTTGATCGTGCACTCGGGTTTGGACTCAAGCATTCGACGAGTTTTCAGCACACTCACCTTACCCCACCTGCGAAGACGAAGAAAAAATAGTATAATACCCATCACGCCCCGGTAGCTCAGCTGGATAGAGCAGAGGACTTCTAAGCCTAAGGTCGCAGGTTCGAACCCTGCCCGGGGTACCAAGGCATAAATACTGATATATTAATCAACTACTATATAGGCCGAGTATGAAATCGAATGTACTGTTAGACTAAGTATATGAATAACGATAAAATAGCTGGTTTTTTCTTAGGTGGCTGGTACATGTTTGATAATTTTGCGCCTTTTCAAATCGAGTGGCGCGGCAACCTCTACCCTACGGCAGAACACGCCTACCAAGCCGCCCACTTTCTAACTACCAGCCCGGAATTAGCTGAAAAAGTTCGTCAATGCACTTCACCACGAGAAGCATCGGATTTTGCAAATCACAACTCAGAGTATGAAGACCCTGAATGGAAAGATAATCGTCTTTCGATTATGGAAGAAATCCTATCCGCTAAACTTAAGCAGCACACTTATATTCGTGAGAAACTTGCTGAAACCGGCTTGATGACTATAGTCGAGATGAATGATGATGATAATTTTTGGGGATGGGGACCGGATAGAAAAGGTCAAAATCACCTTGGTAGAATTTGGATGAAGCTGCGCGACCAATTAGTCAGTGCACTGTGAGTAAATATTGCTTTTTACAATATATTATTATATAATTACAAATTATGTCTGAGCTTACTGTAGCAAACGACGAAAGGCAAAGTATACTTCTTCAGTTTATTGGTGGATGCGTTAGTATCACTTGCCTTTCTGAGTTTACGCGGGGATAGTGTCTATTCACCAGAAGAATACACTACACTAGCTACGGTTGAATACCGGCAGCCTGAACTTGAGGCAAATGATTCCCTCAGTGATAATGAGATTTTACCAAGCAAGGCACAATTAGATACCTTGTTTTCCGAACTTAGTCAGAAAAATCGAGAAGCTAGCATAGAGCGTGTCGACAAATCATTACGACTTATCGCGACTGCTTCAGGAGGATCATGCACAGCGCTACAAATTGACGAAGGTGGCATTTATCTAACAGCACGCCATTGCCTTTTCTCCGCATATAAAGGTGAGGATGGGTGGCAAACTAGCACGGGAACAACGGAAGTAAAAGATCCGTATTCCGGAGAAGTGCATCGAGCTACAGGTTTTATCGCTCATCCAAATGCGGATATCGGATTGCTCTTTGCACCTACAGGAAAAGAGTTTAGCCCAGTGGACGGGGTCAGGATAGCTACTCAAACTACCGACGGTGAGCAGATTTCATTAAACGGGTTTATACCATCCGATTTACAAGATGGCCCACCCAACACTATTTCGTGCAAAAGGTATGATCAATAACAGTTATACATTCAACGAAATCGATGAACATATCGGTTGGGGCCTCGTAGATTACAAATCCCTACCTGAATTTCAAAAGGCAGCGATAGGTATCAAACCATATGGCGGTACAAGCGGTAGTCCCATTCTCAACAGTAAATCTGAAATCGTCGGGCTTGAATCAGGTGTTGTGTTTACGGATGAAGATCATACAAATGAGCGATCAAACTATGATGGTGCAAAAATAGTTCCTGCAACAGCGCTCGGTGACTTATCGACATTTGTGCCTATTCGCGTACACTGATTACAAACCTCATTTCCGCTCTCGCCTGCTTTACCAACCTTCACTAGGTAGATTATGGCACTCGAAATACGAACTAAAGATAGTACAACCCAAGCTATCGTGTTACTATCAGCTCATGAAAAATAAAATAAAAACCGCTCCTAAGTCGAAAAAGCTCTATCTTGTACTTGGCATATCATTACTATTCAATGCTTTATTTGTTGCAATGTTAGTCGGCCTGCGAATATATTATTCATCCAGCTCCGGTCGCATTGACTATGTTGGTAACGCTACATACATACAGTGCTCAGAGACATACAAGAATGATTTAAAAACAGTAACTGGAAATTCAAACGAGTGGGCTAGGTATTATGATTTTTTATGCCAACAAAATGGAGCAGAGAAATATTTTCAACAAGGACTTGAAAACTACCAGAACAGCCTAGACAAGTAATGCTACCTAATCTTAACGAGAAGTGACGACAAAGTCCTTCCATCACTTTCAACTTTTGTTACTAGGACCGATTAGCGTGCTTCAGGCTGTATACCAAGAGCTTGCTCGATGTGGGCTTTTCTCAGTACAAGCTTGCCGCCAGATTCGAGAATACCCGCAAGCATCGCCTTGGCGATAGTATTTTCGACTGCTTTTTGCACGACACGGCGCATCGGCCTGGCGCCGAGACGTGGGTCATAGCCATGATCTACCAGGACTTGCCGAGCATCTTCATCAACTTCGACAGTGATATGCTGTGGCGCGAGCGTCTTGTTGACGCCGGCAATCATCAGATCAACAACCTGCAGAAGGTCTGGTTTCGTTAGAGGTGTGAAGACAACAATCTCATCGAAACGGTTCAGGAATTCTGGACGGAATTGTCCAGAGCTGATCAGCTCATCCGTAAACTGTGCTTCAAACTGACTGACGTCATAGCCGCGTTCGATATATTCTCGGATACGCTCAGCGCCGGCGTTGCTTGTCGCGACGATGATAGCATCGCGAAAACTTACTTCACGGTTTTTTTCATCACGCAATATGCCTTCATCGAGCATCTGAAGCAACGTCGATAACACTTCGGGCGCTGCTTTTTCAATCTCGTCGAGCAAGACGACACTAAATGGTTGCTTCATGACCTGCGCAGTTAGGCTACCAGAGTTTTTTGCTCCATCGGCAATCAAACGGGCAACATCATTTGGCCGAACGAACTCGTTTAGATCTAGGCGAATCATCTTGCCTTCACCGCCAAAATACACATCAGCGAGCGCCTTTGATAGCTCCGTCTTGCCTACGCCGGTTGGCCCCAGGAACAAGAATGTGCCAATCGGGCGATTTTCATTTCGCACACCTGTGCGTGCTCGCCTCAGAGCATCGCTGACCACCTGTACGGCACGCTTCTGGTTTATCATCCGCGCGTGAATCAATTGCTCCATATTTATGAGCGTCTCGCGGTCGTCCTGAGTGCTAGCCACAGAGATCTTTACGTCCATAGTCTTTTCAATCGCTTTTTGGACCGAGTTCATAGTAACTAGACTGTTTTCATGATAATTTGCCGCTGATTCGAGCAACTTGATGGAACGTCCAGGCTGCGCCAGGTCGTGGAGATACCGCTCGCTGAGCCGATAGGCTTCCTTCAGCGCCTGATAGGTAAACAAAACAGACTGACGTGGTTCGATCGTGAGCAATTTCTCTTGCATGACGAGCATCGTTTCAGACTGGGCAGCAGGAGCTACTGAAATACGATTCATCGCATTTACAAGGCTTGGATTTTTGTCGGCAATCTGCAAGTACCGCTGCTCGTCCATACTGAGAATCATACGGAGGTTGCCCGCTTCGACAATTGGTTGCAGGACATTTGCTAGATTGACCGAACCGATACCTTCTTCGAAAAATAGCTGAGCATTATCGAGACACAGAATAATATTTTTGGCGCTATAGGCTTCGGACAAAATATGCATGATCAGATTTTCGAGCTCACCGCGCCCTGGAGCAGCAGCGATAAGTGCAGATGAATCGAGGATGAACACTTGGCGAAATTTCAGGCTCGCCGGAACTGCCGATGACGCATCGAGAAGTTGCTGGGCAAATGCATGGATGATCGTCGTCTTGCCAGCACCGCTCTGTCCGACCAAACACAGCATTTTGCCGACCACGATTGGCAAATGTCTGGGTGAGCTGAGCAACCGCCTCGACGTGTGAACCGACATCAACTGCAAGTACGTCACCGCCTTGTATTTGCTTAGAAATGTTCTGCCCGAAACGGCTGAGTAGCGGAATGTATCCAAACGACCAGTCTCTAGCGATGCCGCCGGTGCGTTTCGGCTGTTCAAAACTCGTCATCAGATCACGAATGTGCTGTTGCCAGCGAACACCTTCGATGAGATCCTCGTCGTCGAGATGTATCTGCGCAATTATACGCGCATAGTCAGGATAGCTGCGTACGATCGCCACTGCGAGTACGCTGCCAGTGTAATGAGACACACCAGCGATCTTTCGGACTTTTTCTGCCTCTTCCCAGAGAGCACCAATGTCATTTTGATCGCTCGATGCAAGATGGCCGAGCACGTTTGGCGTCAGGCCAAACCGCACGCCCATAAATTGTCCGCTACTCACGTTGCCAACAGCCACCGCAACATCTTGTGGTGAAGGTTTAGCTGGCAGTTGTCCGAGAATATCACCAGACATCCGCGCATCTACCGACTGTCCTTTGTCCGACGCAAGATGATGAAGCTCACCATCATACCACTTAACAATCATCCACGGTATGACCGCACAAAATACCAATAGCCACCCGAATGAGACTCCGACAAGCAAGACAAGAATTCCGATAAGCAGCAACAGCCATGAGCTCAGTTTTAATACTCGAATTGGCGTGCCGCGAAGACGAGCGCCTACCCGAGCTTTTTGCGCGCGTACACTATGGTAATCCCAAGCTATAGTATCGTCCACGGCACCCACCCTATGAGACTAAGAATCAAACCGACAATTGGAGCGAGCGGCAACAATGCCCAGAGCACGATATACAGCAGGCCACCAATCAAGGCGCCGACAATCGTGACTAGCCCGATCAACATCACAATTAATCGTACAACGCTTCCTACGAGACGGGAGACAAGTCGGTCACCAAATGCTCGGAGCTTAACAGGGAGTGGGCCATCGACGCTTCCGGCAGAAATCTGTCGAAATGGAGAAAAAAGTGTCTTTAGCAAAATATCAATTGAAAAGTAATCGAAGAGACCGACAAGGCGTGTTTGAACATCACGAACCGCCTGTCGCCACCCATCGGTGTACCACCACACTAAGATGCCCACAATAGCCATGAGCATATTGTAGCGGATTATCTCTGTTTAGGCTACAAAAGTCCGGTATAATAAGCACATGCGAACACGAAGTACAGTGGCTGTCGGCAAGACAATCAAACACCTTATGCGTTTACGCGGTGGCGGTAGCGCCTTACCAGGCCTCGTTGCTGAGCGTATCGACCCAGATTTTATGCGTCGGACGCTCGACCAGATACCTCACGGTGTGGTTCTTATCAGTGGCACCAACGGCAAGACTACCACGACAAAGATGGTTGTGGAGCTTCTCGAATCTCAAGGCCTACGAGTTTTTACAAACCGAACGGGTTCTAATTTTACCCGCGGCGTTACCGCTGCACTACTCGGTGAAGTAAATGCTCGCGGCGAAATCGATGCCGACATCGCAGTACTCGAGCTCGATGAAGCTCATGCTGTGCATTTTGTACGCCGCGTCAAACCGGCATATAGTTTATTTTTAAATGTATTGCGTGACCAACTCGATCGATTTGGTGAGATTGATCACACCGCTCGGCTGTTAGAGAAAATCGCGCAGGCTACGACGAAAGGTATTGTCATCAATCGCGACGATCCGCGCCTCGGTGCAGCATCATTTCGTGACGGTTTGAGTGTAAGCGAAATCCGTACCTACGGTGTATCGTCAACATTATTGAAGCTATTCCCAACGGACGAACAGTTACGCGACGCCGATGCCATCGTTTCAACGCACGCTCCATTGCTCAACAATGACACATCGCTCGAATCAATCGATGGCCAGAGCGCGGTTATTTCCTACGATACTGCATCTCACACGCTGAGTGATATGAAGCTGAAAGGTGTTTACAATGTCCAAAATGCAGTTGGTGCTGTTGCACTTGTACGACTGATTATGGGAAATGAGCTCGATGAAGCAACGATGCTCAAGGCCCTTGCCAATGTCAAACCTGCGTTTGGTCGTGGCGAATCTATCGAGGTCAATGGTCAACCACTCGAACTCGTACTCGTCAAAAACCCGTCGGGCTTTCGGCTTAGCCTCTCATCATTTAACCCCAGCAAAACCGCGACGATGATTGCCATCAATGACAATTATGCCGACGGGAGGGACATGAGCTGGCTTTGGGATGTAGACTTCACTGGGCTCAAGGAGACCGGAGATCGATGTTGTGAGCGGAATTCGCGCATACGACATGGCCTTACGCCTCCAGTACGACGAAATCGAATCTCGAGTCGTCGAGACGTCGCTCGATGCAGCGCTCAAAGATTTTCTCGCACATAGTCCTGACACGCCGAAGCGAATATTTTGCACCTACACTGCGATGCTTGCACTCCGCCGTAGCTTAGCAAAAGTGGCGAAAGTGAGTGTTGTATCATGACAAAAACTTTGCGTATTTTGCAGCTCTACCCACGAGATATGAATATATACGGCGATTGGGGAAATACTCTGACAATCCTTCGACGGGCTCAGTGGCATGGCTATGATGCCGACGTAATCGACTACAATCCTGGCGATGCTTTTCCAGACGATATTGATATCATCGTTGGTGGTGGTGGCCAAGACAGCGGCCAACTAAAAATTCATGAGGATCTAATAGCACTAGGACCGAAGCTTCGTGAGCTAGCAGACAATGGCGTCCCAATGATTATGATCTGTGGAATGTACCAGCTGTTTGGTCACTTTTTCAAGACAAAAGATGGCGACATGCTTGAAGGTATCTCAGTGCTCGATATCGAAACGTACGGATCGAACCAACGACTGATTGGCAATATTGTTACTGATTCGGAGCTGTTTGGCGCGATCGTCGGATATGAAAATCACTCTGGGCTTACCTATTTAGGCAAAAACGTCGAGCCCTTCGGTCAAATCACAAAAGGAGCCGGCAATAACGGCAAAGACCACACCGAAGGCGCTCTGTATAAAAATGTTATTGGGACCTATCTGCATGGCTCATTGCTGCCAAAAAATCCCACGGTCGCCGACTGGCTCATCGAACAAGCGTGCGTACGCAAATTTGGTGAATTCACTCCGAGCGTTATAGAGGATCGATTTGCCGATAAGGCTCGCGAGATAGCGCTCAAGCGACCCCGATAAATTGGTGTTATGATAGAAAAATGACAAATTTTCCACCTAAAGCAGGTCATGAAATCTCTAATCCTGAGATATATCATCAAAAAATTGAACAGTTTCGCACAGATGGACCCGAGAAACTACAACTTGTATTCGACTTTGACCGTACACTTACGGTACCAAATTCTGATACTATTCAAGATGTAACAAGCTGGAGCGTTCTTGGTCATCACTTGCCCACGGAAGGTAAACGCAGGCAACAGGAATTATATGAAACCTATCGCCACAAAGAGCTTGACGGTACGATGACGACCGTAGACGCAGAAAACTGGTGGCGGGCAGTCTTGTCACTCTTTGCTGAATATAGCCTGGACATGAGGGCCGTAGAGGATGACTTCGTTAACCATGTCACCATTCGACCTGGCGTAGATGAAATATTTACCTGGGCAAGCAAGCATAACGTACCAACAATTATCTTGTCGGCTGGTATCTCGAATGTTATCGATTTTTGGTGTAAACACCACACTATTGAGCCTAGTCTAGTCATTTCCACATCGCTCGTACTAGATGAAAGCGGTAAGGTCACTGGTTGGGCCGATGATGAACTTGTGCACACATTGAACAAAAGAGAGACAGGTCACTCGCGAAGTAGTGGTATTTTGCATTCCCGGCCAAACACAATTCTTGCGGGTGATTCAATCGCTGATAAAGCGATGGTTCCCGGCCAAGAGGATGTCCTCAGATATTTTGTCGAAGACGCAAGAGAAGACGAAAATCAGGTTAGGAATGCGCTTGCTGCAAGCGAATTCGATGTTATCCTTACGGATGGATCTATGAATGCACTCCGCTCTGCACTAGGCGAAATTGCCTAAATAGAGGCTCGCTGATTCTGCAGTTCTCTAATATCCGCGAGAAGCTGCTCTCCGTGCCCAACTGGAGTAACGCGACCGTAGACTTTCACCACGAAACCATCGGGGTTGATAATAAATGTTTTGCGTAAAATCCCCTCTTTGCCAAACATCTTTTTACCCCACGCACCGTAGGCTTCGATAATGGTACGCTCTGAATCTGAGAGAATATCAAAGTTGAGTTCATGTTTCTTTGCGAAGGTGGCATGGCTTTGTACCGAGTCTTTGCTAATACCGACAACGTGTATATCCGCTGCTGTAAGCGCCTCGTGTGTATCGCGAATGCTACATGCTTCAATCGTACATCCTGGTGTATCGTCTTTTGGATAAAAATACACGACGAGCCACTTACCCAGAAAGTCTGACGAAGATACTCGATCTCCATTGGCATTTGGCAGAGAAAATAACGGTGCTGGATACGGTTGAGTATTCATATCAGTTCTTCTCCATATCTGGCTGGGTGTCAAACAATGTCGCTCTGTACCTTGTATGCTTCTGTATATAATCATACGCGCCAACAGATTTTACTGCTCGCCACGAGGCGACAGGCGCCGCGATATCGCCATTTACATCGCTGCCAAGATACCAGATATAGCGATGCCGATTCGAGAATGCGTTAAGATCTGTAATTTTGCCTGTAGGGTCGTTTTGAAGCATGCGAACGGAACCATAGCGGTAGTTTACGGTAGAATCGACATAATACACACGGTGCTCGCGACCATCATAAAATGCTGCTTCGTAGTATATCCATGGCGTTGCCGCAACAATGGGCTGGCCATTGTCACCTTGCATAGTGATCTCGTCGATAACGTTGCTCACACGGATTGAAGTTGCGGAGTTTTTATTGAAGTTACCATAGTAGTAAACGCTATAGATTCCAAAGACGGAGACTATGAGTAGTCCAAGCGCGAGCAATCCTGCGAGCTTTGCTCGACGTTTCATCAGTACAAGCAGTCCGAGTGCTACCGCGACGCTAAGTAGTACCTGCGAATACAGAACGTAGCGATCAATAAAAGTGGAAGAAAGCGGCGGAATAGATGCGACCATCAGTAACAGTGGCGGCACGATGACGAGGCTCAGAACAAGAGGTACTCCCCCTACCTCTCTGTTCGTCTGGCGATACTTTGCGAAGTGCACTACTGCCCATACTGCGCTCGCGACTGCACCGTAAAATGCAATCGCCCACCACCCCTTAACTGCGCCGTACTCTCTATAGAGTAGTGTGTTTGATAAATAATCTACAGGCGTATATGCATTGAGAGGCGGGATCCAAAATCCTGCTTGAATCGTTCCAAATTGATAGACAGCGACAGGGAGCCAAGGCAGAAATAGTCCGAGGGCAAGAATATGTGTTTTTAGCCATGCCGGTGTCCAGAATGCTTTTTGCCTACCCTGACGAACCTCGTACCATCGCCAGCCCCAGTGAGCCAACCACGCAAGTGCCACAAAATAATGCGTATACATACCAGTTGCCAAGAGCACGCCATACACAATCCACCATTTGCGAGCACCCGATTCTATGGCTAGAACAAGTACGTACGTTGCCCATATTACGATTGCGAAGACGAGCGTATACATCCGAGCCTCGTCACTGAATCGAACAAGCATTGGCGATAGTGCCGCAGCGAAAGTAGCCACAAGCGCCCACCGCTCAGAGCGAAATAGTTTACGTATTAAGACGTATATACCGACTAAGCCGACGACTGCGAACAGCAAGCTCATTGAGCGCACCGCGAGCTCACTTACACCAAAGATGCTCGTCCAAACTTTTAGCAGCCAGTAGTAGAGCGGAGGGTGTACATCAACAGCAGTAAACTTGACGATATCGACGAAACTAAACCGAACAAGATATGCGCTAAAAGCCTCGTCGAACCAAATCGACCAGCGGGTCATGTTGCCAAGCACAATCCCCGAAAAGAGAACTAAAATTGCGCCGAGAGTGACGCGTGGATGAGATTCTAGTAGTTTCGGCAAGTTTTTCAGTCGCTTCATAGCCGTATTGTAGCGTGCTGATGATATATAACGCAATCATCTGTAGAAAATGAAGCTATATCGGCGTATAGTACCAATGTATAGACACCTGTCGGGGTGTGGCGCAGCCTGGTAGCGCGCACCGTTCGGGACGGTGAGGTCGAAGGTTCAATTCCTTTCACCCCGACCATATTTCAATTTAGCCATGATTCTGGTACAATAGCCCCTGTTGAACACGCACCATCGGGGTGTGGCGCAGTTGGTAGCGCGCGCGGTTTGGGACCGTGAGGTCGAAGGTTCGAGTCCTTTCACCCCGACCATAGAAAAAAGGATACCGAGTTGGTGTCCTTTTTTCTATCTCTGCTACTTGTTCAGACTCAGACACCGAACGCCTGAAGCCCGTAATACACAACATAGCCGGGCCAAACCGCTGCCTGGAAAAAAGATCCCACGACCTCCCAGAAACCATTGGCTTGGTTTATAAAATACACCAAGGCTCCAAAGTATGCCACGAACATGACATAGCCGGATGGTGCATTTTGATACATTGTTTTGTCAGATTTTGACACGATATACCCCCTTTACTATCTGTTGCTAGTATACTCCCATTTGAATAAGTGGCGAGTGGTATGATAAGAAGGTGAAACGACAACTTGCAAACACGCTTGGTACATTTGGGTATATGTCGCTCTCAGTACAATGGGTATGGTTGGTGATCACTACTGGCATGCCGCTTTTGTCGAGCAGTGCATTTAAGGATTTATTTTTACCTGGACAGACCACAGAAGTGCTCCCCGCGGCAAGTCTATCAGTACCTGAGCCAATCGCCGTGCTGTTTAGTGTTTTGGCAGTTATATTTGCTGTCGGGCTGACTATCTACGTCATCGTATCTATACCGAGAGTCGTTGGACGCACTGGAAAAACTGTTACGACTAAGAGCGCTCAAGTAATACTCCCCCATATCACTCACCACAAAAAGGTGAGCGAGAAACGGCAAAAGCGTCTAATGGAGCGAATCACTTGGTCAATGAAGATTGGTTTGGCACTGCTCCCCTTGCTAGCGTTAGTGATTCCTTTGTCGAGCGACGTACTCGAACTTTCGAGGGAAGTGGTAAGTGGCGTGGCGATTTTCTGCGCAAGCGCCACCTTACTTTGGTTTGGAGCACAATTTACCGTCGTAAGGCTTGCGAAAATCGATTCGCGGGATGTCTGGTAGTGGCGCACTCGAGTAAACTTTAGTATAATCACCCCTAGAAGAGCTCCATGAAAACAAAAACGAAAATTATCTTAGCTCGCAGTATTATGCTGTCTTCCGCAGTTGTTGCAGGATTAATCGTATATTTTGTACCTATCTCGATCACGCAGTTACCACCGTCTCCTACGACGCTGACGCCCACGCGGCAGATAAACGAAACCCACTCTACTGGCGGCACGAGCGTTGCCCAGCCAGAATCTGCAACCTCGAATGCAACGAGTAGCGATAGTATGCCGCGCCCAACAACACAACAAAACAGTCCGAAAACTATCGCGTCCGCTAGCACCGCTACCGACAACTCCCCCAAACAAACCGAGATCAGACGCATGGTGAGCAAAGAACGAACCTACCATGCATTTCTACTGCCGAATGATCCGTACGCACAAAACGCTGCCCTACTAAACGATACACAGATGACAACCGCCTGGAACCTATCAACGGGCAACCCGGTCATAGTCGCAGATATCGATAGCGGCTTCGCACTCGCGCATGAAGATTTGCAAGCAGCCTGGCAAACAAATGCGAGCGAACAAGGTATGACTTCAAATACAGATGTATGCTGGACTGGAACAGCCGAGGCCAAAGCAACGAACAATTGTGATGATGATGAAAACGGCTACGTTGATGATTGGCGAGGGTGGAACTTCGTCGAAGTCGACAATAGCCCCCAAGCTGGTCGCCAAGACATAAAAGGCCCCGGTGTCTCGCATGGCACAGAAACAGCTGGATTGATCGGAGCGACCACGAACAATGGAATCGGCATTGCATCATTTAACTGGGGTACACGAATAATGCCCCTACAAGCACTTGCCGACGACGGATCTGGGTATACCAGTGATGTCATAGCAGCGATATATTATGCCGTAGACAATGGCGCCTCAGTCATCAATATGAGTCTCGGTTCGTATCAAGATGACCCTTACCTCGATACTGCTATCCAATTTGCCTATGACCATAACGTCGTTATCGTTGCTGCCGCAGGCAATTGTGGAACCGGTCAAGAGTTCGGCTGTGACCCAGCTATACCCGGCGCCATCGCGTCACCAGCACGGAATAATCACGTCATAGCAGTCGGCGCGGTCGATGGCAACAACCAACGCGCATCCTTCTCAAGTTATGGCACGGCTCTCGATGTTGTCGCGCCAGGAAGCGGCAGTATCACCTCAACGATGTGGCTTTCTAGTAACCAAACGTCCGCCTACTCGGCGACCCTCTACGGAACGTCATTTGCAACACCAATCGTAACCAGCCTCGTCTCGCTACTCCGCTCTGAGCGGCCAGCGAGTAGTGTTGATGATATCACTGCCATCGTCGACGGTACTGCACAAAAAATAAGCGGCCTCGCTGGGCGAGACTACAATACAAACTATGGACATGGGCTGATCAACGGCGCCAGTGCCGTGACTGGTTGCCCAGGCGCTCGAGCAAAGTACCGCTGTACCGGTACTAAATCAAACAGGCAGCAGCACGTCAGAACACTCCTATGCCACATCATCCCAATTAAGTAGTGGCTGCTCGGTGAGTCCGGCTGTCTACTGTACGATATGGGCACAAAATCCAGACGGCTACGATCGCTACCTTCCCTACCAACTTACTTCAGACAATGCCTCTTGGCAGTGGTATGGATCTGTGCTCGGAAATGGCGAGTGGCGCCTTCGCGCGCGTAGCGGCGATAATATGTCGACCGAAACATACTTTATGTTTGCGAAATAGTAGCGTCGATAGTACTACGTGACTTAGAACGACCCTCGTTATCTACTTCGTACACAAGCATCTCATCGTGCAGCATTTCGATTGAGCCGATGTCGTCATTAGAAACATTGTCAATATATTTTACGAGCGACCGAATACTGTTGCCGTGCGCCACTACAAGTATGTTTTGACCGTGGCGAAGTCGCGGAAGGATAATCCGTAGATAAAATGGGATGGTGCGTTGATACACTTCTTGCAGAGATTCCCCACCTTCAATCGGCGTGTCCCAACTGCGCCGCAGTTCATCGTATGCCGCAGCGCCGATTGCTTCTTCGACTGCCTTCTTCTCCATACCTGTATAAACACCATAATCGCGCTCATTGAGTGCACCAGTTGACTCTCGCGCGAGTCCTCTCTGCCCTGCTGTATCTAGCATTGATTCGAGGGTCTCACTCGTGCGTTGCTGCTGAGATATGTACGCATAATCAAACTTGATGTCTCCTAGAGCAGCACCAAGTCTATGCGCCTGCAAAACACCTTTTTCGCTCAGATGCACATCGCGCGAACCAGTCCACTTACCAAGTTCATTCCAGGCACTCGCCGCATGCCGCACAATAACGAGCTTACCGGATGCAGGGCGAGCAACGACTTTATTGGGCATTTTTCCATACCAAAAATCTATGATGTTTGTAACAGTTGTACTGTTTATGCGCTGGATTGCTTCTGCTGTATTAAATGCTGAGTGCTCTGTAACGACGACGTTTGGCATGTGGAGCAAGCGCATAATTTTCTGTAGCATGCTCGTAGCTTGAAGGTGCTGTGGAATTATCGATAATCGCATCGATGAGATGATGTCGGTCAAGAAACTTCTCACCCTCGATAGTGTCGAGACCAGCACCAGATAAGTGCCCATTCTGTAACGCCATGATGAGCGCCCGGTTCTCCACTAGCTCACCACGCGCGGTATTTATAAGGATTGCACCCATGCTTCATCAGAGCAATGGTATGCTCATTTATTAAATGATAGTTGCTTGGCATCATCGGTGCATGAAGCGACACCACGTCGCTACTCATGAGCACGTCCTCAAATGACCCATATTCAATCTGATTTTCACGAGCAAATTCATCATCGTGATGGACATCAAATGCCATCACGTTCATGCCGAATCCTCTAGCAATTCAATGCTGCATGTCGACCGATATGGCCCAGACCCATGACTACCGAATCGTTCGTGCCCTCGAGATCTATGCCAACGTGCTCACTTGAACGGAATGTCCCTCGCTCTGTTTCAGTAATTGTAGGAACGAGCTTTCGCGTCACCGCCAGGAGGAGAGAAAACGCATATTCGGCTACGGTATTTTCGCCATACGTTGGTACATTGACGACGGCAATGCCATGTTCTCTCGTGTAGTCAAGATCGATGTTATCGAAACCAGTTGAGCGAGCGGCAATGAGTTTAAGTCGCGGCATCTGCTCCATGATTTTCGCAGTAAGATTTGAACTGACAAATATCGAAACAACTTCCGTGTCCGGGTCGATATTATCAACACTGATTGGCTCATGGATATAGCTCCAATAATGATCTGTGTGCTTCAATCCTTCGCTGATCTGAAGCGTGTCGATTTGAGTTGCGTCATAGAATGCTATCCTTGCCATATTCCCACCCTATTTCCCCTTAAGCAAACGGCCCCGCTATATTCAATTTTGGAGCAAACTCATGAATGCGCGTAAGCTCATTGTATTTGCTTGTTCGCTCGCTGCGTGAAAGTGAGCCTGTTTTTATTTGTCCCGCACCCGAGACCGACAGCGATATGGGCGATTGTGGTATCCTCAGTCTCACCTGAACGGTGGCTCACGATCGTTTTCCAAGCATTATTCTTTGCAAGCATAACCGCATCAATCGTTTCGGTGAGACTAACCGATTTGGTTTGGTTTGATTAAGATCGAATTTGCTGCGTGCTCATCAATCCCTTTTTGGAGAAGCTGCGTATTTGTGACAAGTAGATCATCGCCAACAAGCTGAAGCTCACTACCAAGCTCATGCATAAGCCTCGACCAGCCTTCCCAGTCACTTTCATCAAGACCGTCTTCGATAGATATAATCGGATAATCACGTCGAAGTTCTCTGTAATATTCGATCAATCCCGAAGCGTCGAGCGTACGATCCTCACTTGCCAAGTGATACTGCCCGTCGATATAGAATTCACTGGCCGCAACGTCCATTGCCAATGCGATATCTACTCCTGGTTGGTAACCAGCGCGTTCAATAGCGGCAACGATGTGATCCAGAGGCTCACGATTACCCTGTTTGACTGCCGGCGCATAGCCGCCTTCATCACCAACGGTCGTCGGATATCCCGCCTCCTGCAAAATCGTGGCGAGAGTGTGAAAAACATTTGCGCCCATCTCTACGGCACTCTCGATACTATCGGCACCAACAGGGATTATCATATACTCTTGAAAATCAGTCGCGCCGAGAGCATGCTTGCCGCCATTCATAATATTCATCATTGGCATCGGGAGGCTCTGCTGCTGAGACGTGCCAGCAATCGATGCTATGTAGTCATGTAGTGCAAGGCCGCTCGAGACAGCGCATGCTTTCGCTGTCGCAAGACTTACCGCGAGTATAGAATTAGCCCCCATAGTCGCTTTATTCGGGGTCCCATCTAATTCACACATACGTGCATCGATTTGACGTTGATCGAACGGATCAGCTCCGATAAGTACCGGTGCAAGATCATCTTGAATGTGTCGCAGTGCGTTTCCTACGGATTTGCCACCGTACTTGCTAGCGTCGCCGTCTCGAAGTTCGAGAGCCTCACGACTCCCAGTACTAGCACCTGAAGGTACGGCTGCTCTTCCGATTGCACCGTCACTTAGTAACACATCGCACTCAACCGTGGGGTTGCCGCGCGAATCTAGAATTTGCCGCGAGCGCAAAGAAGTTATGGTTATCATTGCTTATATCATAGCGCGTTTTTGCTATAATATAAACCAACTATGCTCTACATGGAAAAAAAGCGGCGTTCACGCGTCGGTTCACTTATTCTCATCTGTGTTGCTATCGTGTTATTTGGTAGTGGCATGTACTTATTGAGCCTAATCGCTGCACCGACGCTTTTGCCATACATACAAAAAACAGCCATTGATCCTGCAGAACTTAAAAATCCAGCGCTAGGCGACAACCGTATTATCATTCCAAAGATTGGCGTTGATATAGCGTACGGAGAAGGCAAGGCTGCGCTCGATACTGGAGCAGAGTGGCGTTTTCCCGACCGCGGCAACCCAGAAACCGGCGGCAACTTCATTATCGCTGCGCATCGCTTCAGCTTAGCGGCGACACCACAAGCAACAGTAGTCAAGTCACCGTTTTATCACATTGACAAGCTAGCAAAAGGCGACCAAATAATTGTTGACTATGACGGCAAGCGCTTTGGGTATAAAGTTGATAAAATCTATGATGTCAAACCGACGCAAACGGAGATAGAGGCTCCGAGTGAAACCGCCAGGTTAACGCTCTATACCTGCTCCCTCGGGGGCGCAAGCGACGGGCGTGTCGTGATAGAGGCGGCACCACTCGGTGAAGTGACGATAGAGCTAGACGAGTCTTCTACGTCTTAGTACTAGTTAGTAGTTTTTATCGTAACGTTCTTTGAGGCGCATCGCGACATAGCCTGCAGTATATCGACTGGTTTCTTCGCTACGTTTTGCGCGAACACGTATCTCTTCTATAGCAAGCTGCATCTGTGAGAGTGCGCCTGTAAGATTGGTGACGCTCTTTGTCTGAGACATCAGCTGCTCGACATCACGCAACGTCCGCTGTACATCCGCCTGCATAGCCTGCAAATCGTGGATGCGACCTTCCAGCTTGGCAATATCGCGCTTTACCTCGCCAGCTAGACTACCGAGTTCCGATCGAATAATATTACGCACGTTGGCATCTGTTAACTCGCCCATACGCATCTCCTCTCGTTGGTACTTATAGTATATCATGAGAGGAGAGTTAGTTTCGATACTATCAGGCGTTATTTGGCGTATTCGGTCGCACGGGTTTCACGAATCACGTTGACCTTGATTGTACCGGGATACTGCATCGTGCTTTCGATTTTTGTAGCGATATCACGAGCAAGTTTGATGCTCGAAAGGTCATCGATTTTCTCTGGACGGACAATCACGCGAACTTCTCGTCCAGCACTAATCGCATAGGCTTTATCGATACCCTGGAAGCTAGTTGCGACGTTTTCAAGATCACGCATACGTTCAGCGAAGTTTTCAGCACTGATATTACGTGCGCCTGGGCGCGCTGCGCTAGCGGCATCGACAACCCGAACAACAAGTGCTTCAGGTGTTGTCGCTTCGATATCATCGTGGTGTGCTTCAATCGCATGAACGATTTCGTCTTTCATGCCATATTTGCGTGCAAGCTCAGCACCAATATGGTGATGCTTTCCTTCGACTTTGTGCGTGACAGCTTTTCCGACATCATGAAGCAAGGTAGCAATCTTGACGGTGCGTACATCGGCACCAATCTCTTCGGCAATCATGCCTGCGATGTGCGCCATTTCTGTCGAGTGAAGCAGTACGTTTTGTCCGTAACTAGTCCGGAATTTAAGTTCACCAAGTAGCTGCAGCATCTCTTTAGGAATACCAACGACGCCGACTTCTCGAGCGGCATCTTCACCGGCACGAATAACTTCTTTTTCAATTTGCTTTTCTGCTTTTGCAAAGACTTCTTCGATACGCCCGGGATGAATACGTCCATCCTTCATGAGCATCTCGAGGCCTAGTGCGCGCGACTTGACGACGAATCGGATCAAAGCTAGAGAGCACAACCATGCCTGGCGTGTCGTCGACTAAGAAGTCAACGCCAGTGACACGTTGCATAGCCTGGATGTTTCGGCCTTCTTTACCAATGATACGGCCCTTCATGTCATCATCAGTCAGCTTGACGGCGGTTACTGTACGTTCAGCAGTCACCTCGCTACTCATTCGCTCCATAGCCGTCAGCAAGATTGACTGGGCTTGTTCTTCGGCATCTTCCATCGCATCATGCTGTAGTTTCGATACAAGCGCGAGCAGGTCATCCTTGATGTCTCGCTCGGTCATCTGCATAAGTTTTTCAGCAGCTTCTTTTTTCTTCAGACCGGCGATTTTTTCGAGCTTTTCCTGCTGGCGTGAACGAATATCACGAATCTCGTTTTTTAGGTTGTCGACTTCGTCTTCACCACTTCGTAACTTTCTCGGCGCGCTTATCGAGCTCATCAAGCTTTTTATCCAGAGACGCTTCGCGGTCGAGCAATCTATCTTCAGTCTTTTTAATCTCTTTGCGTCGTTCACGTTCGAGGCTATCTGCCTCTTCTTTTGCGTGTTTGATGATATCGGCAGCTTTTTTCTCTGCTTTTTCGATATCGTGATCGGCTTTTCGTTTGCCGGCGGCTCGCTGCTGTTGATCGTAGGCTACTTTTCCGCCCACACCAAAAACTGCTCCGACAATCGCGGTAACAATCGCTATTTCCATGGTGGTTCCTTTCTCGATTCCTCCCACACCGCGTGCAACAGTGCGAAATATGTATCAAAGAGTGAATCGAAGTATCAAAGTTTATCTAATCAGTCTTAAAATTACGGACTGTCCATATTGTAGCGCGCTTTTCGATACGTACGCAATGGCAAAACTATTATTTTCGTGGTTTTGTGATGTTCGCCTCTGCACCGTAGGCTGGGAGCAGTAGCCTATCATTTTCACCAGCGTGCAGTCGCTGTAGTGCATCCTCCTGCCACTTTTCAGTGGCAGTACCGACAATCGATATAGAAAGGCTATCGGATAATGTATTTGCCACCGTAATGCCGATGCGTAAACCCGTAAAACTACCGGGACCAAGCATCACGCCAATCCCCGAGATATCCTGGAACTCTCGTTGATGCTCCCCCAGACTGTCGCGCAGAAAAGCCAGCAGCCCCTTAGCCAGTTCTCGGTTTGCCTGCCATATGTGCTCATACGTAGCGTCTTCGCTTACGAGTGTGAGTCGACATTCAGGAGTCGATGTATCCATGAGGACGATCATTGCAGCTTTTCCAGTACTGCATCAGACGTCAGACCACCAGACGTTATCTCGAGATCTCTTGTTGATTCTGTTGGCGATTCTATACGTATAGTGAGCCTGTCTGCGGGCAGTACACCCTCGACAATATCACCCCATTCGATGACAACGATACTTTGAGGATCGGCGATTGATTCTGCGATTTCGTCTTGGAGTATGCCCGGTTCGCTTAGTCGGTAGAAATCATAATGCGCAAGTATACCGCCCTCTTTCGTTTCATAAATACGACTAATCGTAAATGTCGGGCTTTGAATATCATCATCGACGCTCAGTCCAAGAGCCAATCCTTTAACAAGGGTCGTTTTGCCGGCACCAACGTCGCCGACCAGTTCAATAATTTCATTGCCGGAAAGTGCATGTCCGAGGCGCTCACCAAAATCGCGCATAGCCTGGTCGCTTGTAATCTGTTGCTTCATACTCCGCCAAGTATAGCGCACCAGTGTTATCTCGCCAACAATACGACTAGCGCCCACAGGGTCAATACGCTACAATAAACCACAAGCATTATGCGCATTTCAAATGACACGTTGATGACATTGCTCGAACGCAACAAAGTTGCCTCACGAGATCAATTGCTCCCACTGGCCGAAGAAGCAGCCCGTAGTGGGGCGAGTCTTCAAGATGAGGTCATAAAGGAACAAGTTGTCGATGAACCCACACTGACAAAGTTGTTTGCTGATTATGCAGGATTTAACTACATTGAGATTGTTCCGGAGGATATTCCATCCGAAGCTCTCGAGCGTCTGCCAGAGCGGATAGCGCGCCAATACAACGCAGTCGTGTTTCGCATGGACCCAGATGGAACGACACACTTTGCCATGGACGATCCCGATGATGTTCAGGCAGTAAACTTCTTAGAAAAAAAGCTCGGAACAAATGCTCAAATCTATATTGCGACGCAAACGAACATCCTCAACTGCCTCGAATTATATCGTGGTGATGTCGACAAAGAACTTGACGAGGTTATCGATGTTCAGCGAGAAGACTAACGCTATCCAAGAAGTGTCTGAAGCGGATGTCGCCGAAGATTCCCCTATCGCCCAAACTGTAAATCTTCTCCTCGAATATGCTATTCGCTCGCAAGCAAGCGACATTCATATCGAGCCACGAGAAGAATACGTGCAGGTTCGCTATCGAATCGATGGCGTGCTCAAGGAAGTAAACCAGTTGCCGCGAAACGTACTCGCAGCGCTTGTCAGTCGTGTGAAGATTCTCTCAAACCTCAAAATTGACGAGCGACGTGTACCGCAAGATGGCCGCTTCAAAATAAAGGTTGCTGGCAAACAGTACGCGCTTCGCGTCAGTACTCTTCCAATTAGTGATGGTGAAAAGATTGTCATGCGTATTCTTGATGAATCAAACAAGACAATCACGCTCAAACAACTAGGCTATTGGGGACACTCTCTTAAAGTAATCAACGATTCGATTACCGAGCCGAACGGCATGGTACTTATCACTGGCCCAACGGGAAGCGGAAAATCAACCAGTCTTTTTAGTATTTTATCCAAACTAAACCGTCCAGAAGTTAATATTTCTACAATTGAAGATCCTGTCGAGTACAAAATTCCAGGTGTAAACCAAACTCAGACAAATGCAAAAGCCGGTATGACATTCGCGTCAGGGTTGCGTGCTCTGCTCCGACAAGACCCAAACATTATCATGGTTGGTGAGATTCGTGATGGTGAAACTGCTAATCTGGGCGTTCAGGCTGCACTTACTGGCCACTTGGTATTTTCAACACTCCACACAAATAACGCCGCGACGTGTCTGCCTCGTCTACTCGACATGGGCATAGAGCCATTCTTAATTGCAAGCACAGTTAAAGCGGTAGTTGGGCAGCGCCTGGTTCGTCGACTCTGTATGTCATGTCGGATCAGTTACACTCCCGACGCGAACCAAGCCGCAGAGTTTATTAAACTATTCAATCTAACGAAAGATCAGACATTTAGCCACATCCATGAGCTCGAACAAGAAGCAATAGAGCAAGAAATCGGCGGCGATACTTCTCCGGGCACAAGCGATACTGAAATCATTCAACTCTGGAAAGCAAATCCTGAGGGGTGCAAAGAATGCCATACAACTGGATACGCTGGTCGAATCGGCATCTACGAAGTACTCGGCAACACCGTCGAGCTACAAAAGCTGATAACGGCAAATGCAACCAGTAATGATATCCAGGACCGAGCGATTATCGACGGAATGACGACTATGCAGACAGATGGTCTGGTAAAGGCATTGCGAGGGAATACCTCTCTGGAAGAAGTCTTGCGCGTTACACGAGAATAGACTTATGACAAAATACGTATACAAGGCACTCGACCCAGCAAAAGCCATTCATACTGGTACTTTTGAGGCGCATACCAAGTCTGAAGTGATCAATATGCTAGGTAACAAAGGCTGGCGAGCACTGACTGTCATCGAAGAGGGCGCTAAAAAGAGAGGCGAGATTCCCCTTCCTAGCTTTCTTGAAAAAAAAGGAATGAAATCCGACCAGCTCGTAATCTTCACACGTCAACTAAGCGCAATGGTCTCAGCAGGAGTGCCTCTTCTGCGGGCACTTGGCTCACTTCAAGGACACAGCGACAGATCGCCGCCGAAAAAAAGATTATCGGCGCGCTCTATCACGATGTGCAGAGTGGTATGTCAATCGGGGATGCCCTGGCAAAACACCCGGAAACATTTAACGATGTCTACGTCAATATGGTACGTGCCGGCGAAGCAGCCGGGATCCTCGATGATATCCTAAAACGTCTAGCGCTGCAGCAAGAAAAATCCTCCTCGATGAAGAAAAAAATTAAAAGTGCAATGACTTATCCGATGGTGCTCGTGGGCATTACAGTCCTCGCATTCTTTGGTTTGATGATTTTTGTAATCCCTCAAATTGGAAGTATCATTAAGGATCTCGGCGGCCCAGATGCAGAGCTACCCGCACTTACCCAAGCTATGCTCGGTATCAGTGCAGCCATCACAGGTTACTGGTATATCGTGCTTCCGATATTTGTTGCGTCTGTGTATGCTGCTCCTGCGCTACATCAAAACCCCAAAAGGCAAACGACACTTTCATGGTTTGATACTTAAATTCCCGGCATTAATCACCATCATCCAAAAGGTAGCGGTTGCGCGCTTTGCCCGGACGTTCTCTGCACTGATGGGCGCTGGCGTAGCCGTACTTGACGCACTCGATGTCACCGCTCACGCTCTGGGCAATAAAATATACGAAGAAGCATCTGCTTGGAGCAATTGATGAGGTCAAAAACGGGGCGACCTTTCGTCAGTTATAGAAAAAAATTCCCTCTTTCCCGCCGATTGTCGCCCAGATGCTTTCAGTCGGAGAAGAAACAGGACAAACCGATAAAGTACTCGTCAAAGTTGCTGATTTTTATGAAGAAGAAGTTGATGTGGCTATCGATGGTATTAGCGCGATCATTGAGCCGGTCATGATTGTCTTTATGGGTGGCATGGTTGGGGTCATTGCTGCGAGTGTGATGATGCCAATTGCCGGGCTCTCTAATCAGATTAAAGGCTAGTAAGCATAAGGGTAATTTGCTATACTACCACCAGTAATATGAGTGGGCGCGCGTGAAAAAATTATTCTACAAGGACAAACAGCCAATCGGAATCGATATCAGCCAAACCGGAATTAAGGCTATGGCGATTGATACGAAGCAATGGGTAATCCAAGGCTACGGTTCGATTGATCTTGACCCGGGTAAAATGCAAGATGCGCTTGATATGAGCACGCCTGACGATACTTTTCTCGCTGATAGTTTGCGTTCACTTATTAACGACCATATCGTCGGCGACCTACCAAGTAATCATGCGGTAATCGGCATTCCGTCAACCCGTGCATTTTCTCGCACCTTCATCTTCCCAGTGAGTGAGTTGTCAGCCCTTGCCGATGCTGTAGAGGTAGAGGTCAGTCAGTATATCCCAATACCGATGAGCGCACTCTACGTAGATTACGAGGTCATCGAAAAAACCAAGGAAACGGCATCAGTCATCATGTCTGCTGTACCACGTACGGTGATCGATGCCAGCATCAAGGCAGTCACAGAAGCTGGCCTCCGACCGGTCATGGTGGAGCCAAGCGCCCACGCTATTGCTCGCATCTTAGAAAAAACCGAAAACGGTACACTCCTCCCTACGGTGGTCGTCGATATTGGACAGGCCCAGACGGACATTGCTATTCTCGACCGAGGTGTTATTCGTGTCAGTGGGAACGTTCCAGTCGGCGGAAATACGTTCACACTAGATATTGCGAGCAAGCTATCGATTGCGCTCGATAACGCACATCAACTGAAAGTGATTAACGGGTTATCCCCTAGCCCGAAGCAACATGTTCTTACAGAGGCACTGACGCCAAGTCTCAATCGCATTATCATCGAAACCCAAAAAGTAATGCGCTACTACACGGAGCGTATCGATGAAAATGCAAAGCTTGAACAAGTCCTTGTAGTTGGCGCGGGTAGTAATGTTCCTGGTATCGGTGAGTTCTTTACTGACGCGACAGTGATGCCGGCTCGTGTTGCAAGTGCCTGGCAGCGATTCGATTTTGGTCGCTTGCCACAGCCAAATAAGCAGTTTCGTCCCCGTTACATCACCGTTGCTGGTTTAGCCAGCGTTGACTATACGGAGATGTGGAAATGATAAATCTTCTGCCTGCCGAGCAAAAGCGTGACATCCGCGCGGGGCGTGCAAATGTCTTACTTGCGCGCTACAGCATACTGACGCTCGTTGCTCTGATTTTGCTTGTTGTTGTCATGGCCATCGCCTGGCTGCTTCTCAACAACATCCGCCAAGCCGCTCAAGCCGAAAATGACGCGAGCGATCAGTCGAGCCTTCTCCTGGCAAAAGACGTCCAGGCTGTAAAAGAATTTAAATCCAATCTCGCCATAGCGAAACAGATTCTGGATCAAGGAGGTTGATTATTCTGCAATCATCCTGCGCTATGCGAGTGTCATCCCGGGGGCAGCAATTATCGATCATATCGATCTTGATCCTACCGTTATCGGAACACCGAGCACGTTCAGCGCAAAAGTTAGAAGTTCAAACGATGCTCTGGCATTAAAAAACGCTCTTACGAAATCGTCATACTTTGATGATGTGCATTTTACTGAGATACAGCGTAATCTGACAGCGGATGATGGCTACGACTACACCGTCACAATTGGCCTGACCATCAACAAGAAGCTGCTCGATGGTATAAAGGAGACGCAATGACCAATCCTATCACCGCAAACGCTCCACGGCTTAGGTTAGTGCTTAGTTTTACTCTTATCTTTCTCATAGCAGCAGGAGGAGCGGTCATGCTTTTTGGGCTGAATTATCTCTATGACTATGCTACACAAGTCAATGCTGTAGTAATCGACGCCGATAATAGTAGTGATCGCATCGATCAGACAAAGCAAGAAATTGCTCGCTACAAGAAAGACCCCAAAGCGGTTGAGCTCGCCAAGCAGGTTGTCGCCAAGCGAGCCAGTTATCAATATCAAAACCAGGCATACTCTGATTTGCTCGCGATGGCGACACGCGCAGGCGTAAGCATCGAACAATACTCGTTCGCCGACAGTGACCCCTCTCTAGGCGTATCAACAGCTCCAAAAAGCACCAACCCAGGAGCAGCGAAGGCTGCGGCTACATCGAACGGGGGTCTTAAGCCAAGTTATATTACTATTACCCTGACAAATCCCGTAGAGTACGTTAAGTTTCTGAATTTCCTACATTATATCGAACAGAACCTCACAAAGATGCAAATTAAAAAAGTGTCACTCTCTAGCACATCGACACGAGGCAATGAGAGCTCAGTTGTAACAGACACGCTGACAGTCGAGGTGTTTACGCGATGAATATCGACCTAAATCTATCGTTCAATGATATGAAAGTCGGTCTAGCACGATTTCTTGCTCGTTTTCATGTACTACTTTACACAATCCTAGTTATTGGTGGGCTCGCAGCAGTAATGTTTTTCGTGTACCAAGTCATGCTACAGGCGACAGATATTCGCCCCATCGACACGCAATCAAGCTCAGCATTTGACCAGAATACGATAGATAAGCTTCAGTCATTAAATGAAAAATCAGGTGGCGGTAAGCCGCTCGAGCTTCCCTCTAACCAACGTATCAATCCGTTCGTTGATTAGAGCAAAAACATAAGTGATATACTAATAGCATGCTCATTATTGGATCACGCCTCATTCGCCAACCAATCCTAGGGTTGCAGACAGGTGGCGAGCTCGCACGAACAGTAAATCCCATTATTGATCCTGCTCAACTTACAATCGTAGGCTATGAAGTCGCTAGTCCTCTCCTTAAAGGACCGTGTTATTTGCGCGTAGAAGACGTCAGAGAACTTGGCGATATGGGCTTTATCATCGATGCACTCGACGAGCTCGTACAACCAGGTGATGTGATAAAACTTGACGGGCTTGTTGAGCTTGGATTTCCTCTCATTGGAATGCCTGTTCGCGACGAAAAGCGGCGAAAAGTAGGCAAAGTTACCGATTATACCGTAGATCTTGACACATTTACCGTACAGCAGCTCACCGTACGGAGGCCTCTGCTAAAAAGCTTGAACGATTCAGAATTAGTCATTCATCGCTCACAGATTATTGAAATTAACAACGATTCGATAGTTATAAATTCTGAAGCTGAAATACCAGAACATACTCGACTGACAGCTCCGGGGAGCTATGTCAACCCATTTCGTGAATCACGACCAGTAGCGGACTCAAGTGACCTCAGACAGAGCTGAGCGGATATCATCGTAGTTAAATCCCTGCCTAGCGAGATAGGCAATTAATTTCTGCTCGTCTGGATAGCGAGAACGTTTCTTGTTTATAATTTTTTCTAGCTCGGACTCATCGGTGCGATCTGATAGTGCAATCGCCCGTTCGATTTCCTCGCTGCTCACGCCCTTTTGCCGGAGCTCGTTTGCCAATTTGCGCTTGCTTGTTCCTTTTACTTGATTGCGATTTTCTACCCAGTATTGCGCAAATGACTCGTCATTTATATATCCTCGTGTCTCTAGTTTGCTAAATACTCTCTCAGTTAACTCTTGGCTTACCCCTTCGCGCTCTTTCATTTCACCGGTCTTGCGACTCTTATATTTCGTGGTACGAGTCTTGCGCCATAAATAATCACGAACCTCACGGGAGGAATGCGGGCGCATTAGACAATATTCGAGTGCACGAGCGTATAATTTCCCGAATGCACTTTCCTCTAGGTATCCTGCAAGGGTTTCGTCGTCGACGTCCTGCCCTTTCTTTAAGCCCAGGTCAACGACTTGTGCGATCTCGAGACTAAGCCGATACTTTCCATCGACTGATATATTTACCCGATTAGGATTTTTAGCTTGTACTGAAATATCTGTTATTTTCATTGATTTCGATAATAACGATTGAAAACCTGCTCGAGCCCATCGGTCACGTTACCCTGCTTTATAACTTCGGCTAGCTCGTTCTTGTCGATCCACTGCACACTTTCAACCTCAGTATCTTGAGGGGTAAATTTCGTGTCCATATCAGCGATAACTTTATACACTTTCGTGAACCGATTCATTTTATTGCCGTCAGGGTCAATCGCCTCTGAGTAATACATTCCAATCTCACGAAACTCAACGCCGCTCAGTCCGATCTCTTCGCTCAGTTCTCGCTCTGCCGCGTCGCCATAGCTCTCGCCATACTGTATGTTTCCACCTGCAGATGTGTCCCAGCACCCAGGATACGTTTTTTTGGTGCTCAGCCGTTTTTGAAGCAGTACTGACTCGCCGTCTGGTGATTCCACCTGAATACGAACCATCCGGTAGCGTGCGCCGATTTTTCGCGATTCTGCCCTTGAAATAGAACCGATGGGTTGATCGTTTTCATTGACGTGCCAAATCAGCTCATCTGCCATCGCAGATTATACCTCGGCTTCAGCGACGTTCTTGCGCACTTTCTTTTCGATTTCGTCGAGGACTTTTGGATTTTCCTTCAAATACTTTTTGGTGGCTTCACGACCTTGGCCGATCTTACCATCGTTATAATCAAACCATGCGCCAGATTTACCCACGACACCGTACTGAACACCGAGGTCGATGACATCACCAGTCCTCGAGATACCTTCGTTATACATGATATCGAATTCGGCGACTCTGAAAGGCGGTGCGATCTTGTTTTTGACAATTTTTACCTTTGTACGGTTACCTACGATGTTATCACCATCCTTGATTTGACCGATACGACGAATGTCAGCACGTACACTTGCATAAAATTTGAGTGCGTTACCACCCGTGGTTGTCTCTGGATTACCAAACATGACACCAATTTTCATGCGAATCTGGTTGATGAAGATCACGGTTGCTTTTGATTTGTGGATGATACCTGTCAGCTTACGCAGTGCTTGGCTCATCAGGCGAGCTTGGAGGCCCATATGGCTATCGCCCATTTCGCCATCAATCTCCGCCTGCGGTGTTAGTGCTGCTACAGAGTCGACGACGATGAGATCGACGGCATTTGAGCGTACCAGTGTCTCGACGATTTCGAGCGCTTGTTCGCCATTGTCAGGTTGCGAGATGAGGAGGTTCTCGGTGTCTACACCGACCTTCTTTGCATACGAAGGGTCAAGGGCGTGTTCTGCATCGATAAATGCCGCAGTGCCGCCTTGGCGCTGTATTTCAGCTATAGCATGGAGTGTCAATGTGGTCTTACCACTTGATTCAGGACCATAGATTTCAATGATGCGCCCCTTCGGATATCCACCACCGAGAGCAATATCGAGGCTCAAACTACCACTCGACAGTAGCGCAACATCTGCTTTTCGAGATTCACCGAGTTTCATGATTGATCCATCACCGAATTGCTTGGTGATTTGTTCCATGGCAAGGCCAAGCGCTTTAATCTTGGCGTCATCAGTTTTGTTGTCTTGTACTACCTTCTCTTCAGTTTTCTTAGCCATATCTGTCCCTCCGTTGTTACTACCCTAAATTATAGCATTTTGCTATACTAGATACCAATGAAACGATCGAGTGGTTTTACAGTTATTGAAGTGCTGGTGGTGCTTGCATTCTTGATAGGCGGGTCGTATTGTTCTTCACGCAAAAGAGTAGCATCGATGCAGCAGCACGTGATAACCAACGAAAAGTTGCGGTCAACGCGATGTACTACAGCCTTGAGGAAGTTTATTACGAACAAAACCAAAGCTATCCAGAAAAAATCAGCAGCAAGGTACTCCGCTCGGTCGACCCTGCTCTTTTCACCGATCCAGATGGATACACGATTGGTGATCCCGGCTCAAACTATCATTACGAATCAAGTGATTGCGATCTGAACGGTAACTGCAAACACTACAAGCTATTTGCCGACATGGAAAAAGAAGCCGTCGTACGTAAAAACTTCGCGTCGCTAAACTGTAAAACTAGTTATCATCATCGTCGTACCAAACTGGCCGACCATTTTTGAAACATTCGATTGCGTTATTGAGAACAGCGATTTGTTTCTTTGGGTTTGAGACATACTGAAACTTGTATGTCGTTTCTTCACCTTCTGTACTGAGACGAATGGTGCCGTAGTTGAACATACTTTGCCAAATACCAAATTGACGATAACTGGCATCTTCAATGCTGCCAAGGCTCACCGTTTGCTCGTGCTTTGAAAATACACCATGCTGAATCTCTTGTATGACACTTTCATTAGTCAGATAAAAGGTATTACGCATGTACACCCAAGAGGAAATATAGCCAAAAATTCCAATCAGTATAATCAAACTAAGCATGATCACAGAAATTGGTCCGAGGCCGAGTCTATTTGCCCTGTAATGGGATCAATGTCTGCGACATTGGGATAGGTAACCCATGCCGCCAGAAGGAGCAGTATTGCACTAATCGATATGCCAAGCGGCATATACAGTCCTATGAGATGACGTTTTACACTCAAGAGGACGTACTCACCTTCGCTAAGATTTAAATCAGGAAATTTTTGCACTGAGTCATCATGTCGAGCCTTTAGCTCAGGACCCACTCCCTGGACTTCAGGTTCATATGGTCGAGGATTGTGTACAACCCGCGGCTCATTTGCATACTGTACTCGTGTCCTAGGATCGAAATTATGTCCTTCATGACTTTCTGGTGCGGCAGTGACATGTGAACGTCGTATATGAAAGATAGATTGCTTCGTCTGTGGCTGAGGCGCAGCATAAAGCGGATTACCATCAGCATCGTAGGCAATCGGCTTCTCTCGAGGTTGTTCTTGTTCCGGAGCCATGCCCCTATTATAGCATTTTACGTTCTATGCAAATGCTTTTTCGCTTTTTGTGTCACCAGCCGACCTCGAGGGGTGCGTTCGATAAAGCCGATCTGCATAAGATATGGCTCGTAAAAATCTTCAATCGTCGTGCTCTCGTCGCCAGTTAGTGCAGCGATGGTATTTAGACCAACAGGTCGATCACCATAGTTATCTAGGAGCGCTACCAGCAACTGACGATCAGCGGCATCAAGCCCGAGGCTATCAATCTCCATCAATTCGAGTGCGCTTGTTGTGATCGCAGTATCAACGATACCATCACCGTTCACGTCAGCGTAGTCACGTACGCGTTTGAGTAATCGGTTTGCGATACGAGGCGTCAAACGAGCCCGCGTAGAAAGAAGTGCGGCAGACTCTGGCTTAATCGGTGTTTCAAGTATCTTGGCTGCTCGTATGATAATCTCAGCGATTTCATCTGTCGTATAAAAATCTAAACGGTGGATATGCCCAAACCTATCTCGTAGTGGTGCCGCAAGGCTACCCGTTCGTGTCGTTGCACCAATGATTGTGAACTTAGGCAAGTCCAAGCGAATGCTTCGTGCCGCTGGGCCTTTTCCGATAACAATATCGAGCTTGAAATCCTCCATCGCACTGTAGAGGACTTCCTCTACCGTTCGACTCAAGCGGTGGATTTCATCGATGAAGAGAATGTCACCATCTTGCAAATTTGTCAAAATACTAGCAAGGTCACCAGCACGTTCAATAGCTGGACCACTCGTGACACGGAGACCAGCGCCCATCTCATTGGCAATCACATTCGCCATGGTTGTCTTGCCTAGCCCCGGTGGACCGTAGAGTAACACGTGGTCCATCGGCTCAGAACGTTTTTTTGCAGCATCGATAGCGAGCTTTAGATTCTTCTTGAGTCGTGCCTGTCCGACATACTCACTAAAGTTGCGCGGTCTTAAGGTAACTTCAATAACCTCCTCGTCGGATTCATCGTCGTGCACGCTTGTGTCTACAATTCGTTCAATTGCCATATCTCTTACCAGTATATCAGTTTGCGTCGAGGTGCGCTTGATGGTGAGCGACCGTAGCGTGGCAAAATAAATAAGATACAACTGCCCTCTATTGTTTGAGTGCCTCTGTGACGCGTTTACTCGTTGGCAAACTTGAGTCAATATTTTCGAGTGCTTTCGTTGCGTCCGCAAGCGTATAACCGAGCGCCATCAGTGCTTCGAGTGCTTCATCGTTTGTGTTGAGCTCGGTTTGTACAGCGCCACCCTGTTCGTAGTACGTAGGCAATCCGACTTTGTCGGCGAGGTCGACAATGACGCGTTCGGCGGATTTCTTGCCAACACCACTGGCCTTCGTCACAAATGCGGCGTCACTGTTCGCTATCGCATTTCGCGCCTGCTCAGCGTTACCGATACTAAGAATAGCTAGTGCCGCTTTCGGCCCGATCCCTTGTACTGTTATGAGTAGCTCAAAGAGTTTTTTTGCAGCGAGCGTAGAAAAACCAAATAATTCCTGAGACTGTTCGCGGACATGATGGTAGGTATAAAATTTGACAGTATCTTCAAGCGTTACTGATTCGTAATCACTCAGTGGTACAGCAACTTCATAGCCCACACCATGAACATCGATGATGATACTGCCTGCGAATTTTTCGGCTACCACGCCATATACATGTGCAATCATATATACCTAGTATATCAGTTATGGATTCGGAGGTGTACTGGGAGTTGTAGGGCCACCGTTGGTAGTATCTGGCGGTGCACAGTTTTGGGTGTCCTGACTGTATTTCGTCTCGTCGTAATCCCTTTCGTCAATTGTGATGACCTCACCTGTCGCCAGGTCGCATACTTCAATCATCTTCGTTTTTTCTTCTGGTTTTTTACAGTTTTTGATGTTTCTAGAATACGTTTTGCTGTCAAAATCGCTCTCTTGTATTTTCTTAACTTCGCCAGTCTCGATAACGCACACCTCAATCATGGGCTTCTGCGGGGTACAGCTCACACTCGGGAGTGCACTCGAGAGATAGAATTCGTCGTAGGTACCATCGGTGATAGTGTTCGTTGCAAGCCCATGGTTGCTATAGCAGGTGCTACGTTGCACTACGTTAACCGGCTTTGGAAATTGTTCATCGGATTTGTTAGCCAGCATATCGCTCATCGTACCGCGCCAGATTGGACCGGCCATACCCGAGCCACCATTGTACATAATCGCGTTGTCGTTATTACCTACCCAGACACCAATTGCGAGACTCGGCGTGTACCCAATTGTCAGTGCATCTCTGTTTTCGTCTGTGGTGCCGGTCTTGACTGCGGCAGTGTGACCTGGCACGACAAGGCTATCCCCAAATATTGGTGCCTTAGCAGAGTTGTCTGACAGAATATCAGAGATGAGGAATGCCCCCGCCTGACTGATGCCTTGAGTCGCTTTTGGTGCTGGAGCTTTGAAAATCTGCTTGTTGTACTTGTCGTTAATCGAAAGAATCATCGAGGTATCATGGAGTTGGCCTTGATTTGCAAATGCTGCATAGGCATTCGTCATTTGTAGCAGCGGAACCTCGCCCGATCCAATCGCCAGTGGTAGCCCATAATCACGGTTGGAGTCAAGCGCCGTTATGCCGAGATCTTTTGCTTGCTGTATGGACTTTTCGATACCATACTTTTCCATGACCTTGATACTCGGAATATTCAAAGAGAGATTTATTGCTTGCCGTGCAGTCACATCACCACGAAATGATCTGTCAGCGTTTTGCGGTTGCCAGCCATTTAGATTAATCGGCTCATCTTTGAGAACGGTTGCAGGCGTAATAACACCTTCGGCAAGAGCGCCGCCATAATATATCGCCTTAAATGTTGATCCTGGCTGTCGGGCTGTCGTCACCATGTTCACCTTGCCCCACTTCTTGTTGTTGTAGTCGGCGCTACCGACAAGTGCGAGGATATGACCCGTCTTTGGATCTATAGCAACACCACTTGCATTCGTACCGCTATTTGCTTGAATGTATGGCATATTCGCCTGCAAGTTTGCATTGAGTGATTTTTGGGTGGCAGTGTCGAGCGTCGTCTTGACCTGATACCCGGAGCGCATCACTTCTTCGTACCCATATTTATCACTCAGCTCATTGAGAACCATCTCGACAAAATGCGGCGCGATGTTTGGCTCATTCGATTGTTTTGCATAGGTCAGTTTCTCAGCAAGAGCTTTGTCTTGTTCGGCTTTGGTGATATAGCCATTATCGACCATGCGACTCAGCACCTCAACTTGACGCTCACGCGCATATTCTTCATTACCAGAAATTGGAGAATACGCATTTGGCGCAGGTAACAGACCGACGAGCATCGCACTTTCCGCTAGAGTAAGTTCGGATGGTTTTTTGTCAAAATACACTTTCGCTGCGTCTTTAATACCAAATGCATTTTCACCAAAGTAGACAGAATTGAGATACATATCGAGGATTTCATCTTTGGAATATTGTTGCTCAATCGCAATCGAAACTGCCAGTTCCTGATATTTGCGCAAAAAGGTCTTATTACTTGAAAGTAGCGTATTTTTTGCCAGCTGTTGTGTCAGCGTAGAGCCACCATATGCAGTTAAATCACCGTGGGATAGGTTCGTAGCAAGCGCTCGCATGATACTCAGTATGCTAAAGCCTCCGTGATTGTAGAATTCCTTGTCTTCACTTGCTACGAGTGCATGCTGTGCATCTCTGGATATGCCACTAAGCGGCACAAGATCCTGTTGTTTCGACCGACCGATACTGTAAAACGTCTTATCATTCTTATCGAGGAAGACGACGCCAGTATTATTTCGATTCATCAGTCGCTCTTGATCAGAAATGTCACGAGCATAATACAAATATGTGCCGATAGGAATTAGTATCAATATCGCCAAAATAGGTGCGGCGATGACCGCAACTTTCTTTTTGCGCGACAAGCCCTTCCACCATTTATAACGGCGGTGTAGGTTTCGCTTGATTCTATTAGTACGCGAGAGTTTTCGCGTGTATTTTCCGTTTCGAACTTGTTTCACTACTTGTAATTATACTCCACGTAATGATTCTGGTTACTAGTAATCAGAACCCGTCTGTATCGTACTATTATACTATGTACGTCGAATAAACGCACACATGATGGCCGCTGCCAAGGCGTCTGCGCAGTCATCTGGCTGGGGTGCAACCGCTAGGCCAAGCTGCAATCGTACCATCTCTTGCACCTGCTTTTTATCGGCACGGCCATACCCTGTCATCGTCTGCTTTATCTGCAAAGGAGTGTACTCTTCTATCTGTAAATTAGCTTGCTTGCCAGTGAGCATCGCTACGCCGCGAGCATGCGCCACACTCATGGCAGTCGTGACATTTTGTGCAAAAAATAATTTTTCAATCGCCATGATTTCAGGGTTTGTCTCTTTGATAATTTCTGTGAGTCCATCGTAAATTTCACTGAGTCGATCAGCCAGAGGCGTATGTGCAGGCGTGCGGATTACACCAGCGTCCACGAGCTTGGTGTTTGCGCCACTTGCTTCAATCACGCCGAAGCCGAGCAATCCTGTACCGGGGTCTATACCTATAATTCTCATACTGATTTCGTCGGGACGATGCGATTAATCAGCTGCCTGATTTCATATCGCCACTCCCATCCAGCATACGCTAGACCGAGCAACAATACACCCCCGAGTGCCCACCATGCAGTGAACGCTTTTGCGGTATCGGCGATAGGCTCAACGGGAAATCCTGCCGCCGGCACAGATGTCGACGCGCCCAAGACTTTGCGACAGCGATTGGTGTCTGGATTACGTTCATAGCCCTGCGTACACGGCTTGAGCGTTGCTTCAGCAGCCGCGATAGACTTACAGCGATTTGTATCTGGGTTTCGATACTGCCCGGGGTCGCAGGGCGTCAAGGTACTAGATGACGCAACGAGCGAGCGACATCTGTTTGTTTCTGTGCTCCGGTACTGACCTGGTTCGCATGCTACGAGTATTGTGGCTTGAGCTTCTTTATTGCATCGACCGGTTAGAGTATTGCGTGTATAGCCCGCTTCGCATGACGGAAACTCTTGATATTCGTTCGCACCGCTCGGTGTGACGACAAAGGTCTGCTGCCACGTTCCGCCTACAAGCGCTAGGGATGAAGCAGAGTCGAGATTTTCGTACGAACGCGCGTCAACTTCAGTACTTCCATCTGAGCTAAGAACATAGACAGTGCCAGCTGTTGTCTTCGTCAGCGTCAGATCGGTTTTTGAAACAGGTACGGCCATGTGGACGCTGGCCTGTAGCACTGTCTTCGGACCAAACGCATAGCTGGCTGTGTCGGATCGATTTGTCTGCAGTAAACAGCCGGAGATATCGATAGGTTTTGCGCTCGGATTATATACCTCAATAAATTGAGGGTCGTAGTTTGCGCCGATTTCCGACAGCCGTAGACTACCACAACGATTTATTGATTCTGTCGAGCCAAAACTATTTGGCTGGTTGCCTGGCCGCGGATACCGCGACCATTGCCAGCTACCTGCGACGGTATTATACGCCCAGCTGAAACCGTCGCGGCTTGAGGCAGATGGGTATTCTACAGTTGAATCAGCGTACGTGACAATCCCATAGCGATCTTCCAGCCACAGGAAGCTACCGCTATCAGCTCAACGATTGTGGGATAGAAAGATATGCCCCACTTGCTAATGATCCCGTCGGGTAAATGGTATTGCTGGATGTAGCTGCTTGCGCCACGGTACCAGTGCGAATTCTGAAGCTCTCCAAGCTAACTGGCTGAGATGAAGCGTTAAACAGTTTCACATAATCATAGCAAAGTGCGCCATCGGTCAGCGGTGAGCAGTCACTGGCATTTGGGTATATTTCAACAATTTGTAGTGGGCTGGTGGCAGCCGGAACATACAGTGGGTCACTGACGATTTGCGCCGGAGGCGTTGCACTCGCCGTAAACGTCGACAAATAATTTCCTGTCGATGCCGAACGATTCCTTTCAAAGTAAAATGTTTCAGGGTCGGTCGATGTATCCCTTGGTGTCATACTGCTGCCATTATCCTTGATCGATACCGATACGATTGAATCCAGTAGTCCACTGCCCTGCGGTGGAACCAGTCGGATTTCATCGAGTCTTGGATCACCTGGGGTATCAACGCTATCGAAGGGGAACGTAGCGCCTGGTAGCACAGTGCTCTGCGCCACTGTAGCTTTCTTTTCTGGCTGCACGCTGCCACTAAGTTCTGTTGTTTGCCAAAATCCATCGAGCCAATTGGTTTGTACTTTCCAGCCATCGAGCGATGCAAGCGAAGAGCTTTCGTTCGATAGTTGTACGTACTGCAAACTATGCCCACTAAACGAATACGCGGTAATCAAGAAAGGGCCATCAACAAGTGGCGGCGTACTGACTGTTGTGTCAATCGCAAAAAGTGGCTGCGGCAAAAGCAAGTGTACACTTAATAGTGCTATCAGTCCCACCCTGATTCGTCGCAACGTATTCACTATATCCCCCTTGGTTTTAAGAAAGTATAGCGCTTTTGGTTTTTATATGTCAAACATTTGCAGTGATGTCGGCATTTGTATGCACGTTTGTCACATCGTCGCACTCATCGAGCGCATCGAGCACTTTTAGTAGCTTACGAGCCGTTTCTGCATCATCGACTGGAACCTCGTTGTTTGCTACATACTGCAGTTCGGCATCAGTAATTTCCAGACCAGCATCGAGGAGTGCCTGTCGTACAGCGTGCAGTTCCTTCATGTCGGTATATACGATAATCTCTCCGTCGTCCTCTATCGCATCTTCAGCACCAGCGTCGAGAATAGTCAGCAGTGCATCTTCACCAGATGCTTTAACGCGAATTACGCCTTTTCGGGTAAACTGGAATGACACGCTTCCTGGCTCAGCCATATTGCCGCCGTTTTTTGTGAGTGCAGTTTTTACTTCTGGCAGTGTCCGGTTGCGATTGTCGGTTGCCGTCTCGATGATGATACCGACACCGCCAGGGCCGTAGCCTTCATAGGTAATCTCTTCCAGTTGTGCCGCATTTTTGTCGGCCACACGATCAATACTGCGTTGAATGTTATCCTTGGGCATATTTGCCTGACGAGCTTTTTCTATTGCGATTGCGAGGCTCGGATTCATATCAGGATCAATGCCACTACGAGCGGCGATGGCAATCATATTGCCAATTCGCGTAAATACTGCGCCACGCTTTGCGTCGTTGGCGCCTTTGTCTCGCTTAATTTTGCTCCATTTGCTGTGTCCAGACATGTGCAAAAAGTCTCCGTTTATTTACTCTAGTATAACAGATAACAGTGGACTGCTCTAGCGCAAACCAATGCTAACCCTTACGTAAATGTCACACGCACAAGTAGCGGCCGTTATTCGATTACATTACTATCGCGGAGGTTGTAGCCCGTTTTTCGTCGCATCCAAAGTATTGCACCAATAATCACCACATAACACGCCGCTACCCCGTCAGCGACAACTGGACCTGTGTCTGCGCCCATGATACACCTGCCATCGACATCGCCACCCACACCATATAGTCAAGGAGCCATTGTGCTGGCAATCCAATGAGAACGGTTATCACTGGGAAATAGCGCCTGATATACCGGTGATAAACGTGAGGAGCATCGCAAGCGGCACAAGTGGCAGGACAAGTAAGTTCGCGATGACTGCCACGTTTGATATCTGGCCAAAGCTATAGAGCAAGAGAGGTGCTGTCAAAATTTGTGCCGATATCGTCTCTCCGAGTATTTGTCGAATCCACCCAGGTTTCGTTTCGCCAAAGAAATAGCGCTGAAGTAGCGGAGCAAGTATCATGACGCCAGCAAAAGCCGCAAAGCTCAGCTGCCAACCTAGATTGCCCCATACATAGCTTGGATTGAGCAGCCCCGTCAGTGCGGCCGCAAGTACCAGTATAGTGAGCGGGTGAAATTTGTCGTCCAAAATACCATGCAGCGAGTGACATTCCTGCGACCAGCCCGGCGCGCGTCATGCTCGGGCTTAATCCTGTAATTGCCATGAAGCTGATAATAAGCAGCGCTGCTAAAAACACTGTCAAATAGCGCGAACGCTTTTCAAATAGGCGTTTGATAGCCCGTACTAATATTGTCAGATTATATCCACTCGCAACAACGATATGCGTCAAGCCCGCTAGCTTGAGTGCGGTATCGAGCTCGGCCGGCAAGCTTCGCCGCTGACCCGTCAGATATCCCATGCCGAGACTTGCCGATGGCTCATGTATACCGAGACGTACTTTCTCGCCAAAGGTATCGCGCACGTGCAACGCGACATCTCCTGGTACAGGTCGCTCGATCTTGACTATCTCTGCTCGATACATACTCGCGGCAAAACTTCCGAACCCTTCTTGCAGTTTACCGCGGACGGTCACAATATCACTGCGCTGTATTGCTGAACCGTCCGAGACTGTCACCCATAACTCTGAAGGCAGCGCCTGGCTCGCGCTATGGATTGCTGCAAGCCGCAAGGTATAGCCGCCTTTTTTAGCGCTGTCTGGGTCTTCGCTCACTCGCCCCGTCAGAGTTACAATTTGGCCAGTCTTCATCTGGTAGATTTCTCGTGCATCACGGTCAATCGCTCCTCTCGAAATCCCGACCAGAAATCCGCCTAAGATAGCAAACAATACAAGCCACCGCCATCGCTTCCACCAACTAAAAACAAAAAGTGTTGCACCGACTATTGCCCATTGCCATGTTGCGAACGTATCGGCTAGTGGGATGACGCTTAGCGCCAATCCGGCAACAATCGCACTGCAAAATATAGTGAAATGCCACGTTTGATGGAGCGGTATAGTGTATCGCCACAGTTGCATAGCAGCTATTGTACCGCACGACCTACGCTAGGTTGTCATTCTCCTAGTCGCACAAATACCACGTCTGCGAGTTTGTGTATGACAGTCACGCAGAGAACGACGAGCAAAATCCCGAAGAATCCATAGATAGTTATGTAGGAACCGAAGAGTACATCAATCGCCCATATAAAAACAAACTTCGATACAAACATGATGAGCCAAACGCTAAAAAACATTAGCGCCTGGTAGCCGAGGCCTTGTCGTTTGCCAAGCCACGAAATAATCTTGCCCTTGAGCATAAACGCGAGATACGTCAGCACCTCCAGCGCAAAAGCTGCATAAAAAATAGTCGAGAAACTGCGCGCATCAACAATGTCGGTATAATCATTGAAAAATCCAAGCACCACCGCATAGACAAGGGTCCCCACAAAGACTTCCTTAAATACTAGCTGTTTGGCGGTGAACGTTTTGATACTTACAACCATATCCTAACAGTAGCAGAAGTCGACCAAAATGCCATCCATGCTCGATTTTGAGCAAGTTTAGGTAGCATGATGAAGCTACCCGATATAAAGGCCGGCGCTAGTATCGAGGGTGTCAATCTCGGCGAATTACACTTCGGCATTCTCATATAGAAATACCCCCACAAAACGTGAGGGTATTTCTATGGAGGGCCCAGTGAAATCTATTGCAACTAAAAACATGCTAGTACTGAATTGAAGGGTGCAGAACTACACTAACATAAATCATATTTGCTGTGAAATTCAATAACCCCTAAGGCTCCCAATTTGACATCTTAGATCGTATATTCCTTGAGATATTTAACTTCTCTCCATAGGCTCAAACTGAATATAATACCTGATTTCTTCTTCGGTTACCGAAGGTGTCGTTTCCTTAATCGTCAGCTCGAGTGACGATTGGTCAATACTATCTTCCCCAGCATTTAAAGCCTCTCTTGCAGCTTCTGTGGCAATGAGTTCAATATCTGCACTTACATAGTAATCCGTAAGGCTTGCTAGCTTCTCGTAGTCAATAAATCCTCAGCCGTCGGACGATCTGATAAGAAAAGTTTAAACAACTCGATTCTAGCCTCTTCGTTAGGTGGTGTAAACCATTATTCTTTTATCCATACGACCTGCTCTTAGTAGTGCAGTATCAATCATGTGTGGACGATTCGTTGCAGCAATAACAAGGACTTTGTTTTTCCCTGCGTCATTAAGCTGCATTAAAAACTCATTGATTTCTTCTGCTTATGCTGTGACTCAAATCCAAGATTTTCTCTCTTCGGTATTAAACCTTCAATCTCATCGATAAAGATAATTGATGGCGCTTTAGCTTTTGCCATTTCAAATAGCCTACCAACTTTATCAACGGTGCCATGAATGTATAAGAGGCAATGTCTGATGCTTAACTTCTACGAAGTTATACCCCATTTCCTCAGCTAATTTACGGACAATGAATGTTTTACCACACCCAGGAGGCCCGAAAAGAAGAATTCCATTTGGGATCGAAAGTTTGAACTTTTCATATCTTTCTGGATTTTGTTAAATTGATTAATTACATCATCAATAAGGTCTTTTTTTAGTTTCCGCATACCAGCTACAGATTCAAAGCCAGTTAAATGCGTTAATCCATCGATTATGCTCGTTATGTGCTCCTGGAGTGTTGGCTTGTGATAATTCCTAGGTATTCGAGACCCTGATGAGCTATCTTTATAAGATTATCTTGCCCGCCACGAACATCTGCTGATTTTAGATTGGTAAACAGATAAAGAAAATTACCATCGCTGAGAGTATATATTTCGGTAAAGAATACTTTTTCGATTCGATTAATAACTGTTACGCTTTTACTGATTTCGTACCCATTGTAGAGAATTGGTTTGCTAGGAGTATTCATTATCGTAAATTATTACACTCCGTAGCTTTATTGTTAAGCTGAGTTACTAGAGAGTTCTGCTGTGGTACTAATGCATTGTAGTTTTCGGTATTATTATTATTTTCATAAGAGGTCATTTGTGACTCGATAGAATATAAGTTGCTTTTGATAGTATCGTACTCTCCCGAACAAATACTAAAAGCCGACGAGCCAGAACTAGAACTACCAGAAGAGGAGCTATTGTCGCTACCGGATCCAAACATAGCCCCTAGTAGACCTAAGATTGCTAATGTAACTATCCAGCCTACGATTGTGCTGAGTGCATTCGTAGCTGTTCTTTTACGTTTTAGAGTAGGCATTTTGAGAGCCAAGTGATAATACATCACACAATCTATCATCGCCACCACTATTATGTGTGCAGGTCCGTCTGGAAATGCTTCCGAGGATTTTGCAACTAGCTTATCACGCTCTTCGGCAACGCTCGTTATCGTAGCTGCTGAGACGCTTGAAGCCATCTGTTCCATTCTTGGACATTCCCCGTAAGCCATTCAATGTTCATTTCATCAAAGTAATCTAGATATTGCTCAGTGAACTCTCGAAGGTTTGCAAATGACTGTGCGGCTAGCTTGTATTCCTCTTTTTCGAAGAGCTTTCTGTTATCGACAAGACTTTTTGATACAACACCCACTACGCACCATTTCAAGCGATTTGTTAGGAATTCATGTACTACTTTGTCTTCCGCATATTTAGGTAATAGAGGCAATATAAGATCAAGAGCTTCGCTGTACTTCTCGTCTTCAATTAGGGTGTTAATAGGCTTAACAACTTTTTCTAATTGTCTATTCTCTCGAACGGTCTCAACATCTTTGTTAATTTTGTTTATAGTACCAGGTGTTCCTGCGATTTTGCTTGCAATATTGAGCAATGCCACAGGCTTCTCCGACTCGCCTAGATTGGTGAATAAATCTACCGCTACAGCCCTGATAGCCTCGGCAGCCTTGTCTCGCATAGTCTTTGACTGACTGTCTGAGTAAAGACCGAGTTCTTTGAGTTTATCGAGATTTGTTTGAATCGTCTTAATTAGCCGTCTCAAAGCCGTAATTTCTTCTGGGCTAATGATGTTGTCTTCGCTGATATTCAGGTTGCGCAACTTCTCAGAAGCGTCGTTTATCGTTTCATATATAGGCGATAGTACGTCACGTTGCATTTTCTGACCCTTAACCCCGAATGCCTTTGCAAAGAGTGCATAGAAGCTGTTATCGCCTTTACCCTGGCTTATCTCGGTGTAGAAGTCCGAAAGAATGTCTGTAACAGAACTTTTAAAGTCAGCAAGTGCTGCACCACTAGTGCCGACCTCATCATTCAAGTCATAGACCTTAACAAAATAGGACCAAAACTTATCGGATAGAACAAGATCTTTCCAGTACGAAATTGACTGCGATAGATGTTTTTTTAGCCCTTTTTCTACTAATAGAATCGAGCTAAGTACCGCCAAGTTCTTTTTTGATACGAAACCACTTGCAGTTTCTTTGTCGGCGTCTCTCAACCATAGGTCGTGCGCTTCCTCTATTTTCCCTGCCTGTAGTAACTTCAAAGCTTCTTCGTCAGTTTCGCTTTCAATATCGAACCAGAAGAAGTATTCTCTAATTTTCTTGGTAGGGGAGCTGAGTTTTTGAACCGCTTCTTTGACAGAGTTTTCTGTACGATTAGCTTTCGCCACCGCTAAGTCAGTCTCATAAACTGATTCTTCATCAATCTTTAGTAAGTTACTAATTTCTTTTGAGCGTCTAGTTATCTCTTTCTGCGAAGCAGATGTATCAAGTCCTAAGACATTGTACGCATTTTCACGAAAGAGATTGGCCATTACTTGGTAATTCCAGCCATACTTGAGTTAATGATTTCTTGAGTTTCCCTTGGTAGGAGGTCGAGAAGTGTCCTTACGCAACGCTGAAGTTCATCAATATCGCTATCGCTTACCGCTTTATCTGCCTTGTCTATGTAGTAATCTGCATCTGTCTGGTTTGAAAGTTCGTTGCGCTTTTCTTTAATTAGGCTGAGCATATAAACCCAGGCAGCAGGGTTTTCGAATGTTGAACGAATGGTCAGTTGTTCAATCTGCTCATTTACTCTGAGCAACATAGTTTTGTCATTTGCTGTAATTGCTGTTCGGCCTTCTCTCTCTAATACGTCAATATCCTTTAGGATTTCTCTCTTGTCATCACTTTCTTCAAGTTCCGCCGTTACACCTTTTGCGCTCTGTAACTTTTCTCTAAACTCATCAGAAAGCTGAGGAAGTTCCTTGGATTTTTCTAAACTATCAAAACGTGTTTGAAGTTCACGCATATCACGCTCAGCCTTGTTTTTATCATCATTATCAAGGTTCGCATTCTTGATGTTGGTTCCGAGATCCTCGATTGAGTTCTCTAGCTGGCTATATTCTTCTTGCGAGACATTGTTCTTGATAGATTTTAAGCGTTCTTTTTGAACGACGAAACCTGTTTCTAGCTCAGACACGTTTACTGCTTGCTTATATGTGTCAGCTCTGGCATTAAGCGTTAGGCCTACGCTTGGAATATAGGCTTCTACCGTTACAGTTCGTGATTCATCAATGCTAATTGTAATATCTACCGCTGTGCCTTCTGGGAGATCGTAGGGAAGCTTTTTGCCATCTATTTGAAGAGTCGTAACGATTTCATTATTCTTTGGATTTGACGAGTCACCTTCGTATACCGTAACTGGTAAACTATTTTCTTTCCCTTTTTCTAACTTCCTAACAGTTTTATACTCTTCCGACTTCTTAAGTGGAGGTACGCTATTCTTTTCAAAGAAAGTATCACAGACATCTTCCATCTGGAAGCCACTATCAAAGCCTTTTTTAGCGTAAATAACACCAATGTTATGCGGAATGGGTGCGCCAGAAACAGTAAGTCCATGTGTTACAGAGAAGCTATCGGGGAATACTGGGACTGTGTTGCCAACCCCATCGAACAAATAAAGCCAATAAGTATTTGTCTTACCTTTTTCTATAGCGATGGTATCAAAGAATTTGCCCTTTCAGAGCTTAATCTTTGAGCTAGTATAAAAGCCGCTATCCGACTGAATCTGAACGGTATATTCCATGTCACTATCTCGAAGTTCCTCGATAATACCTGTAACTGTTTGATCGTCGTCAGAAGTCATTGATTCATAGTTAAGAGTTGCATTCATTTCATCACTAAGTGATACATGACCGTCTTTAAGAATGTCATTCGGTACTCTTTGGCTCAACCCAAATATGCTTGCGCCTTTAGCTACAACAGTAAGGGGGTCGATCGAGCCATCTACTTTAATTTGAAAAACATCTTCTAGAGTCTTACGAATGAAAGGTATCTGAGTTGGGCCACCGACTAATACGATTTTAGATACAGAGTTCTGAGATATGCCAGAATCTTTGAGTGTCGACTTAACCAATTCAATAGTTTTATTTATGTGGGGCTGTATGAGTTCTTCAAATCGACTACGACTAAGATTGATAGACACATAGATCTCTTTCCCTTCCTCATCTACACCAACGTTATCTACTTCGATAAGAACATTTTCATACTGAGAAAGCTGAATTTTTGCAGTTTCGGCAATGCCCTTGAATACTGCGAAAATAGTTTTGTATTTTTCTGTAACTTCTATCGAAGTCCGTAAGCTTATATTTTTTCAGAAATTTCAGGTTTGATGACTTCTTCTATAATCTTTAGATCGAAATCTTTGCCGCCAAGGTAATTATCCCCCCCGTGTCCAAGTACATTCAAGTTACTTTCTTTCGATGAAACCAAGGCGACATCAAATGTTCGCCACCTAGGTCGTAAACAAGCCAGTTCTCGTTATCAGATTTCTCAAATCCATAGGCCATTGCAGCAGCTATAGGCTCTTGCAATAATATAACGTGCTTAAAGCCAGCAAGGAGACCAGCACGTTTAGTTGCCTCTGCCTGTAAAGCCGAGAAGTGTGCAGGGATTGTGACAACAGCTGCAATTGTAGATAAATCAGAGTATTTTCTTGTAGCGTCTTCTTTTAGGCTTATGAGGATTTCAGCAGAAATTTCTTCAGGCGTAAGATTGGCTAATCCGTTCAAAATGAATCTTATCAAGATGACCCATGAGACGTTTTACTTCTGCCTTGTTGTTCCGCTCTTCATCATCCGACGGAGACTTATATAAACGGTCGTAGGCCCCTGTGCCTACGACTTTGTTGCCAGCTTTGTCTATTCCAAACACCGACGGAGTATAATCACTCCGACACCGTTTTTTACTATCTCTGTTTTACCAGATAGTTTACTGCAATAGCAGAATTTGTCGTACCTAAGTCAATGCCAATGTTTATTACACTGTCATTCGACGCTGATTTGGATTCATTATTTTTCAAGGATAACCACCTTTGCTTTCTTTACGAGCTGTCCTTTGTGAAAAATGGCAGGTTCGTGCGTTTCTTTGATAATGCTGTATGGAATAGTATTATCTTTTTCTATACTAAGCACATCAAGATTTAGACCATCATTATATTTCTGGTCGGTGTAATCTTCAAAAGCCAAGTCATTCTTGTCTAAAAATCTTACAAGTTTTGCAATTGAATTTTCAAATGCCTTATTTTGGTCTTCAGTAAGGTCTTTGGTCGCCTTTTCTATACGCTTCTTCTTGATGCTAAACTTCTACTGCCATATCTACGAAACTCTGCGCACTAGGACTAATCTCAACGAATTTCGTTTGGACTGAATCAATAATATTTTTATTTAATGACTGTGAAGATTCTTCTATTTGCTTGTACAGTAACCCATAGTATCGTCTGGACATCTTGGCACCGAGATACGCGATAAGAGTTATAAGGCTTAATGTTAAGATTCCAATAATGACAGTGAGTGATACGGTAGCATTCATCGTTACTTTCTTTTTAGTAAATCAATTTGTTACTATAATACAACATCGCCTGTTAGAATCCAGCCATTATCATCTGAGCTGTAAAATTGAGGGGTTAAAATAATGAATTTTTCCACTCCGCGACCTCATGACTTTGTATATTTTTTGCTACAAAATATACATCATGAGATCTAGCCAGCGAACCCGAAGAAAACGACCGCCAATGGCGAGGTCTTTTTCTTGGAGGGCCCAGTGAGGCTTGAACTCACGACACCCTGCTTAAAAGGCAGGTGCTCTAACCAGCTGAGCTATGGGCCCATAGCTTTTACACTCTAAAAAATGTACATCAATAGAGGTGAAATGTCAATGTTTGCCGACAGAGTGCTTGCGGTGGTAAACGACGTCAAACAGCGCCAGAATGATACAAACTGTGATAATAATTGCGTCATAAGGGAGTAATCGTATGACAATATCACGGCTCATCTCGTCGAGCACGACGGCATTTGCAAATGCTCCCCATGTCAGCATGACGGCTAGGGCAGCAAACACGACAGAGCTATACACTTGGTGGGCAAACGAATGTGCTTTAGTAGCGCGCGTCATGACAA
>CAVVEW010000001.1:0-333734 GCA_963747455.1 uncultured Candidatus Saccharibacteria bacterium | reverse complement strand
TCTTGGCGGCGGTAGCGTTTGCCGATGTTGCCATTGTCATCCCACATGACGCGGCCTGGGTGCTTGGCGCTGAGGGCTTTGTAGACTTCGCGGGCTTTTTCGACGAGCTCTGGCTTGTTCTTGAGTAGCGGGCTGACTGCATAGCGCATAGGTGCGAGGTGCTCTGGGAGTGCTAGGTATACACGCTTCTCACCGTTTACTTCGTCTTCGCGGTAGGCGCTCGACAGTACCGCCATGAGTGCACGCTCGACACCGAAACTTGGCTCGATCACGTGTGGCACAAACTTTTCGTTGGTTCCCTTCACCTGGTATTCCATGCTCTTGCCGCTGACGCGCTGGATGTTGCCGAGGTCAAAGTCGGTGCGGTATGCGATACCGAGCAACTCTTCTTTGCCTATCGGGAAATCAAATTCGATGTCGATCGTCTTTTTGCTGTAGTGTGCGCGGTCTTCCTCTGGTACATCGAGTTCGTGGACTGCTTCTCGCGGCAGACCAAGTTTGTCGAGAAATGCGTGCGTGCTTGCAAGCAGTTCGTCGAATGCTTCTTGCCAGTTGTCAGGATGGACGAAGTATTCGATTTCCATCTGCTCAAATTCACGCGAGCGAAATACAAAGTCACGTGGCGAAATCTCATTTCGAAATGCCTTGCCCTGCTGTGCGATACCAAACGGCAGGTTCGGATAAAACGTATCAACGACGTTTTTGAAATTCGTGAAAATACCTTGTGCTGTCTCTGGCCGCAAGTAACTGACAGAATTTTCGTCAAATGTCGCACCGACATGCGTCTTGAACATCATATTAAACGTACGCGATGGGCTCAGTGGATTTCCGTCCGGGCTCTTGATGCCCTTCTCTGCGATAGCTGCGTCCATCTGCTCCATCGTCATACCTTCGACATCGACGCCCTTGTCTTTGAGGATGTGGTCGGTGCGGTAACGGCGGTGATTGACCGTGTCTTCACAAAGTGGATCGACAAATGTATCGACGTGACCGCTCGCCTGCCAAACCTTTTGGTTCATCAGGATAGCCGCATCGACGGCGTACATATCGTCGCGCTCGTCGACAAAGTGGCTCCACCAGAGATTCATAATGTTACGTTTGAGCGCTACACCGAGTGGACCATAGTCCCACGTCCCCGACAAACCGCCGTATACGTCTGAACCTTGATAAATAAATCCTCGGCGCTTGGCGAGAGATACGATGTCTTCGAGTTTTGCGCTATTTTCCATATCCGTATTGTACCACAACCACCTCTGTACGAAATTGGATATATGCTGTACAATGTTTCTATGGAAAACGCAAATGTATGGTGAGTTCCAGTATATGGCCGACGAGGCTTTCGCTCACCTGAATGCATGCCAGGTATGCCGAAGCCGGAAAAGCGTATGATGAGCTCGCCGTTCATCTCAGCGAGGCGACTCACGTCGATGTTTTGGCGATTGCCGCCATCGCTCATGCACTGAGCGGAAACAACGATGCATGGCGACATTCTATGCTTGTCGCACGAATCGTCACAGAACATCGCACCACAAGATGTCGACAGATGAACTGACACCTTCTATCGAAAAGCTTGCACTCGATATCTGCCCAGATAATAGGATCTAAAGCACAGCCGCTTGCCGAGCCAGCAACCAACAGTCTGGCAAGACAGTTTCGACTCCACCCACTTGCGCTACTGTGAGCAGTGGCTTTGTCGCAATCAGTCGTAGATACTTTATATGATTCGCAGTGATGTCGCCCTGCTCTGTCGGGCGAAGACCTTTTTCGCTGACATCATACATATAGTTTTTATCAGCCGTGAGCTTGTTGCCACTGACGTCACGATCGAGACTCAGCTCGTAGCCGGTGATTTCTGCATAGCGCAAGTAAAACCATGTCTGCGTCAGCTGCAGTGGCACGCCCGATTCATCCAAGCCTTTATAGACTTGCTCCAGTATTTCAAACCATGATGGTTCATTGATACTATCGCTCGCTTTCGACACTGCGTTTATAGCTTCGTAACCAAATTGCAGCCTGTCATAGTCTTGTAAAATGTGTTCAAAGAAGACTTCGAGTCGTGCACCCGTGAGTACACCAAGCTCACCTTTGCCTGAGTGAATCGTGATGTCGCTGACAGCGAACAATTCTATTCCTCCGGCGAGTTTACTCTTCTCACGGCGCACTCCACGGGCAATTACCGACGCTTGGCCGTCGGGTGTGAGTAACTTTAGTATACGGTCTGCCTCGCCAAAATTCGTTCGGCGTAACACAATTGCGCGTGTTCGTATGTGTTGCCATTTACACAACCTTCCGAATGGCGGCTACGATGTCATCGAGCTGCATGGTTGTCTTATCGAGTACAACTTTTACGCCATATGGTTCGAGGTCTTTTAGGCTCAAATCGCTACGCGACGACATGACAACGATCGGTATGCTCGCCAGATCGCTATGCGACTGCAGCTCATGCAGCAACACCAATCCATTCGCGCCCGGTAGCATCATATCGAGCACTATGACGGCAGGATGAAACGTATCGATGTGGTCGATAGCTTCGAGTGCATGTGCTGATTCGGCTGTTTCGTAACCCTGTTTTTGCAGTACGCGTGCGACATGCTCTCGCTGCCATGTATCATCTTCGACGACGAGTACTCGCGTCATAGACTACAACCAGCTCATCTGTGATGAGGTGCTTAGTTCGACATAAAACGTTGCGCCGTCGCGATGACGAACGACGCCAACCGTACCATGCATCGCCTCAGCGAACTGTCGTGCAATGTATAGGCCCAGTCCGCTACTAGCAGGCCGCCGCGATGGTCGCTGCAATCGAGGCTGATCACGGAGCGACTGTTGCAGGCGGCTACTGACGCCTGGTCCACGGTCACGAACACTTATTCGCACTTTGTCACCACTCGTATGGGTTTCTATGACGACGGGTTCGGATTCAAATGTGTAATGTAGTGCATTGTCGGCGAAATTGGTAATAACCCGGCGCAAAAGTGAGCGATTTGCTACCACAATCGGTGGGTTGCGACGTCTCTGCACTCGTAGTGAGCGATGATGGGCGCTATACAGCGGCGAAAGCTCGCTCACGACCTCATCGCAGAGTGCAACAGGGTTGATTGGCTCGAGATCAAACAGTCCGTCCTGGAGGTTCTGCGTCTGTGTGAGGTCATCGACAAGTCGTAGCGCCCTGTCGCTCGTTAGCTCCAGGCGTTGAGCGGCCATGCGAAGTTCGCTCGGGTCGAGATTTCCGTCATCGATTGATAGCGCGAGCTGGCGCATCAGAGAAAGAGGATTTTTGAGCTCATGCGCGGCTGTGGTAATCGACGGCATATCAAATACCGACACGTCAGGTCTACCCTCTCGCACTTGCTCCTTCATACTACCAGTGTAGCACGGTGGAGAGATAATCTTATTTGTTGAACTGAATGGTCTTGATGATTTTTTCGAAATATGGCTTGAATGTATCGGCGTCTGTACGAATTGTCAATGTCTTGTCGCGAATCTTGAACACGACAGCCGAACCGCGAATTTCTTTGTCAAATGCACCGTCGAGTCGCGTGCCCGTTTGTCCGTCGACAGTAAAGCTCTGCGATTTTAAGTTCACCCTCCTCGACGACTCTTTGGTAGTCGCCTACCACCTCATCATATGGCGTGTCCTCTATCGTTACACGAAGAGCATAGCGATTATCCCCACGGATAGTTGGCACGACGATGGGGTTTAGATACGCTTCGTATGTTCCCTGGCCTTCGCTTACATCGGTTGCCTCATACACGCTCCAGTTGCGAGGATAATTAAACGTCACACGTCCGTAATCTTCTGGGCCGACAAACTGATAATTTGGTTCTTCTTTTGCCTTTTGGATTTTCTTTTCATATTCCTTTGCCTGTTCGTTCTTTGCATCGGCAACCGCGGTCGCGACCTGACCATCGACATCAGTTTTCTTGTCTTGATACTGCATGTACGACCATACGCCAAACGCCGCCGCTCCTATAAAGAGTAGCGTCAATACGACAATCATGATGGTGCTAGGGTGGATCGACCCGCGCTGGTAGTGTGATTTCATAGGGTTAGTATAGCTTATGTTTTCTTCGTCTGCAAAGCCGGCTTAATCTCATAGAGAAAGTGGAGGTCGTTTCGAGCTACCAAAACCTGCTCAGGTACTTCAAATGCATAACTAAGAAAATATATCAGGCCTTGCGAGCTTACTCGCCTGTTCCTGCACCCAGCTGGCCATTCGCGTGATATCTCGGCCATCGCCAAAGGTATACACGACTGTCACATCCCTTGGTAAGTCACTCCGCCAAAAATCTCGCAGCAAAAATGAAACGCGCGCATTGTCCCCTAGACCGCCAGCGTGCAATCGCCACCAGAAACGGATTTATTTCATACCCCACGGCGCGCGCACCGCGTTTTGCGGCTGCGATACATACTTTGCCGTCACCCGAGCCTATGTCTACGAGCACGTCGGTCGGCTGCAGAGTGATACAGTTCTTCAAACACTTTTTCAACGTGCATGCTACGCGTCGGCACATACGGTGCCCCGCGCAGTACCGTCAGCATAAACACAGCCACGATGATACCGAGCACCCAGAGTGCTATCGTCATGCAGCGGCACTTTCATCAAATCGTTGTTTGAGGACGGTGATGGTATTTTTTGCCTCAGTAAGTTCTTTTTCGATATCTGCGGCGAGCTTCTCCGCCGTCTTGAATCGATCGACTGCTTCTTCGACCGTAAATTCATCCGATTCAAACCATGCGAGTAATTCACTCAGTTCTGCACGTTTTTGGGCTATGGTCTTATTTTGCTGTGACATGGTGTACCTCCGCTTCAATTAGCTTCTTCTCTGTTTCAATTGTTATCACTTCACCTGGGGCGATATCCCCTCTCACGAGCGCATACCCACGCCGCAGTACCGCTTGCGGATCGTATGCACGCAGTGTCGAGCGTGCTTGCACTGTGGATTCATGCATGCGCGCGATAGAATCAAGCGCAGTATCGAGAGCGCTCGTCAGCATCATCTGCGTATTGCTTTTTAGTGCATCGATAGAGCGCTCGGCTGTACTTGCCATCGAACGCACGCGTTCGCGCACTCCCACGATAATCTCACGACGATCTGGCACCAGTAGCTGCGCCGCATTGCTCGGAGTTGCCGCACGTACATCGGCCGCCATATCAGCTAAACTGACGTCGATCTCGTGACCAACGCCGACAAGGGTCGGAATACGACTCGCCGGCAATTTCTCGCACCAGTTTTTCATCATTGAACGCCGACAAGTCGTCAGCACTTCCGCCACCACGTATGATAACCAGCACTTCAGCCGGCTCCGCCTGCTCGTTAAAATGCCGGATAGCGCGAATCATCTGGTCGGGCGCAACATCGCCTTGCACCTGTGTGTGCGCCACGCTGATATCGAGTCCGCCCCAACGCGCGTCAAGTATCTTTATAAAATCACCATACCCTGCGGCCTGCGTGCTCGTCACCACAGCAACTCGCTGTGGAATCTCGGGTAGCATTCGTTTACGTTCAGGTGCAAACAAACCTTCCTTCTGGAGCCTAGCTTTTAGCAGTTCGAAACTTTTCTTGAGACTTCCCTCGCCACTCGGCTTGATATGCTGAACGGTCAGGCTAAATTTACCCCATGGGGTAATCTTGGGAGACGCCGTAACGACGACCTTCATACCATCTTCTATCGGCATCCGCAGTTGCCATATCGTCATGAAGCATCCGACGGTACCGTTGTCATCTTTTAAATCGAAAAATACGTACTTGTTTTGGTTTACCTTAAAGCTCGATACTTCACCTTCGACAAGTACAGTGGGATACGCCATCTCGAGAGTTTGGTTGAGTACGGCGAGAAAATCGCTGACGCTAAAGATCTGGTTGATCACTCTTTTTCCGCCCTCCTAATGCACGTTGATAGAATATATACCCTACTCCGATGATTGTCAGCAATATAATTACCCGAGCCAGCACAACGCCAGCAATCGCCTCACCTTGATTTAGACCAGCAATCGAAAGTATCATCACCATGAGCGCTTCGTATGCTCCACTACCACCTGGTGTCACGACCGCAAATCCTGCTATCGTAGCGGCACCATAGGCGATGAGTATCGGTGCGGGATTGACGATAGTGCCGAGTGCCCAAAAGGCAACAAAATACATGCCGACATCAGTCGCAGTAAAGACGAGTGCCCAAAGAAACGGCTTGCGAAGCAGTCTCTTATCTTTTCTGAGCTCTAGGTAATCTTGGTGCATCTCTTCGAGAAATTTCAGTACCTGGTGTTCCTCTAATACTGAGTCATATTTGCCAAATGTTACCTTTCGGACCACTTTGTTCGTGATATCGGCAACTGGCTTGCTAATTTTTCTCACTCGGCGAATATCACTCAAGAAATATATACCACTGACTGTGATGCCAAGCATGATTGTCACCAGTGTTGAGCTGAGGAGAATGATCACGCGATTGACTCCGGTGTCTATTGTCACAAACAGTACCGCGAGGATGAGCATCGCAGTAAATGCGGCAAAACCTACAGCAAACCGAACCGCTTGCGCCATAGTTGCACGTCCGGCGGGTATACCAAACCCACCGAGCCGCCATGTCATATACGATACGCCACTGGCGCCGCCGCTCGGCAAGACATGATTCACAAAATTTACTTCGAGCGTAAGCCGCATGAGTGTCAACGGCGAAACGTGACGAATCTTACCCTTTTCACGTAGGTAGGAAAATATCATCTCGCCTGACGATAAATAATTCAGAGCAATCAGGGGAAATATCAGGAGTAAAATCCATAGATTTACCTGACTCATGAGCTCCCACGCTGCCGCAAGTTCGTGTCGCGAAAGTATCAACAAGATAATAATCAAGACGGCAGTAATAATACTCAACCAAGTCCGAAACGACATCTTCATTCTCTCTAGTATATACTAGAAGCATGTACATCGCGATACTCGGAAGACAACCCCACCTCGGCATGGCCGAACTAGAACGACTTTATGGAGCTCCAGCCGTAACATGGTTTGGAAATGACTACGCTACTATCGAGTCCGAAGGATTCAATTTTGAGCTACTCGGCGGCAGTCAAAAAGCGGGGCGCGTCATCGCAACCGTCCAGTCGAATGCATGGCGAGATGTAAGCGAGGCGATTGTCGACTACTACATGAGCCAGTGGAAATCGATTAATCACAAAATTACTCTCGGGCTCAGTGTCTACGGCTGGGATATTCCGCCTCGTCAGATTCAAAAGACCGGTATCATCCTCAAGAAAAAGCTTCGCGATAACAACGTCAGTTTACGCCTAATCCCAAATGAACTTCCAGCGCTCAGCACTGCATCATCGCACCACAACAAGCTCGGGCTCTCACCAAACAAAGTTGAGCTTCTCATCGTTCATCACCGCGGTACAGTCGTTGTCGCTGAGAGTGTCGGTGCGCAAAATATCACTGCCCTCGCCGCCCGCGACCAAGCTCGCCCAAAGACCGATGCCTTCGTCGGTATGCTGCCACCAAAACTCGCACGGATGATGGTAAATATGGCTGTTGGACCAAACACCGAGCGCCTGACGCGAAATCAAGTGTGAATCTGCTCAGGTGATTCTCGACCCATTCTGTGGGACCGGTGTACTACTCCAAGAAGCAGCACTTCTCGGGTTTGACATCTATGGATCGGACCTTAGCCAAAAAATGGTCGCCTACAGCACCGAAAACATCGAATGGCTCGAAAAAAAGTACAGCCTGGACCTCAATAAGCGTATCGAGGAGGGCGACGCCATGACGCAGCAATGGCTGCCTCCTATCGACGCCGTCGCTGCCGAAGGATATCTCGGTCAACCGTTCTCTGCCCCACCTTCACCACAAAAGCTTGCTCAAGTACGCGGGAACTGCGATCATATCCTCTCGTCATTCCTCGAGAACCTCTCTCGCCAAGTCGCTCCAGGAACCCCTGTGTGCCTCGCTATTCCGGCGTGGAATGATGGTAACGATCGTTTCAGTCATCTGTCCATAGGCGACAAACCTGATGCCTATGGTTTTCGTCGCATCACACTCGAACGTGTCGAACCTCGTAACCTGTTGTACTACCGTCCAGGCCAAGTTGTCGGGCGTGAACTACTGCTCCTCGAGCGAGCCTAGTATCCCGTCTAATGCAAAACGTCGATAAGTAACGGTGTAGACTGATTCCAACCTGTGTCGACATAAAGAATTGGCGTGTCGAGTCGCTTCGGTATCGCGAATCCAATTTGCCCCTCCACTGTCGTGTTTGCTTTGATGTTCGCCGCTGGGATTGGATTGCTCACGTGCATCGAGGCGTGCAAGTTATACGTCTCTCCCTCGGCACTGCGCACATAGAACTGCGTTGACGGGATTAAATGCTGTGTTTCATCTGTTAGATTCTTTATAGTAACGTCCATGATCAACATGGTCTGGTCGCTAGGAATTGTAAAAGCAGGATCATTATCACTATTGGTCGTTACGTTCTTTACGCTTACGCGCACGTCGTCGTTATTGACGGATACAGCCGATGTCACTACCCGCGAATATAACGGAGTGTTAATCGTTGGAACCAACTTTGCATATTGTGCTGTGGCGAAGTAGACCCAAAAAATCGTATTGATAACCACTAGTGCGGTTATGCCGAGTACGAACACACTGAGCAGTAGGCCGTTTTGGGCGCTGAATCGCTTAAAGCGTTTGTACTCAACTTCTAGTTCTTCGACTTCATCCTCGATGAAATCGGTTGCTGTTTTCTTCTTGTGGCGTTTAAACATTTCTTTACCCTCCTATGGTTTGCTTGCGTCGTAATATCCAACCCTAAAGGACAAGAGTTGGCTACTGCCAGAATTACTTTTTGTAGCTGTTTTGTGATTGTGAGTTGTCGCACCACCGCTGTCCCTGTAGCCAGAGATTGCGGCGCTTCCAGCAAGAATACTATTCATGTTGTGGTTACACGTCCCAGATGCACTTTCGATCGTCGATGTTGACCCCGATTTTATACCACCAGGGTGAGACGGGCGAAACGATGTTATATTGACGACCCAAGTGAGGTTCCACGACCAACAGTTGCCCGGGCTGCCGTGAGCCGCCAGATCGCTCGGACCGTAACAAGGCGTGAGGCCACCGCAGTACACCGGTGCAGCATTGTTCACCGTCAGCGTGACAGACTTCGTACTTGTACCACCGGCGTTTGAGCAACTGAGATTAAAGCTATAGCTTCCCGCCGTATTCATCGTGCCCGTGCTTTGTGAACCGTTCGATGCCTTCGAGCCACTCCAGCCACCGCCTGCTGTACATGAAGTTGGGCTATTTGCCACCGACCATGTAATCGTAGATGAAGAGCCTGTGTTGATAGTAGATGGAGATACGCTCAGCGTTATGGAAGGCTTGGCGATCACTGTGAGGTTAGCGGTTGCACTATTGCTTCCGACTCCATTGGAGCATGTGAGCGTATAACTGTAACTTCCTGCAGTATTCATAGTACCTGTACTGAGTGAGCCGCTTGCACTCTTTGAGCCGCTCCAGTTTCCGCTCGCTGTACATGAAGTTGGACTATTGGTGGCACCCCAAGTTAAGGTCGCCGCGTCACCCGTTCCAATTGGTGATGGGCTAGCAGACAGTGATACGGCAGGCGGCCCAGTCGGACCTCCACTATTCACACTGACAGAAGTCGAGGCCGATCGTGACCCTCCAGCATTTACACAGTTCAACGAATACGAGTAGGTCTTTGCCGTATTGAGCGTCCCGGTACTTTGAGTGCCGCCACTTGTACTCTTTGCTCCGCTCCAGTCACCACTGGCGCTACAGGAAGTAGGCGTGTTCGAGGTGCTCCACGAGAGGTTCGCACTCCCACCCACCGTTGTTGTGATTGGGCTGGCGCCGAGTGACACGGTTGGTGCCGGAGGAAGGCTTACGACCACTGTCGTCGTCTTTGTTGAGCCCTTTCCACCTTGATTCTCGCACTGCAGCGTATAGGTATATGTCTGTACACTGTTGAGCGCGCCGGTAGACTGAGAGCCACTTGAACTCTTTAGCCCGCTCCAGTCTCCGCCAGCAGTACATTTGGTCGGACTATTGGTTGTGCTCCAACTCAACGTCGAACTACTGCCTTTGTACAAACTACTAGGACTGGCTGCGATGGAAACATTGGGTACGTTTGGTATCACTGCTACGGCCGCGCTATCGAACGTTCCACCTGCTGCATTCTTACAGGTCAGAGAAAAATCATACGTTTTTATAGACGAAAGATTCGATATTTTTTGAGAGCCGTTTGCACTCTTTGAGCCACTCCAATCACCGCTGGCAGTACATGACGACGGATTGTTTGTCGTTGACCATGAGAGTGTAAGGCTGCCGCCAGGCGCGATTGGGCCCGCAGGATTACTTTTGATACTGACGATTGGAACATTTGGTGGCGGTGGTTCTACTTTTACCGTTGCCGTCGCAAAGCCTGTTCCGGCTGCATTTTTACACGTAAGCGTGTAGGTATAAGTTTTTACCTTTGTCAATGTACCAGTGCTTGCTTGTCCGCTTGTAGATTTTACTCCGTTCCAATCTCCACTCGCTGTGCAGGATGTCGGTGACTGTGTCGTTCGCCACACAAGCGCGCTCGATCCATTGGTGTATACCTTGCTTGGATTTGCGGCGAGAGTCACTTCGGGTCGCTTGGCACTATCGCCTGTTCCACCTTGATCAATTGCGCCGATACTCACTGTCGCAAAGCCAGTTCCTGTATCGGTTTTACACGTCAACGTAAATAGGTAGGTCTGCACTGTTGTCAGCACCTGTGTATTAACCTCACCCTTCGCTGGCTTGTCCCCAGACCAGTCATCACTGGCTACACATTGTTTGGGTTTGTTTGTAACACTCCACTTCAGTTTACTCTTGCCGCCCTTCACGACAGAGGCTGGCGTAGCGGTCAATGTGACAACCGGTGCATTTGTACCTGTCGTACCTCCCACACCCTTGGCTATATTACCTCCCGGCAATGCAGCTTGACTCAAAGCAGAATCGTCCTGCGCTTGGCTGTCATTTATATCAAGCCCGTGTTGTTTACTAAAATCTTTATTGGTGCTCAATACACCAAAGATAGTAAAGGTGACCATACTGACAATTACTACCGCCGAGCCGACCGCTATCAAGATGCGAGATCCTTTCGGTGACAGTTTCGGCAATTTATCGCGCCATGATGGCGGTTGGCGGGGCGTCTCAAATTGTATGACAACTGGTTCGCTCATTGTTTATCTCCTCCATTATCCGTTTGAAGTGTATACGACACAGTTCCACCACTCCAGTCTGATTCAACATACAGTTTTTGTTGCAGTTCGGGATTCACAGCAAAACTAAGTTCCCCTTTGGTCTTTTCACCTGGGAGTATTTCGCCACTCTTGAATGGGTGGTCGAGTGCTACCGGCGAAAGATAGGAAACATCTCCTGCGGATGTTTTGACATACATATCACTCGATGGTGCGACAAATATAGGCCTATCGGAAACATTTGTAACCGTCATGGTGGCTACTAGGTATTTCATGTTTTTTGGCGCCTGAAAGCTTTTACTTCCCGTTTTGTATTCCACAGAATCAAGTGTTACTTCGGCAGAACCTTGTCGTATCGCTTGACCGAGCGGCACGCCTTCATAATACCCGCTCTCTCCATAGCGAATAGCGTACGCGCTCAGAAGCAAGATTGCCGATACGACCGTCATAACAATTGCTGCAACAAATGCATATCGATCGATGTGTTTAAGGGATTTTTTCACGTTTCGTTTCATTTCTTCTCCTATGGCTTTGTTCCGTCATAATATCCAACAAAATACGGGAATAGATTGCTGTCGGCGTTGGCTTTTGTCGTATTGTTGTGATCGCGCGTTTGCCCGCCTGCACTCACCGATCCCGCGAGCGATGGAGCCAGGTCGGTACCGCATACACCGCTGACTTCGATACTTGATACTCCAGTTTTTACCTTGTGGTAGCCCGCATCCAAACCGCTAATATTCAGCACGCGAGTGCCATTCCATCCCCAGCAGTTTCCGCTAGAAGAGTGTGCGGCTACCTCACGCTTGCCATAGCAAGGTAGTGCACCCTGACAATACACCGGGGCCTGAGGGACCTCGACTTGTTGCGAACTTCCTGGTGATGGCGTGGAGCTGCTCGCCGAGTTACTCACCTTCACAACGGCCTTCGCCGCGCTTGATCCAGCGCTATTTATGCATTTGAGAGTATAGGTATAGGTACCTGCTTTTTTAAGACGACCCGTGCTCTCTGCGCCAAATGGCGTCTTGACTCCTGTCCATGCTCCTGATGCGGTACACCCCTCCACCGTACCGCTCACCGACCACTTTATGGCGCTATAAAGCCCTGTTTTCACTTTTGTCGGATTTGCTGAAATTGTTACAGAGGGCGGCATCACCATGACCGATGGTTGCCAAGATTCCTACAGCTTGTCCAGACTTCTGCGGGCGAAAATATGCCTATGGCAGCAATAGCATTCATCCCTATTAGGGTGACTATCATGCTGATTGCTACAAGTTTTTTTAACCACATATCTCTATCATCCTCCTATGACATCGCAAATTCTTCACTATGAATACTCGTACCTGGCACGCCCTTGGCGCGAAGCTGCTTGCGAATCGATTGCATCATAGGTGGGGGACCACATATATAAAAATCTTTGCCCTTCAGACCACCACTTGTGGTCTTCAATATAATCTGCATCGAGGAACTTCGGTTGCTTATCACCAATAAACGGAATGACTCGGAATGAGTTTGGCTTTTTTATGCGCGTTCTCATACAACAGCGGCCAATCGATCAGCTCTGACTCTGTTTTGACAGAATAGTACAGCTCTACTCGGCATCCTGTTTCTGGAAGATCTTTCATCATCGATAAAAACGGCGTCACGCCGATACCACCAGCAATCCAAATCTGATCTTTGTTTGAATAGTTTGTATAACTAAAGCGACCATATGCCCCTTCGATATCTGCTTCAATACCAGGAGTCAATTTTTCGAGTTTCGATGTATAGTCCCCCAGGGCTTTGACGCTCATCTGGAGATTGTCATCGCTAGGATTGGAGCTGATTGAAAAAGGATGCCACTCTTTCGATATAACCGACGATCCGCGAAAGCGTATAAATACGAATTGCCCTGCTTTATAGACCATCCGTTCCGCTTTTGGAACAAGAGAAAGTTGTGTCACGCCGCCACCTGCAGCTTTCACGTCAGCTATCAGGTATTTATAGCGACGCATAACTATCGAACTAAGTAATGTTCTATACACAAATGCCGCGACGCCGAGAGCAATGATTGTCAGCATATAGACTTTTAACGCAAGACTGGTAGAGGTGTCACTATTTATAAACAATACATGAGCCGCCGCTATCACAAACGCGACCCCGAGAAAACGGTGCGTAAAGAGCCAAAGCCTGTACGGAATCATGATAAAGAAAGTCACGAGGAGTAATCCGACCATACCCCAAAACGCGATGATACCAAAAAATATTGCCCACTGCTCTAAGACCGACTGATGATAGAGGTGGTTAGTATCAAATAGCGCATCGAGTGGCAATAATCCGTTTGGCACAAGCATGAGTGCCGCTTGCTTTATACTTGTCTGGATATAGCGCAGTGCCAAAAATAACGGATGCAACGACAGCATCACGAGTGCCAGACCGCCCAGCATGTGGTGGGCGATATAAACACGGTTCAGTCCACCAAACCAGTACTCCAAAAACCTCAATCGTGTAGCCAGTATGAGATTCAGAGCATACATCACCGTTCCAATCAGCCCAGTAAGGCGACCGATACTAAGCATTGTCGGTGCAAAACCATCGATATACTCAATCGGGTGTAGACGGAACCACAGCACCACCGGAATCAAACAAAGAATAATTACTACCGACCACCCTAAAAGGTGCTCTAGTCTAAAGCTGATGACGACCTTACGCTTACCCCCAGGCTGCATGTCTGTTTGTACTTCCCCACTAATGTAATATTATAAGCATAGCTGTGAAGTGTAGAAAAAGCAATAGCTTTTTGTCTGTAATCCTACAGAGCTATTGACGAAACGTCGCCCATCCGGTACAATTGAACAGATTCATTTATTAGTTTTAAAGGAGTAATATGTCACACGTCAAAGCTGGTGGTTCATCAAAGAACAACCGCAACAACGCTGGTGCGCGCCTCGGCGTCAAGCGCTTTGGTGGCCAAAAAGTCTCTGCTGGCGAAGTTCTCGTTCGCCAGACCGGCAGCACTAAAGTCGCTGGTACCGGTACGTACCTGAGCAAGAACTACACGATTCACGCTGCCGTTGATGGCATCGTTGGATTCAAAAAGGTCAAAAAAGGTTCATTTACTGGCCGCACTCACCCACGTACGCAAGTCGTTGTTGAGTAAACCCACTTTCTGATACATAAATACTGCCCCGTATCACTACGGGGCAGTATTTATTAGTCATAAACTTAGGCGGTTTTTTTCTCGGCTTCCAACATTGTGATCATGCGGTCAGTTGTCTCATGGATTTCCTGATATGCCATAGCAATCGTAATCTGTCGATCAGCGCGTAGTGCCAAATACCCAGTGTTAAATGCCTTAAGTACGAGACCCTGCTCCGGGTTGTCCTTACCGACAGCGTCTGCCGTGTCGCGTAAAACGCTCCACTTATCAAGAATCTGTCGATCAGTGCTAGCATCTCTATTTTCTCGAGTTATCAATACGTCGATGATACTTCTAACTGTCCTCTGTTCATCGCTGTCGACAAACATGTCGAGCAGATAATCGCGTGCTTCAGAGGACGCAGCATCATCATGAACTTCGAAGCGAGCGCCGATATAAAACGCTTGGAGCAACTTTTCTGGAAGCTCTAGATTATCCTTTTGGTTCAACCAGTCGAGATTCTTGCGCGCCCTATATCGTAGTTCTGTAGAATCCACGCCTTCATGCTTAGCAGCCATAAGGGAATCTACCCTACCTGAAAACTCACCAACGCTCTTTCGTACAATCTCTCGAGGACTAGGAGTTCGACCTTCAGACACAGTACTATCTTTACTCAGCGCGTCACGAATGAATGGATGCTCCTTCGCCGATGTAGTATCATCCCGTGTAGCTGTACCTCGCGGTAGTATATCGCGGATAGAGGCCAAGCGGTGCGATGCTGGTGCTGAATCGCCTTCAGCTGGTGCTGGGTCTTCGTCGGTTGGCATAGTAGGATCATGGAGGAGCCGACGCATATACTCACCTTCTACTGTCTCCACTAGACCCTTACCCATACTGACCGTACGAGCAACACCTTTATCGTGGATATCCAATTCTACCGTGTTGAGAAACATCTCGCGCAACATTGTATGCTGAGGAGACTCGCTACCAGGCTGTAGATCGTCACTATGCATAACAATCGAGGTTTTACCATCGAGTGATTGAGCAACTTCTACAATCGCTCCTGGCTTATTATGACTTCGTGCTGCGTTGAATCCTGGTAGTTCTGACATATTTTTTGTTTTTTATGGTTTGGTATAGCTATATTAGCAAAAAATTGACATTTTGTCAATAAGCATAAGTTTGAATTAGATGCGAGGCCTAGGCAGCTTCGTTGGTCATGCCGAGGTGATGCTTGACGCGTTCGACGACATCACCGATAACAACCTGAGATTTAACGAGGTATTCATCGACACCGAGTGCTTCAGCGCGTTGCTTGTCCTTGGGCTGAGAGAGCGCTGTGAGCATAATGACGCGCACGTTGCCAGTCTCTGGAGTGTTGCGAAGGATATCGAGAACGTCAAAGCCGCTAATCTTTGGCATCATAGCGTCGAGTAAAATGAGGTCGGGCTTGTATGCTAATGTTGCCGAAAGTGCTTCTTCACCGTTATGGACTTCACGAATATCAAATCCTTCAAGCTCGAGACGTGAGCGATAAACACTAGAGAGTGCGGTATCGTCCTCGACCAGAAGAATTTTTCGCTTTACGTTGTCACCTTGCATAGATACTCTTATAGTACGCTACCGCCATAAAAAGCACAAGCATCACTGCAGGATTTTGAGTGCCGCATCGAGCTGCGTATCCTGACCCTTATTTGTTTGTTCCGCAGTCAGTTTCACGGTGACATCGGGAGTGATGCCTTTCTTTTCGATAGTATTACCTTTAGGCGTAAACCAGTGTGCAATCGTGATCTTTATCTTGTTGCCTCCAGAGAGGTCAAAAATCTGCTGCACTGTGCCCTTACCGTATGATTTCTCGCCGAGAATCGTTGCTACGTTGTGATCTTTGAGGGCGCCAGCGACGACTTCACTCGCACTCGCACTACTACCATTTATCAGGACGACGGTTTTACTACCTTCTAGCACGGCATCGCCAGTACTATTTAGCTGGTCTGTCTGGATATTGCTATGCTTCTCGCTGACGACAAGCTTATCGCTTAGCCACAACCCAGCGACAGACTGTGCTTGGTTGAGATAGCCACCGCCATTGTCGCGTAGGTCCAAGACAAAGTTGGTCGCACCCTCGATCGATAAGCTTTCGGGCTTGCATGCGTGCGAGTTCACCGGTGTTTGCATCGAACCGTCGGATCGTGATGATCCCTGTCGTGCCTTGCTTGCGACTCGAGACGCTTGGATCGGTAACTTGAGCTCGAGTAATGTTCAGTGTGACTGGCTTACCATCGCGGCTAAGCGTCAGCTTGACAGTTGTTCCCTCTTTACCGCGAATCAGCTTAGCAGCTTCGAGAGCATCGAGGTTTTTTGTGACTTTTTTGTCGACTGCAATGATGACATCGCCTTGCTTCAGGCCAGCTTTTTCCGCAGGTGCCCCAGAAATAACACGCAGAATCGTCGGCTGATCATCGCGGACACCAATTTCTGCACCAATACCACTGAGACTACCATTTAGTTCATCTTGGTACTGCGCCGCTTCTTCGGCGTTGAAGTAAACAGTGTGCGGATCGCCAACGCCAGCAACTAATCCATGCGCTGCGCCATCTTGTAGCTTAGCTGTATCAAGCGAGCCATCGTAGTTATTCACAAGTTTGCGATAAGCTTCCTGGCTCTGCGCAAGGTCAATCGATGTGCTGCTATCGATGGATGTACCGAGAGTACGATTGACAGCACTAATCACGCCATCACTACGGGTGCCAACGATAAACCCGATGACTAGCACAAGGGTGCTCGTCATAATCAATGTCGAAAGTGAGACAGTTCGCTTGGTATGAGGCGCCTGCTGGTCGCGTACTGGACGCGGAAGATGGTCATGATCCACAGTGTGTATTTCTCCCAAAATGCTCTAGGTTAACTGTAGTTCAGTATACCCTAGAGCATGAGTAGTTGCCAAGCTTAGAAGTAGATATAGACGTTGTAGGCAGATGGACTAACGTTGTACATCTCTGAGTACTGACCAGGACCAGAACCAATATTGTAGTTGTACTGGCTGATGTTGATAGTGCCATTTGGATTGATGCTATTTACCCATACGATGTGACCGTACGGACCTGCGTAGATGACACCTGCAGAGCCGACGCGTGGTGTTGAGCCAGTTGGGATGCCTGCGGCTTGTGCATTTGATGGCCACTGACTTGCGTTACCGCGTCCGCCCCAGTAAGGCATGTAGCCCTTCTTCTGGTAGACTTTCCAGGCAACATAGCTGACACACTCGCGGTTGAACATGCCCCATGGGTCGACGATAGAATCTTGTGGTGCACCTGCGAGGTTATTTGGATAGCCACCATGTCCGGGGTCGCCAGCGACTGCGTTGCCTGAGACACCAGCAGCAGCGAGTGCTGCGGCGATAGCTGCTTGCTGTTGCTCGCGAAGCTCTTGTTGCTTTGCGGCACCCTTAGCAGATAGTTGCTGGTATGCGGACTGCTGGTTCTTCGTCTGGGCGACAAGGTTGTTGTATTCAGAAATCTTTGCGGCAAGTTGCTCGCGCTGTGCTTTTTGGTCGGCAAGTACTTTAGTACCTGCTCTTTTTGCTTTTCGAGCTTGGCTTTTAGTACTTTTATCTGATCGATGGTTTCGTTTAAGTTGTCACGAATTGTTGAGCGGTACTCTTGTTTGTCGACGTAGTCAGCAATATTGTCACTACTCGCGAGCATCTCGAGTGGAGAGACTGTGTCATCCACATACATATCGGCGATAGTTTGTCCTAGCGCTTCCTTGTTTTCCTCTATCTTTTTTTCATTTATGGCGATATCTTTTTTGAGCTTTTCATACTGCGCTTGACTAAGTTCAATCTGGCGCTGAATCGAGGCTTGCTGGTTTTGCAATAGTGCCTTTTTGTTGTTGAGCGTATCGGCTTTGCTGGCAAGTTGTGCAGCTTTGGCGTCGTACTCATCGCGTTGTTGTTGGATTGCTGCAATCATTGCATCGAATCGGTCAGCATAGGCAGGGTTGGACTTCGCCATCTGCATAAGGAACACCAACAGCCATCAAGAGGGCAACAGCTACCAGTACCGACTTAGTGAGGAACGCTCTTCGTTAGGCGCTTTTTTGTCGTCAATACCGGTGTGGTGGGTGTTTGTTTAACCATTACAACTACCCTACCATAAACATAAGTACTTTGTCAACATATTGTAGTGTTTAGTACAATGATATTTCAGCTTAAATTTTCAGGTATCTGCGCGTCGCGAGTAGAGAGGAAATCGTGCCAATCATTGCCCCCAGTGCGATCATCAAAAGAAGGACGATCGGCAAGTAAATCATGAGGGTATCGAGTGTGCTCAGAACATTGATTCCGAACTGGCTGAGTTTGTCGTGTATCACCGAAAGCATCATGAACCCGATACCGGTTGCTATAAGTGCGGCGATAAACCCATAGGTCACAGCCTCGACAATGAACGGCCCACGAATAAATTGCTTATCAGCTCCGATAAGCTTCATCATCTGGATCTCTTCTTTGCGACTGAAGATAGCCATACGGATGGTGTTAAAGATGATGAGCGAAGAAATCGCTACGAAGATGGCGCTGGCCACAAGACCGATGCGCTGCGCCATGACTGTCCAACTAGAAATCTGCTTGATTGCTTGTCGCCTATCGCCAGAAAATGATGGTGGTCGGTCGGGATTGATATAGGCTTGAAGGTTTTGATTATTGGCGACAAAGCTGTCGAGCTGGGTGGTATCATTTATGTCAAAAAGTTGGATACGAAGCGTCGCTGGCAATTTGTTCGTGGCTTCATTTATAGCATCGAGTACCTTACTATCGGTTTTGTTGTCCTCAGCAGCTCGTTGCCTGGCTTCATCTGAGCTAATAAACGAAACTGCTTTGACGTTACTCAGCCCCTTAAGGTCGTTTATAATCGGGTCGGCCTGTTCGGTTGTGGTGCCTGTCTGAAGATAAATCGACATGTCGACTTTTTCGGAGATTGCGGTGACTGAATCAGTCAAAATATTTTGTGCCGCAACGGTCATAAATATAATAAGTAGTGTGATTGTCATGACTGCGGTTGCCGCAACGGTGAGCCAGGCGTTTCGCGTAAAGTTGTTTGCACCGTAGCGAATCATCCGAAGAAAGGTAATCCACTGTCGTCGCTTTCGTCGCCGTTGCTGCAATACTTTGGTGCTTTGCTTGTTCTTGCTCACTGACGATAGCTCCCTTGCGCCTGGTCGCTAGTGATTTTGCCGTGTTCGATAGTAATGACACGTCGCTTCAGGCGATTAACGATGTCGGCGTTGTGGGTCGTAAGTAATACAGTCGTACCGTACTGATTGATTTTTTCGAGTAATCGAACGATGTCCCAACTGTGCTTTGGATCGAGGTTCCCTGTCGGCTCGTCTGCGATAAGAATCTTTGGTTGACGAACCACTGCTCGAGCTATGGCAACGCGTTGGCGTTCACCACCAGAGAGTTGGCTGGGAAAATCTTTTTCCTTACCAGCGAGTCCCACGAGATCGATAACTTTTGGTACGGTATTTTTTATCTCTCGATTGGTCATGCCGGCAATTTCGAGCGCAAATGCGATATTCTCGTAGACGGTTCGCTGTGGAAGGAGTTTGAAGTCCTGGAACACGACGCCGATTTTGCGCCTGAGGAGCGGAATATGCTTGTCTTTGAGGCTGTCGTAGTCGATACCACCGACGACAATCTTGCCACTGGTAGGCTTTTCTTCTCGAGTAAGTAGCTTGAGTAATGTTGACTTACCAGCGCCACTTGTACCAACCAAAATCACGAATTCGCCAGGCTCAATATGCAAACTAACCCGATTTATCGCGGGCTTGAGCGCGTTTTTTCCATACGATTTCGTTACCCTATCTAACAGAATCATTGTCTGACTAATTATAGCATAAGTACTCTGTATGAGCAGTCTTTGATTGTCTGTCTATCGCTCAAGATAGGCTGTCATGAATTCGTCGAGCTTGCCGTCGAGGACGCCTTGAGTGTCGCGATCTTCATGCTTGGTCCGCGTATCTTTGACCATCTGGTATGGATGCAACACGTAGTTGCGAATCTGCGCGCCCCAGCTGGCAGACTCCCCTGCCTGCAGGTCAGTAATGGTTTCCGCATGCTGTTCGAGTTGTAGTTGCGCGAGTTTAGACCGGAGAATTTTCATCGCAGTCTCACGATTTTGAATTTGTGAACGTTCATTTTGGATAGCGACGACGATACCTGTCGGTAAATGTGTCACGCGTACGGCCGAGTCGGTTGTATTCACACTCTGACCACCATGGCCGCCGCTTCGGTAGACATCAATCTTGAGATCCTTGTCATCAATCTGCACTGCCTCAGGAGTATCAATTTCCGGCAAAACCTCAACGAGAGCGAAGCTCGTTTGGCGTAAGTTGTCACTATTGTATGGGCTAAGTCTGACGAGTCGGTGTACACCATTTTCGCTGCGAAGCTTGCCGTAGGCGAAATTTCCGCGTATTTCGATGACGCTCGTTTTGATGCCGGCTTCTTCTCCAGTGGATCGTTCGACGATATGTGTTTCAAGCCCTGATTTTTCTGCCCATCGCAAATACATGCGCTCGCACATCTCAGCCCAATCCTGTGCATCGGTGCCACCGACGCCCGCGGAAATACGTACGATGGCATTATGCGAATCGTATTCACCATCAAATAACAGATTGCGACGAAGCGACGCATAGGTTTTTTCCATGGCGCTGATTTGCTCATCGAATTCCTCATTCATCGAGCTATCACCAATTTTCATAAGTTCTACAATATCTGATGCTTGGGCGCGCAAGGTTTGCCACGGCTCAATTTGCCCGCGAAGCGCAGCAGATTGCTTGCTAAGCATCTGGGCACGTTCGACATTTGTCCATACTTCGCTATCGGCGAGTTGCCGATCAACATGTGCGAGCTCTTCGGCTTTGGCATCAATAGTTAACCTGGCATAGGCATCGGTAATTGCCTGCTGGAGGCTTTCGGCGCGTTTTCGTAGTGGTTGCATTACTGTTCTATTGTATCACTTGCCCACGATTGACTCTCGTAGCGCACGTTTTCGTCGAACGCCGAAGCCGGCACCTCAAACGGTAGTGGCGTGTAGCCGTTTGCGAGTGCGAACTCGTAGGCCTTGCGTAGCTCATCCGTTTCACCGACACATTCAAATGGCTTTACGCTGTCGTCGATGCCGAGTAGTCCACGGAAATCATCTTCGAGCTCAACTACTTCAAATAAGTTTTCATCAAAGAGTTGCATAAGATCCTCAGGCGGACGAAATGCGGCAAACAACAAAAAACTATTCGCGCATTTTGCGCAGCGTGCGCACCACGTCAGTGATGTATTATCATGACCCTGGCGGTAGTTTGCAATATTGCATGAGGCGAATTTAGTTGCGTATTTATCCCAGCATAACTCGGAGAATAGCTGGCTGATTTTTAGTTCGCTAAACTGTCGTAGCGGCGAGCCAACATTGAGATTTGGTGCAATATTTTCTCTAACATAACTTGCAAGCAGCTGTTCGGAGTGCCATGTCTTTGACCATTGATGTCGCACGGCATACTCATCGATATAGGTATAGGGTTCTTCACCCTCATGACCGATAGCCATGAGAACCCTATCTTTTCCAAGTAAAATTGCATCGAGTATTGCGTAACTAGCAATGATGAACGTGATCGGCACGTGGCCGTTGAGCGCACCGTCATCAGTTGCCTGGCGAAGCGCCTGCGTATCAAGATCACGGCGGCGATGGTATGTATCACCAACACTGCGCAGTACTTCGGGCAGTGCCTCACTGCTAGAGATATACCATGGTGCAAAATCGACTCGCGCCTCTCGCAGCAATTCCGCAAGCAGGAGCGAATCTTTACCGCCACTTTGTAGCACCAAGAATCCACTGCCTGTAGATGCGTGCGTCGTTCGAGCTTCCGTTTCTGTCGCTTCAAACTGCGCGATATCTTCTGGATTTAATTTGTTTTCATACACAAATTGACTCAATCCATCTCGATACACTTCGCTAAAGAACGCCGCTTGGCTACGTGTCAGCTGTATATTCCGAAGATCGAGCATCGATGTCGGAAATGTCTTGTAGTATGACAGCCCAGCGAGAATGAAGGCTAGCTGGAGTGCTCTATCGAGCGTCTCGTGGTCATAGGAATCACTTTTCGCTACCCTAACCCGCTCGGTGAATCTGCGAACACTGTCGAAACTATATTCGAAAAGTACCTCACCTGTCGCAGGTTCATAGTGGTAGTTCTCGAATATGAAGCTCGCATAGTTCATAGACGTTCGATAATCTGCGTAAACTGCTCGCCTCGTTCCGTGAAGTTCTTGAACATACCGAAGCTCGCACACGCAGGGCTCAGTACAACAACACCGCCAGGCGTGGCAGCGTGTACGGCTGTATGGACAATCTCTTCAAAATCTTCACTGTCGAGTACGTTATAGCGCTCGCGCTCTACTCCCGCAGCCTCGAGCGCAACGCGAATCTTTTCTCTCGTCTGCCCATAGACAATGGCCTGAGTAACACTGCTGTTTTTGAGCTCAAGCGCCAGCTCGTCAAATGTCGAACCCTTGTCATAGCCCCCAAGTAGTACTACTTGCGGGTCACTGTGTGCGCGGATTGCCGCAATCGCGGCTGCTGGCGCAGATGAGTAGCTATCATCAAAGTAGCGGACGCCATTTACTTCGCGAATAAATTTTAGTCGATGTGGTAAGCCTGTAAACGACGCAAGGCCTCTTTCTATCGCTTCAGCATCCTGTGTGTATTCGTAGGCAGCAGAGATTGCAGCACATGCATTTTCTACATTGTGCTCGCCAGGGATCTGCATCACGGCCGTAGAACAGAGCGTCATCTCGCCAATCTTAAACATGCCATCTGCGACATACGCTGCACCGTCGTCCGCAACCGCATACCGTCGAGTTTCAGCATTGTACATCTGTGCCGCTTGTTTCGAGTAGTCGAAGGTCGGATGGTAATAGACTCGCTGTTCACTCGTCATGTACCGCGTGATCTGTGCTTTTGCATGTACGTATTCCTCCATGTTCGCGTGTACGTCCATGTGATCTGGTTCGATTTTTAGTATTACCGCTGTTTGCGGTGAATACTCGAGGTCCCAAAGCTGAAAACTAGAAAGTTCAAACACGACGACATCTTCACTCGTAATGAGTTCGAGCTGTTCAAGCGCCGGTATGCCGATATTGCCGACGAGGTGAACTGTCTTGCCAGCAGCGCGTAGAATGCTAGCAATCAAACTACACGTGGTCCCCTTTCCTTTCGTGCCTGTTACACCGATGATTGGCGCGTGGCATCGTGCAAAGAACTCATTTGTCGATGACCATATCTTTGCATCAGTTTGCAGGCTATCCGGACGGACTCCTGCGCTGCGAACAACAATATCGTAACCGTTCAGATGCTGAAAGGCATCCTCCCCTGTAATGAGTGTTGCGTCCGAGGGAATGGGAAATTGTTCAGCAACTTTTGGCGTGACAATCGTGATTTCGTCGCCCCTTTCATGGTAATAGCGATAGCTTGATTGTCCTTCCGCTCCGTACCATGCGATTGCCACCTTCATGTCGTCTAACTCCGTTTCAGTTCAAAAATGGTTGCCAGCTTGTCATTCAGCTTGAGAAGCTCTTCTTTTTCCCCGCAACTGACACCCGCAAATGCCCATGCGTTATGCGCAATGAATTCACGCGCCGTCGCAATCATGCGCTCAAGTGTAATCTCTTTTATAGCTTCAGGCGAGCGGTTGTAGTCACGCAAGACATCATCGCTAAAGTAACGACCTGAATAAAAATTACTGATTTGTGCGACAGTCTGAGCACCCATTTGGTGCCTGCCAAGCGCATAACTTTTAGCTGCTTCTAGTTCTTCTTGGGTTATCTTGCCATCATTGACGCCGTCCATTTCTTTGACAATAATATCGAAGAGTTTTTCTGATGTTTCGAGGTTTACCTGACCACCAAAGTCCCAGCTACTGTCGTGCAAGCCGACGCTCGTATCGCTAAATACGCCGTATGCCAGACCCTTCTTGCGTGCCGCACCATAAATTCTCGAGTGCATCGTGCCGGTCAAAAGATGGTTCAGAACGCCCATAGCGTCGTCTTCTTCGTCGCTCAGCTCACGAGGTAACACTAGCGACCAGCCAAAGGTGAGATTCGATGCTTCTTTTCGACGAATCAGTGCTGGGCCGCCGCTCTTGAGCTCGTCGCGAGGCAAGTCAAATCGTTCACCAGCGGGAAGATCCCAGGTGTCGAGCGCTTCCTGTATTTGTTTCCGACGACCGTCGAGCTTACCGGCGATGACAAAACGCAAATTTTGACTCGTGTGCGTCCTACTGTGATGCTCTTTGATGTCTTTTAATTTGACGTTATTGATTGTTTGCAGGCGCTGCCAATAACTATAAATATCTTCGCCGAGCAGCTGCTGGATCTTTGGCCATAGCACACGGTTGTGATTGTTGAGATACCCTGTGAGTTCACTGCGGACGTTACCCTTCTCTGCTTCGAGCTCTGCGTTGTTGAACCGAGGATGGCAAATCGCCACTCGCTGTAAATCTAAGATGCGTTCCCATTCAAAGTCCGCACAGTCAGCCACATAACACATAGCTGAATCAGAGGTCCAGGCATTGTGATAGGCGCCATTTTTTGTAAAATCCGCTTCATACTCATGCTCGGTTTTGTAATTGGCATTCGCACCAAACGCCATATGCTCCATAACGTGCGCGGTCTCATAGATGTCTTTAGATACGACATAGCGGTTTCCGGCGCGGAAGTGGAACTGAAAGCTCATCACAGTCGCGCCTGGCACGTCTATCAGTAGCCCACGTGCTCCATTTTTGAGCTTAACTTCGTGAACAGTGTGTTTCATTAACGTCCTTTTTTACGATTTTGGCGCTGCTTTTTTTTCGACTTGCGAGCATCATTCTTTTTACGATTGGCATCTGTGTTGGTGGTACCTTTTTTGACCTTGAAGTCGGCGTCGCGATTCAATTCGCCACCAGTTACTTCGTTGACGCCATGCTCGACGGCGCTTTCTGCCAGTTTTGTCAGCTCTGTATCATACTCTTCGTCGGCGGCTTCATTAACAACGGCGTCTGTTTTGTGTACATGGAAGACAGCGCGTAAGACTTCTTCGGTCAACGTGGCCTGTAAACTATCAAACAATTTCTGTGATTCGGAACGATACTCAACAAGTGGGTCTCGCTGACCGACACTACGCCAGTGGATACCTTCACGCAAATGCTGCATATTTTCGAGGTGTTGCATCCATAGCGTATCGAGGACCTGGAGATATACTTCACGCTCGACACCACGGATGACTTCCTCCGAGAGCTCTTCTTCCTTGTCTGCATACAATTTTTGTACAGCTTCTACAGCCTTTGTACGACGGTCCTTGTCATTTTTGATAGCACCTAGTGCTTCAATTTCTTTTGTATCAACAGGAAATACCGACTCAAACTCTTCAACAAACTTTGGATTGTTTTTTGCAGGTAAAATTACGAGGTCCCTGACTTTGTTGTCGAGCAGTCGTTGGATTTCTGACTTGATGTTTGCACCATCGAGAATTCTACGGCGCATCGTGTAGACAACTTTGCGGTGTCGATTGATAACGTTGTCGTATTCAACAACTTGCTTTCGTGTATCAAAGTTGTAGCCTTCAACGCGTTTCTGTGCGGCTTCAAGTGTTTTTGAGACGGCGCGATTTTGAATCGGCGTTTCTTCATCTACACCCAAACGATCCATCAGTGATGCAATGCGGTCTCCCTGGAAGATGCGCATGAGATCGTCTTCGGTACTGACGTAGAATTGGCTATCGCCTGGATCACCCTGTCGTCCACCGCGACCACGTAACTGATTGTCGATGCGTCGTGATTCGTGACGCTCTGAGCCGATAACGACCAGTCCGCCAAGTTCACGCACACCTTCACCGAGTTTGATGTCGGTACCGCGACCGGCAATGTTCGTAGCGAGGGTGATGGCACCGATTTGACCAGCTTTTTCGACAATCTGCGCTTCGCGTTCATTATTTTTGGCGTTGAGAAGCTCGTATTCGATACCTTCTTTATCGAGCCACGCGGCGATCAATTCATTCTTCGAGATACTGCCTGAGCCCACCAGCACGGGGCGACCCGCTTTGTGATATTCTTTGACGGCTTCGGCGACAGCTTTGAGCTTGCCTTTTTCAGTCTTGAAAATCAGATCAGGGTGGTCATTTCGAGAAATCGTACGATTTGGTGGAACAGCAACAACATCGAGTTCGTAAATCTGGTGGAATTCCTCTTGCTCCGTCAGTGCGGTACCGGTCATACCCGATAGCTTGTCATACAAGACGGAAATAGTTCTGAAATGAAATTGTCGCAAGTGTCATAGACTCTTGCAGCACAGGCACGCCTTCTTTTGCTTCGATGGCTTGGTGGAGTCCTTCGTTGTAGCGGTTACCTTGTTTCAGACGACCAGTGTGCTCGTCGACAATGATAACTTCACCTTCGCTCGTTACCACGTAATCTTTATCTCGCTTAAACAGAGTTTGCGCGCGAAGAGCCTGGTCCATGTGGTAGACACTGCGGACGTAGTCAGGAGTGTAGAGGTTTTTGATACCAAGCATTTTTTGGATCTTTTCGACACCTTCATCTGTCAGTGACACGCTTCGGCGTTTTTCATCCAGCATGTAATCCTCTGGTGTCAGTTTGGCCGCAATGCGAGCAAACTGGTAATACGCCTCTGGATTCTCTGCGGCTGGCGCCGAAATGATCAGTGGCGTACGAGCCTCATCGATAAGAATAGAGTCAACCTCGTCGACGATAGCAAAGTGCAAGGTTCGCTGACGAAGTAATTCAGCATCGTTGACCATGTTGTCGCGTAGGTAGTCAAAGCCAAACTCGTTATTAGTACCGTACGTAACATCCGCAGCGTAGGCTTCTTTACGAGTAGCTGGACGGAGGCGCTTGATACGTGGATCGTTATGCTCAGCATTTTCATACTCTGCATCATAAATATACGATGCGTCATTGATAATAACTCCGGTCGAAAGTCCGAGTGCGTCATAAATGATTCCCATCCAGCCAGCGTCACGCTGAGCTAGATAGTCGTTCACAGTGACGACGTGCACGCCCTTTCCTTCAAGTGCGTTCAAGTAGACCGCCAATGTAGACATCAGGGTCTTACCTTCACCGGTCTTGAGCTCTGCGACGCTACCGTCGTGCAGTACCATAGCGCCCATCAGCTGGACGTCGTAGTGACGCTCGCCAATTTCGCGATCGGCTGTTTCACGCACCAGCGCAAATGCATCTGGCAAGATATCATCAAGCGTCGTGCCTTTTTTTGCAAGACGCTTCTTGAGAACATCTGTCTGCTTCGCTAGCTCAGATTTGCTCATCTTTTTATATTTATCGGCGAGTTTGTTTACTGCGTCGACGCGTTTTTGCAAGCGCTTAACAGCCCGCTTCTGCGGGTCTCCGAACACTTTAGTTAACGCTGATTCTCTGGTAACTTTCGCCATTAGATCTACTTCGTCCCTCGTTTAGCAATTTCAGAAAAAATACTGCCTTTTAGTATAACGCGTTTTCCCTGATAGATAAAGGTAAAAATACACCGCCCGCGATACTTTGCGGGCGGTGTATGTGAATTCTGCTGGATTTACGAGACTTGCTGCTGCTCTCGTCCGAATCCTCGCTTAAAGCGATCAAGGATTTTGCGCCTGCCGATATGCGGCACGTGCTCTTGCTTGTACTTGCGCAGCTGCACGGCAAGTTTCTGTTCGACAATATCGGTCGCCGCTAGTACATTCATCGTCGAATCTTTTGCCGTGAGTGTCTTTTCGGGTACATGCATCAGTACTTCGACTTCGTATTTGTTGGCACCCTTACGATTTGTCTCTGATACCTTGACCTCTGCATACATTGTTTTGCGAGCATGCCGTGGTGCCAGACGGTCGAGAGCACCGATTTTCTTCTGGATGTAGCGCTTGGCTTTTTCATCTGGAGTATACGATTTTACCCCTGTAATATCGATGTGCGTAATCATGAAAGACCCTCCTTTCGATTACTGCTTTGCACTACTAGTATATCATGTCTTGGAGCCGATTGCTTGGTTGATCGACGTATATCCATCTGCCCTCAGTAGTCTTATGAGACCATAATTTATGTCACCTGGTAGAGTCGGCCCTTCGAATATCAGCCCCGTTATCAGGCCAACCAGACTCGCTCCAGCGCAAATCTTTTCATAGGCATCCATAGCGCTCATAATGCCACCGACGCCTATGATAACGAGGGCCTTACCGTGACGATTATAGGTGTGCTCAATCAGATGTGTCGTTATGTGTTTCGTCGGTGTACCGCTCAGATTGCCTTTAACTTCATCGGGCAAATCATCCTGGAGCTCAACGGTGTTGCGATCTTTATGTAAGTTGCCTATCGTAACGCCTGCGACGTGGTGGCGTACCAAGACATCGAGGAGTGAATCAAACTCAGCTAGGGGCAAATTTATCGGCATCTTTATGAAGACGGGCTTCTTGAGAGACAGCTTATCGACTTTTGCGAGTAGCTTCTCGAGTCGATCGGGAGTTGTGAACGGTTCACCACCAAATGTATTTGGGCAACTAATATTTATCTCGAGTAGCTTTACCTGTCTTAAGGTGTCGAATTGTTTCAGGCTCGCACAATAATCATCAACCGCGTCCTGTTCGCTGACGGTCGCCGCCGTATTGGTTTTTGCAATCGATATACCGAGAGTAAAGGTATCAAAAAGTGACTCTTTGTAGCGTGAAACACGGTTTGATACAACTGGGCTTCCCTCACTTGGCAAGCCAGCATTGACGACGAGTGAACGCGATTTTGGTAAACGATAAAACCAAGCCCCTTTATTGCCACCGTACTCGCCCCACGTGACCGATCCGCCCATCATCCAGCCAAATCCGACTGCTTTCATAATCGCCGGTATGGCTACGCCTTTATCAAATCCTGCGCTCAAGCCCTACGGGGTTTTTGAATGTCACTCCAGCGATTGTTTGCACGAGCCGCTTATCGCTGTGGCTCCATAGCATTGGGAGCGAGCGAACTAGCGGCACCCGCTGGACGAATGTGGCTAATCGAACCAGATCTCGATGAACATCGTCTGGCGACCGACGAAAGAGCATCGGTTTGATTCCGTGTAGATACACTACCCTGCTGACGATTCGAATAACATTTTTCATTGTTCAAAAGAATTAGATTTGGTTGCGGCCACCCAAGTAGGGCTGCAGAACAGTTGGGACACGGACATTGCCGTCTGCTGTTTGGTAGTTTTCAAGAATTGCTATGACTGGACGTTGGCTCATTGCCGTAGCATCATTTGTGCACGCGAGTTCGAGCGTGCCATCGTCTCGCCGCACGCGTGTGTTGGTGCGCCTCGTTTGATACTCACCTATCAGATCGGCCGTATGCGTTTCACGGTACTGGTTTTGTCCCGGTAGCCACACGTCCACGTCAATACCATTGGCATTTGGGCTACCGATATCGGCGGTGCATTTTTGCACGACGCGATACGGTAACCCGAGTTTTGTCATGATATGCTCTTGGATCGCCACCATCAGCTTGTGCTCGTCGAGTGCGGTATCCATGGTGTTAAATGTTTCCATCTCCAGTTTGTTAAACTGGTGCATTCGCAAATAGCCTTCCATGTCTTTGCCGTACGTACCTGCTTCACGACGGAATGCAGTCGTATAGCCAACGTAGCGAATCGGGAGCTCGCTTGTATCAAGTATTTCATTCATATACATCGGCGCAAGTACATGCTCTGCGCTGGCATTGAGCCAAAGATCATCTTCTGCGAGCTTATAGGTGGTCTCTTCTTTGTTGAGTCGTCCCGTGGCATCATAGACTTCGGTACGAGCCATGTATGGCGGATCGACGGGTATGAACGCGGTTGGCTTCAGATCTAGACCATTATCATCGATTAATTTTTTGATGACATCGATATTTGTCAGTTCGTTGAATACAAATGTCTTGACAGCCCATTCGAGCATAAATAAATCGCCTTTGATGTACGCAAAACGACTGCCGGCTACTTTGGCTGCGCGTTCTTTGTCGAGCCATCCTTTTGCCTCGGCGATTTGAGCATGATTCTTGGGTTCGAAATCAAATTTTGTTGGCTCGCCGACAGTCTTGCTCACCACATTTTCGTCTTCGCTAGCTCCGACGGGCACAAAATCGAGTGCCATGTTGGGTACTTTCTTTATGAGTGTAGTGAAGCTCTCTTCGGTTTGGCGCAATAGGTTTTCGCGATCAGCGAGCTCAACCTTGATTTGTTTACCTTCGTCTATGATCGATGCGTCCGGTTTGCCGCCCTTCATTTTGGCAGCAGTTGTGTTGCGTCGTTCGCGCAACTCTTCTACCTGTTTTTGCAAAATTCGACGATCATCATCGATCTTCAATAGTTCCGCAATCGAAATATCCGAATACCCTTTATTTTCAGTATTTTTTTGGACTAGTTCAGGGTTTTCTCGAATAAAGCGTATATCTAACATGACTATATTGTAGCACCACCGAGGGTTATTCTGTACGCAGGGCTTCAATTGGATCAAGTTTTGCCGCTTTACGCGAGGGGAAATACCCAGCGATGATTGCAATCAGGATAAGTGCAATCAATAAGCCTAGCGCCTGAATCCAGTCAAACTGTAATAGCTGCACTCCATCTCCAAGATCGAGCTGCTTTGTAATCCACGGGTTTAACGAAACTCCGAGAATCCATGCCGCGCCAATTCCGATAACTCCACCCAGCAGTCCAATCCACGCCGCTTCATATCTGAACAAGCGACTAACATCACGTCCGCGCATGCCGAGAGCCCTCATGAGACCAATTTGGCTTGTACGTTCGAGTACAGATATGTACTGGGTATTGATGATACCGAATACACTAGCTATGAGCGCAATCACACCAAAGCCTCCGACAATACCCTGCAAGACATTAACGATTGTAAATAGAATCGATTGGAGATCATTAGCTGTCTGCGCGTAAAGATTGTCATTTTTGAGCATTTCTTTTGCTTCGTCTGGCGTTGTTCCATCTTTTACTTTGGCAGTCGCTGCAAAATATTTCTGATAGTTGTTTGTACCCTCTGTAGTATAGGCAGCCATCTTATTTGCGGTAGATAGTGGGAGTTGCATAGCTGTACTATCCGAAAAAGATAAATCGCTTGGTTTTACAACTTGTTTAATCATAAAATTAAACTGCTTCGCTTGGCTACGGCTCAGCCTTGCAAGACCCTGCACACCTTCTGTACTAATCACCTTCTGAATATCCTCTTGCGTAAGTCCTTTAGGCTCGCGCGATACATAGACCGTGACACTTGTTCCTATAAGTTTGGATGGATCTACTCCGAGCGTTTTAGCAAAACTTTCAGGAACGACAGCCTCGTCGGAGCTGAGATCTTGGCCTTTTTCAAGTTTGTCACCAGCCACAACATCACTAAGGACATCTGGGTTGTATACAGTCACCGAGCCAGTATACTTTTTGTCGCTATCACCAAACGTAAGATAATCAGCACTCAGCTCATAGAGGGGCCTGATATCTTCTAGGTACTCTTTCGACTCAAGAACTTTTATATCGTCTTGGTTAAGCCGAACGACCTCTATACCGCCTTGTCCAGCCGAGCCTATATCCGGATTGTATTCTCGTAAGTCGCTTTGAGGATTGGGCGCTCCCACAATCGACTTATCTTTTACGATGAAAAGTGTTGAAGGATCAACATTCGAAGCGATTAGCGAATCTGCGTAATCTCGAGCGCCCTGCCCTGCAGCTAAGCTCAGCATGAGCGTGAAGGCTCCTACTGCAATTGCAAGACTTGTCAAAAGCGTCCTCGTCTTCGCTTGTCGAAGACTCTTACTGGCTCTTTTTAGTGTATCTATGGACCTCATTTTTTTGCCTTCTTCGTTTCTGAGACAATTTTGCCATCTTTAATATAAATTTGTCTGTGACATTTTTTTGCTAAGTCATCATCATGCGTGACTACAATCAGCGTTGCGTTATTCTTTTTGGCATACTCAAAGAGCAGCGTCTCTATGACGTCACTCGTTGCTGAATCGAGGTTTCCGGTTGGTTCATCCGCGAACAAAATCTTCGGATCGTTCACGATTGCACGCGCAATTGCGAGTCTCTGCTTCTGGCCACCTGACAGATCTTTTGCCTTAGAGCGAATCTTATCACCCAGCTCAACAGCGTCTAGCGCCGCCTTAACTTTGGCTGCACGTTTGGACTGAGGGACGTCAGCAACTTCTAAAGGCAAGCTAACATTGTCGTAACACGTCTCATTTCCTTGCACAAAAAAGCTCTGAAAAATAAAGCTCATCTGCTTGGAACGAAATCGATCAACCTCTTTTAACTTCATATCGCTAAGGCTTTCGCCGTTGATTACGACATCCCCGCTGCTGGCACGATCAAGACCGCTCATCACGTGCATCATGGTGGATTTTCCAGACCCTGACTTTCCAACGATTGCTATCACTTCACCATCGCCAATTGTTACACTGACGTTATCAAGAGCAGTAAACCCCTGGTCTTTTTTACCGTAGAACTTTGAAACATTGCGTAATTCTATCATGAGGCTACTTTATTGGTTTTTTTGTGAACCTGATATGGGCTATTTTTGTAGAGTGATGGCAGGTGCGCAAACATCATACCAACCCCGGTAAGCACCATGACGATAAAGACAATGACATTTACGATTGGAAGTAACAGTACCAACAGAACTGCGAGTGCTCCGACGGTTGTGCGTACGAGGAGGTTCGGAGAACGCTCGCCATACAATTTGTTACCGACGAAATAAATAAACGGTACCGGTGAGAGTGCCATAACGAGTAGCCATAGCAGCATAAGAACGTACGCCACAAAAATACCAACCCCGGAGATGGCAAATAAGATCGCTGCAAACGGTGCCACAACGATGAATGTCAACCCAATGACCGAAGCTATGCCGAAAGTTCCCCAAGAGATGTCCCCTGCTGCGTGAACTTGTCGAGGCAAGAGAATTGTGCCGAGAACTGCGAGTATAGCAATCGCAAATACACCGATGACTGCCGCGATTGGACCTGCTGTATTGGTACCATTTTGCATCTGCTCAGTTTTCGTGAAATCTGTCTCACCAGCTACTACGCCCTCAGGTATATTCACTTGTGTGTCAGACGCGTACGCGAAGTTACCATTTACAGAGGCGTCCTTGCCGAATGCAACAGTACCAAAGCCGGTCATCACGTCGCGCGCTACCGATCCGTTGATGGTGAGTGTACCGGCACCTACTGCCATGTCCCGCCCAATAGCTCCATCGATTGTCAGGTTGCTCGCTGCGCCGTTGATATCGCCTGCAAGTTTCAGAGAAGAATCGGCAGTAACATCTGCGCCAAACACGGTTGCGTTCCCTTTGATGACTCCACCGAGAATGACAGTGGCGCCAGCAGCACGCACATCACCATTCACTGTACCGTCGACAGTGACAGAATTGCCCGCGCAAAGCACATCTCCTTCGACGATGCCGTCGATAGTGATAGAGCTCGCCGCGCAGTACACATCGCCCTTAACGGTGCCACTCACGCGAATCGTACTGCCGACTAGATAGGCAGACCCGTCCACCGTTTCACCTTTGGCGATAGTCGTTGAGCCCTTATCGTTTGCCGTGTACATAGCCTGTGCCGAAACTGTCGCTGCAGTCCCAACAGACAAAAAAAGCAGTGCGCCGACTGCTAGAATACTTGATGTTATACTTTTCATACTCCCCCTCTTGTAATACTTCTATTGTAGCCAACTAGATGGCAAAAAACAATTAGACAGCAGAGATTGTTGTTGTAGCAATCAAAGCTATGATGGCTGCGCCAAGCGCGAGGCGGTAATACACAAATACTGTAAAGTCATTGCGTGAGACAAAGCGTAGTAGCCACGCAATTGAAGCATACCCCACGATAAACGATACGAGTGTCGCGACGATCGTCGGCCCCCACCCAACGCCGTGGGTCGAGATATTATCGTATTCTTTAAAAATCTGAAGTAATCCAGCAGCGACGAGTGCCGGTATACCGAGAAAGAAGCTCAGTCGCGTTGCTGTGACCCTATCAAAGCCACGGAGTAGGCCGGCAGAAATTGTCGCGCCAGATCGTGACACCCCAGGAATGAGTGCCATGCATTGCACCGCGCCGATTATCAGTGTATCGCGCCATGTCACATCGCTCTCCGCTCTATCTTGCTTGGCTGCACGATCCGCATAGAGGAGTACGAAACTCCACCCTATCAACCCAGCAGCAACCCACCAGAGACTTCGGAGTGTGGTTTCGATGGTATCCTGAAACACCAAGCCGACAACAGCAATTGGTATTGAGCCGATGATAATTGCCCAGCCATAGAAATAATCAGCCTGCGTCCGTGCTTCTTTGCTAACGAGGCCTTTCGTCCACGCCGACGCAACTCGCCAAATGTCTTGTCGAAAAAATAGGACCGCCGCGAGAATTGCACCGATTTGTATAATCGCGGTAAACGCCGTGATGGCAGGATCATCAATCTGATATCCGAGAAGTTTTTCAACGATTGTCAGATGCCCAGTACTCGAGATCGGCAGAAATTCTGTAATCCCCTCAACAACTCCGAGAATAATCGCATCGATGATATTCATTACTTTTAGTATACGTTACTTTTACTCGATGCGTTCGAGAAGATAACCAATCATTTTTTCAACCGTTTTGCCCGTTCTCTCTGTCAACTCGCCGCTTTCGCTCATGCGTGACGGAACTGAGATAAAGACTTCTGGAAGAGGGATAACATCCATGCCGATGTGCGCCAACACTGGACGCAGATGAGACTGCATGACCGCAGTACCAATTTGGCCATCCGACGCACCCGCGATAGCACCGAGTTTTTTATCGAGTGGATACCCCACCGATTCTCGACTCAACCAGTCTAGGAGGTTTTTGACCACGCCCGAAAAACTTCGGTTGTATTCAGGACTGACGATAATAACTGCATCGCTCGCATTCACCTGTTCGACAGCGCGCCGCACAGACTCTGGCGTTTCACTCTCGAGATCCGCAGAGAAAAGTGGTACATCGGCACTGATCCATTCAACTTCTGTCCCGTTCGGCAAACGATCCGCAATCGCTCTGGCTAACTTTGCGTTATACGACTGCTCGCGCAAACTTCCTACGATAATACCTATTTTCATGCGTTCTCCTCATCGAATTCGTCTTCGATTTCACGTTTAATAATTTCCTCGATAACGTCTTCGAGCGTTAGCACTCCTATCGGTTGCTCGTCCTCGTCTGTGACCAAAAACAGATGCGACCTCGTCTGGATGAACCGACTAAGCGCAGTATCGAGTCGCGCATCGGCAGGGATTTCGTGTAACTTGTCGCGGTATGCATGCGATACGGGCACAGGCAAATCGCGCCCCAATAAGTCTTTTGCGTACAAGATTCCAACATACTCGCCATCCTTCGACTTCACCGGTAACCTCGAATGTCCTTCGCGCTTGATCATACTAACCATACTGGCATCAACCTCATCATCCAGCTCTACCGCGGTCAAATCAACTAGTGGTGTCGCAATATCTCCTGCGGTCTTGTGGCTATACTGAAGTGCACCACTGATGATTCGCGACTCGTCATGATCTATCTTGCTGCCTGAGTGTTTGGCGTGATCTTCTATCATATGTGTTAATTCTTCGTGCGTGTACAGGGCCGGAAGTTCATCCCCTACCCAATGATCAAGTAACTTAGAGACTGGATACGCTAGAGGCCACAAGATTACAAACATAAAATCAAGCAGCCAAAAGAAATGCCTAGTGAGAGGATACCCGCGACGGCTAAAAATCGACTGAGGAAGGATTTCGCCGAACATCGTCACAAGAAGTGTCGTCGTAACACCTGCGATAACGCCGCCCGCAATATTATCGAGAACGAGCGTAAGTATTGAGATGACAGCAACGTTGCCAAGCAGAACACAAATCAAGAGATAGTTGCCGTTCTTGCGGTATTTATAGACTTTTTTTGCGACTTCGTCACCTTGCCTTGCCTTGCGCTCCAACTCCTCGGGCCGGACCATCATCAAGCCAATATTTAGGCCGGAAAAAGCAGCGCTAAGAAAGAGCAACAGTGCAGCAATAAAAATTGTACCCACTGCTTCCATGCCTAGTTCTTACTTCCCATCATTTAGTTTTATTATAACACTTATAAATCGGGCCCTCGGAATCACTCTTGCGAAACCACATCCGCGTTGCGATTAGTATGCATATACGGTATAATGACATCCATAAAATCGTAAAATAAACATGAAGCAAAAAATTATACTCTCCAGCATTATATTTCTTACGATTATTGGCTCTGGTTTCATGCTGTTTTCTGCCTCAACTGCCAGCGCTGAGGGGACCTCAATCTACGTTGCTATCAGCAAAGATAAATGTTGGAATATTCCCGGCATCCAGTTAACAGTTCCTGAAGGTATGGTTGTGGACGCAAACAATGACTGTGCAACCCCTCCGCCTCCGCCGATTGACGTTTGCGCGAATATTTCTGGCAATCAAGCCACAATTCCTTCTGGCTATTATCGCGATGGTGATGGTAATTGTTATGTGCAGCCTGTCGAACAAATCGATGTCTGTCCAAATATTGATGGCCTTCAGGAAATTATTCCTTCAGGATACGTAAATGATGGCAACGGCAACTGTATTCTGGCTCCCGTCGACCAGTGTCCAAATATAGACGGCGTTCAGACGAGTATACCAACCGGAATGACCAGAGACGATCAAGGCAACTGTGGTACCCCACCCTTCGTTGTAGTCCCCACGGAGCCACTGCAGCCCACAATAGCTGAGCCTACCATCGTCAATGCCGTAAGGGTGCTTGCGCCAAATGCGACCCCTAAGAACGTCTCGGAAACATTTGCGCCTGTCGTAAAACCTCTCGTCGATGTGGTGCCCGAGCCAATCAAACAAGTTGTACGATCTCTCCCTCCGGTTGTTGCGCAGACCTTCCCTTACTATATCTTTGCTGCACTCGGATTGTTGGCATCATTTATGTGGGTACAAGCTATCGGAGAAGCCAGTGCTGCCCAGCGTTTCATAAAGTTATTAAAGCGCGAGCGATCGATTGCAGAGCAAAAGGATAACTTCATCGCTCTAGCATCTCATTACCTACAAACACCGCTAGCCGTCATGTCAAATGGGCTAGACGCCATACAAGCCCTCAAGGAAATCTCACCGGCTGTTATCGAACCCCTTCGTACACCACTAAAGCAGCTCAGCCAGGATATCACTTCTATCCTAAAAGAGGTGGAGGGCAATCTAAATCAAAGCGATAACGATGTCGCCGAAGATTCACTCGAAAAAGCAAGTTTCCTTAAATCCCCCTACTTCTGGTGGCCGGTTGCTGGTAGCATCGCAATTGTCGGCGGTGCAAACTTTTTGCTCGGTGTCGTTGGCGAAGTCGAAATTGGCACAATAAACATTCTGACGCAGATTGCAATCCTCCTCACGGTCATTTTCTTCCTCTACAGCGCGCTACGCAATCACTACACCCGAAAACGCAACCGCACCAAGCAAGAAGAGCTTCTTGCGCGCGAGCGCACAATCGATGAAACTCGCAACGTGTTCCTGGCTCGATCGACGAAGACATTGCAGGATGGCTTGACGCAGCTAGGTACGCTACGCCCCGCTATCGACGCTGCGCCTAGCGCTAAATTCTTTGATGATGGCTATAGTCGTTTCGCAACAATCCTGGGCAAGTTTACGCTGCTCAGTCAGCTTCAAGCCGGCGCTCAGATTCAGATGCAGCCACTCAGTCTTCATGAGGCAGTCGATATTGCTATCACTCGTCGCATGCCTGAAGCTGACGCAAAGCAGCTCAGCCTCACAAACAGTACTCCACAAATGATGATTAATCAGCACAATGAACTCTTCCAGTTCGTTATCGACTCACTGCTCGATAACGCTATCAAGTTCACCGAAGAAGGTGGCACTATCGATATAGGTGCTGCACCAAGCACGCACAAGATCTCTATCAGCGTGACTGACAGTGGTGTTGGTATTCCGACTGAAAAGCAGTCGCAACTCTTTAAGCCGTTTTCTCGTACCGAGTCTGCGGTTGAATTCAACTACGAAGGCCTCGGCTTTAGCCTCTTCCTCGATAAAATTATTATGGACTATCTTGGTGGCGACATCTCTGTCGAATCAAAACAACGAGCTGGATCGACCTTTACTATCACTTCGGAACCTGTCAAAGGAACTGCGACTCGTCCCGTCATGACAACGGTTGCACCGCATGCAACAGCCTAGCGTCTAGACGCCGCCGCCTCCTCCGCCGCCGCCGCCGCCGCCAGATGAACCACCACCGCTTGATCCTCCTGTGCTCGAACTTGATGAACTGGCGTAGCTTGCTGCCTGCCCGAGTCCTGACATGGCCGAGCTAAAAGCTACTGCATTAAATACCGACCGACCAGCATACCAATCAGGAGAAGTATTTGCCTGCTCGTAGTACGCACCGAGTTGTTTTGTCCACTGCTTTTCTTGTCCAAACAGCACCGCATACGGCAGTACACGCTCATAGAGTTTGATTAGCGATGCTTGGTCCGTTCCGCTTGCAAGTGTTGCAATCTTTTCTGCACCATCGGGGCTTTGAAGCATACGCAGTCGCTCCTGCTCAGCGACGCCGATATAGAGCTTCAAGCCGAGAAGATAGCGACGCAGATCCAAGCCCTTATCGGTGAGTGGAGTGAGCATGTAGGAAAGAATGAACGCAACGATCGCGACGACAAAGAGCGGTATCGATAGAATGAAGAGAACGGCGACGATAGCTAAAATCAGTGAAATCTTCCGCAGCCGCTTCCTACCGGCTTGGTCGACCTGCCGTAATCCATATGTACCGCGTATGGCATCGCGCACTTGCTTGTCATTGTCTTGAGTACGATTAAAGTAGGCTGTGTTATTGCGCAGCTTTTTCATGTTAAGCGTATCCCCAACCGATGGCATACGCCCGAACATATCCTTAAGTAACTCCGCTTCTTCAGCACGGAGCTCAGTTGGGTCCTTGATGATTTCGACTTCATACTCCGCTGCCCTGTACCACTTCTTCTCTTTGACTTCATAGAGCCGTATATAATGCCTAACCGCGAGGTCTAGTAGCTGAGCAGTCATGACAGAGCCTTTGGTTTGATTTGAAATTTGCGACGCTATCGTGATGCTTGCGTCTTTTGGTGGCAAGTACTCAGGAGCAATCGGACCTAGCTCGCTATCGCGACCAGACGCTCTGCTATAGTTCCATACCAGCCACAGCACCACAAAAAGCGCAATGCCGAAAGTGATAAATTGGGCAATCAACCACCACTGCACGAACTGCTCCCACGCTGTCATCTGGTATGGCGTAAATGTTTGTGGCAAGAAGCCGATGGCGATAGTAACGTTTTGCCCTGGGCTAAGATTTGTCACTCGGCTTGTAAAGACCTTTCCCTTCTGATCAATTGGGCACGTTGTGGTCGACCCTTCATAGCCTTGGTAACAAGCTGTCTCGCTATTGAACTGCTCGAGTAGACCGTCTTCTAGGCTCAGCGTCGTCGAGAGCGACTCGATTGGCACGCGCCAATCAGTCCCATTTATATCCCAGTAAAACTCATCGACGGCAGTTGTCCTCCCGCCAAACGCCTTTGTGACATCCTGCTGCGTGTACGTCAGTGTATATACTTGCGTCCCATGCACAAAAACATCCATGTCGGCCATGCGTACAACAAGATTACCGTTTGAATCATCGTAGGTGCTATACGCTCGCGGGGTATTATTTTTATCTGTTACGGAAACGATTTTGACGTTTGTCGTGTGCCCGTCATATGTTTTTGGTATTGCCCGTTCGAGTCCGTGATTTTGATCAAACTTTGGAAATTCGGCAGTAATTGTCTCGGTCGTTTTGAGTGTCGAGCGCCCTTCGGCATCGACGCCGAGTTTCATCTGTACTTCATAGTCACTGATGACAAAATCGTTTACGTCAGCCGCAACCGGGATCACAAAGATAACCGCAAGCGCAAAAGCCGCGCTTAGTATTCCTGAAAACCGTTTCATGCTTCTACTGTACATCACGCCTCCCTGACGACTAGATTGTTATCTATAGGATTTCTGGATAAATCGATTTCGTTGTTTCATCAACTTCCGTGCGCAGCTGAGGAAACGGCACACCTTCGCGCGCAGTGATACCTTCGAGGCTCCAAAAGACGCGTTCGCTATACCCAAGGCCACATGCCGGCGGCATACCGTATTCGAGTGCCTCAACGTAGTCGATATCCATCATCTGCGCTTCCTCATCGCCGGCATCCCGCAGGTCTTGCTGCTCTTTGAAGCGGTTGTATTGGTCGACTGGATCATTGAGCTCAGAAAATGCCTTACACATCTCGCTGCCGCCAAATACAAGGTTGAACTGCTCAGTCAAGCGAGTATCGTTTTCATTTACTTTCGCTAGTGGCTGCATAAACACAGGTATGTCGACCAAAAACGCAGGGCCAGCGAGTGTTTTACGATATTTTTTCCAAAGTTTGTCGAGGCTACGGATTCGATTGTCGACTTCTTCTACCTCGAGTCCATGCTCCTTGAGCCGTTCCTGGATGTGCTCTATCGGCGATTCAAATACATCGAGATCATATTGCTCGCGTAAAATTTCAACAAAACTAATTCGAGGAAAATGCTGGCCATCCTCACCAAAGTCCACCTGTTTGCCATCGCTGAGTGTAAAATGGCGTGTACTCCATGTCTGGTCACAGATATACCGAATCATGCGCTCGGTGAGCTCCATGCCCATCTCCCAGTCGGCATACGCCCAATACCATTCCATCGCGTTGTGCTCTGGCAAATGCTCTTCGGTGTAATTCTCGTTTCTAAACCGTGGCCCGAGGTCAAATACTTTTTCAAATCCGGCAACAAGCAAGCGCTTAAGCGGAAGTTCATGGCTGATACGCAGATAAAAATCTTGATCGAGCGCATCCATATGCGTCACAAACGGATTTGCGTCAGCGCCTCCGGCTGTCGCCTCAAGCACGGTGTTATTGATCTCGATAAAGCCTTCGTCCTCGAGAAATCGCCTTGTAGCTTGCCAAAATTTACTGCGGCGCACGAATCGCTCGCGTACCTCTGGGTTTACATTCATATCGACATAACGACGACGGAAGCGTTCTTCTTTGTTTGTCAGCGCTTCTGGTAGTGGACGAAGAGCCTTTGTGAGCAGTCGTAGCTCGCGCACACCGACCGATTTTTCGCCGGTCTGCGTCGTTGTCATTTCTCCCGTCGCTTGCACAAAATCCCCCGTATCGAGTAACTTTAGCTGCTGCATACCGAGAATGCCACGGCTCGGATCCAGCTCGGCGACATCATCTTTTTGGAAATAGAGCTGTACATCGCCACTTGCATCTCGCAATTTTACGAACGCAAGTTTTCCAAAACTACGAATAGAAACGATACGTCCTACTACCGAGACCCGTCTGTCCCTCTAACTCGTCATAGCGCTCTACGACATCCAGGCAGCTATGGGTACGGACTGATTGTGCCGGATAAGGATCTACACCAAGCTCTTTTAGCTCAGTGAGTTTGCGTAGTCGTTCGTCTCTGTAATCTTGAAGTGTGGCCATAACTATCCCCTAGTCTAGCAAAAAAACAGAGGCCACGGTAGCCTCTGTAAAAAGTTTGTTCTTTTTTGTTATGCCAATCGCGATGATTGAGTAGGTCGTCGAACCCTTTGGCGTCGTGATAGTAGCCTCGTCGCCGACGTTTTTTCCCATCAGTTGTTGGCCGATTGGTGATTGATCACTAATCTTGCCGTCAACGGGATTTGCCTCGACAGCACCAACGACCGTATAAGTGACTTCTTTGACATCGTTCTTTAACGTCACCTTGCTACCCAGGTGAACGCTTTTCGAACGGCTGTTCTTGATTTCCTCGGCGTTCATCAAGATATCTTCGATTTCCGCGATACGCGTTTCGACGATACCCTGTTCCTCGCGCGCAGTATCATACTCAGCATTCTCGCTGAGGTCGCCGTAGTCACGTGCTGCAGCAATCTTGTTTGCTATCATGCCGCGTCGGCTTTTTAGCTGGGTGAGTTCTGCCTGGAGCTCTTTATGGCCCTCGGTAGTTAATTGATATATCTTTTTCATAATTTCCTCGCAATCTTTCTTGTCTAGACACTTTGAAAAGGGCTTTAGTACGAGTGACCAAGTCCTATTCGTCCCAGCAATTATCCTAGCTTAGCAAGCAGCTCATCTTGTGTCAATATGACTAGTTTCGCCAGTTTCTCTCTCTGTTAACTCGAACGTTCCGGCTTCAACTCCTCGATCACTGACAGTAATCCGTAGCGGAATACCCATGAGCTCGGCATCAGCAAATTTCTCACCTGGCCGTACGTCACGATCATCGTAGAGAACGTCCAAGCCTCTCGCTCTGCAATAGTCTCATATAGTTCATCAGCCTTTTGACTACCGTCTTTTCCAATCGAGACGAAATAGACATCGTACGGCGCAATATTTTTTGGCCATACCAGCCCCTTGTCATCAGAAAGATGCTCTGCGATGACGCCCATCAGTCGGCTGACGCCGATACCATAACTACCCATCACAAATGATTGGCGTTTGCCATTTTCATCCAAATAATACATGATCGAGCAGGTCGGTATATTTCGTCTCAAGTGGAAAAATATTTCCGACTTCGACCGCCTTGAAGGTTTCATATAGCGTATTCGTTGCAGGATCGAGGTCGCCTTCCTTGGCATCTTTGACATCAAAATACTTTTCTGGGCGCTCAAGATCACGATCCCAGTTGACATTGATGTTGTGCTCATCCGTCGTATTTGCACCAAGCTCAAAGTTGACGAGCGGCTCGACAGAGTCATCAACAATAATTTGCACGTCATCCGGTAATCCGATAAGCCCTGCATACCCTACTTCAGCACCCGTCACTTGCTTGACGGTTGCTTCATCGGCCAACGCGACGGTTTTTGCGTCAAGTGCCATGCGAAGCTTGATCTCATTGACTTCATAATCACCGCGCACAGCAACGGCTGTCACGGTTTCATCAATTACATACAGCATCGTCTTGACTGTGCGCTCAACTGGTACGCCGAGTTCACGTGCTAGCTGTTCGACACCGACAACTCCAGGAGTATGTTTCACCTCCATCGGTAGCTGCTCGGCAGGCTGATCGTGCATAGGTGCACGCGACGGAGCAACTTCTTGGTTGTAATATATTTCGCTGTCCGGTGCATGAAAAATCAAATCTTCACCGATTGGCGTTTTCGTCTGAAACTCATCACTATAGCGCTTCGTAAATATGCCGCCGTCGGCTTTTACTCTAAATGTAACCTCACCGAGCCCAAGTCGCTCGTAGACCTTCTTGTACGCGTCTGCAAGCGCTTCATAGACACGTTCATGCTCTTCTTGATCGCGTGAAAATGTATAAGCATCTTTCATGATAAATTCTCGGCCACGCAGCAATCCAGACTTGGCTCGCTTTTCATTACGATACTTGTTGCCTATTTGATACACGCTGCGAGGCAAATCTTTGTATGACGTAATATACGCTATCGCTGCATCGACGATTGGCTCTTCGTGCGTAAGGCCGACACCCAGTTCGGTTCCGTTGAGCAGTTTTGTCTTGAACCAGTTGTCCACAACCGCATCGTCCCATCGTTTGTCTTTTCCCAGATATCGCTGGGCTGCAGTGTCGTCATGAGGAGCTCTTCGCTGCCAGTCGCGTTCATCTCTTCGCGCACGATTTGTTTAATCTTTTCAATGACACGCAGGCCAAGCGGCAGATACGCATAGACGCCAGCCATTTCTTTATGGATAAATCCAGCACGGATCAATAACTGCGCGTTGCGCGCCACCTCATCGGCAGGAGCCTCGCGGAGGGTTTTTGTAAACTGTCGTGTTCGTCGCATGCTGCTATTGTATCCCAGGCACACTTTGGATTACAAACAAGAGGTAAAAAGCGATGCCGTTTTTGAGCATATGCATCAGCACACCGGGCCATATCGTTCCCGTGATTTCTCGACCGATACACATCATCACACTCAGTACCGCGACATTGATGCCGACATTCCACTGTCCATGAGCCGCACCAAACAAGATGCTAACGATGATAGTCGTGAGGATGAAAGAGACGCCATTTTTGCGCAGCACGCCATAGAGATACCCGCGAAATATCAGCTCTTCCATAAATGGGCCGATCACCACAAACAAGAAAAAGACAAGGATCCGTTCATAGCCAAATGGCGCTGCTATGCCCGTATCTTGCGCCTGGGAGATGTCGACTTGCGGAACCAATATACCGACAAGCCACATGACAACTATCGCAAACATAAAATACAGTACGACACCAGACAGCGCGAGTCCGATGTCTTTCCACTCCAGGCTTCGCTGTATACCAAGCAATTTCAAACCGGCCCGCCAGCCAAAGGCAAGCCAGGGCAAGCCGATTAAGATTGCAAACATAATGACGTACAGTGTGATTCCCTGCACTACCGTAGCAGTGTTAGAAGTAAGCCCCTGCATAACACCCAGACTATCGAGTGCCGCAAATAATAGATTGTCGACGATTGCTGCTGCAAACAGAGCCGTGACAGACCACAAAATCAGCGCGCTGATCAGTAATGTCTGGCGCTGCCACGAGGCAAGCGCATTCCAGCGATTATTAGCCGAAGAATTTTCCAACGTCAGCCACCGTGATTAATACAAACAAGCCCATCAAAAACATCATGCCATAGCCGACGATTTGCTCTTCACGCTCTTTCTTTAGAGGCCGGCGCAGTGCACGATAGACTGCAATCAGTGTCCAGCGGCCACCATCGAGGCCTGGAATTGGCAATGAGTTTAGCACAGCCAGGCTCAGCGATATGACAGCGGTGATGAGCACGACATACTGTGGGCCCGCCTTGATAAGGCCTGGCAAGATGACACCAATAAGACCGACAGGTCCAGCGACATTTTCTCCGGCAGCAGCGATTTTTTCGTCTGCTTTTTGGCGAACTTCTTGGCTAGGGTTAAGCTTTTCGACGAGACCAGTAAAGAAGTTTGAGGCCATATCACCGATTCCCTGCAAGGTCAGCCAGCTCAGCTGCGCTGTCAGCCCCACACCGACAATAGGTGCAGACCACGTAGCCCGGTACCATTCACGCTGATACGCTGCCGCGCCGAGATAGCCTTTGCTGTTTGCATTTTCTGCTCGTAGTACTGCGGTCGTCGCCTGCTCTTGCCCATCACGTGTATAGGTAATCACGATTGGTTTCCCCTTGTTTGCCGCTGTCAGCTCAGATAGCTGTGATGCCGATTCGAGCGGCTGTCCTGCAACCGTCACGAGTGTGTCACCACTCTTTAGGCCCGCTTCGGATGCAGGCGATCCATCTTCGACGAAGTTCAAAACTGGCGCCTCATATGTTGTAGTCGTATCACTCGCGACTGTAAACTGATTATCAATAAGTTTCGGTACGCCAACGAGCGCCAACCCTGTCAGTAGTAAAATTGCTGCAGCCCAGTTAACGGCCACGCCAGCAAACATGATCTTGGTCTTTGCCCAAAAGCTCGCACGACCAAAGTCACCCGGTTTACCTCCGTCTTCATCGTGCTCACCTTGCAGCTTCACAAAGCCACCAAGTGGTAGCCAGTTTAGGGTGTACTCGACATTTTTTCCGAGAAAACTCTTGGCTTTTTTCCAGCCCTTGGCACGCGGCGGAAAACCCACACCAAACTCTTCGACTGTCACGCCATTTCGACGTGCGATAATACCATGCCCCAGCTCGTGAATCACGACCAAGAACGTCAGTATCAATAGCCCAGCTAAAATTGCAAAAAACGTTTCCATTTATCCTCCGTGCCGACGGTCTCTCTCGGCGTATTGTTGTAGTATACCAGTTATATCTTCCGGTTTCATGTCCGGCCAAAATTTATCAAGAAAAATAAACTCGCTATACGCACTGCGCCACAGCATAAAATTCGATAGTCGCTGCTCACCGCTCGTGCGGACGATTAAATCGCACGGTGGAACTTCTGGATGGTCGAGGTACTGCGCAAATGACTCATTATCGAGCAAATCGGCGTCGACGCCGTCATGTATGGCACGCTGGACAGCCGCGTACAATTTCTTGTTGGCCGCCGTAGTTAAAGCACATCACGAGGGTCGCTCGCTTTCCTTCACTCGACGCACCTTCGGCTTCGTCTATCATCTTTACGATATCATTTGGCAAGCGTTCTCTGCCCCCGAGTACCACCAAGTGAAAGCCCTCTTTTTGTAATTGCTTCAGATCCGTCTTGAACAATCCGCGAATCATGCGCATCAGTCCACGGACTTCATCTTCGGCTCGATTCCAGTTCTCTGTCGAAAACGTATAAAACGAAATATATTCGACGCCAGCATCTGCCGTTGCCTCGATTACATCTTTGAGCGCATTATACCCCGCTAAGTGGCCCTCGTACGTCGGCAGGCCATGCTCTTTCGCCCATCGTCGATTGCCATCGAGGATAAAGCCCACGTGTCGAGGAACTGTACTCATTAGACTTTGAGGATATCCTGCTCTTTGACCTTGAATGCCTCATCAAGTTTGGCTTGGTAGCCATGCATCAGTTTATCGAATTCTTTTTCGACAGCCTTGACATCATCTTCAGAGAGTTCTTTGTTCTCTTTCATATGCTTGGCTTCTTTGAGCGCATCTTGGCGGACGTTGCGAAGCGCGATACGGCACTCTTCTACCTTTTCACTGGCTTGCTTGACCATCTCACGACGACGCTCTTCTGTCAGCGCAGGCACTGGAACACGCACAACACGACCGTCATCTGACGGGTTAAACCCGAGTGACTGATTGTCGCGGATTGCTGTTGCGATAGCAGCAATTTGGCTAGGGTCAAATGGACTTACAAGCAGCATGTTTGCCTCTGGAGCCGTGACATTTGCTACTTGGTTGAGTGGCATCTTGCTGCCGTATGCTTCGACCATAACGCCTTCGAGCATCCCTGCATGCGCTCGTCCGGTACGAACTTTTTTCATCTCGTTTTCAAAATGCTCGAGAGCCCCATCCATCTTTTGTTCATATTGCTTGGTATCAAACATCAAATAATCCTCACTTTCATGAGGATTATTATAGCAGAACTTCGACAGGATGAGAGAGGCGTTTAGTTTATAGCAAGTATATGAGCGATTGCTTCCATCGCATCAGCATCGAGTTTTATCGCCTCTGGGAGACTGCCAGGGTCAATAACACGCAACGACTCTATTTGTTCTTCCAGTCCCGGCACGAAACGGGAATCGATCTGTGTGATACTGGTGTCATCGCCGAGGCTCACGTATGCAAATGTATCAGTCGGGGATGGTTTTACACCCTCTTCTATAGATGAAGCATCCTTTTTCGATAATTCTGCACTGAGTATGGTAGCATTATCCTTACCGATTTGACGCGCATACACGTTTAGTACCCCTTTTGATAAATCAAAGCTACCGTCTTTGTTGGTATAGACGGTCACGCTCCATTGAGTTTCACTGTCACCACTACTCTGGAGCCAGCCCCAGCCCTCTTGAAAACCATCTCGAGATGCATAGGACCCTTCTGTATCATCAAAATAGTAAATCTCCCAGCCTTTTTCGCCCGCTTCCACTCGGCTGACGAGCTCTCGGCCGACCTCTTCGATAAAATTATTGATCGTACTGTTGCGTTCGTCCGATTCGAAGTATGTGAGCATTTCTCGCGCAAGCGTCTCTTGTGGATCGCTCGGGTTTGTCTCGGTCGATGCGATATGTAGCGTGTCGCCTGGTTCGATGTAGCGTGGCGCTGCCGTCGTTTTTGCGCTGACATTTTTGTCGGGCTTGTTTGCTGATTCACTGTCCGATGAGTGGTTATTGTAAGCCTGGATGGCGGGCACTGAAAATGAAAGAGCAGTGAAAGCCAAAGGAACAATAATACCCGTGTTTGATCTCGCCCATTCTCCTGCACTGCGCATACGTGAAGTGTGTCCTGGATAAGTGTCGCGTTGTTGTGGTGTTTTTTTATTTTCGTTACTCATATAACACTATAGTAGCAAATAAAGACGTTTTTGTCAAGTAGCGCATCTGTTATACTGGTAGAGATGACTATCGGGGAAATTCGACTCTCTCATGTACGCTCGTATGAGCTTTTTTCTGCGTCGCTCGACCCAGAACTGACCCTGCTCCTTGGTCGCAACGGTACCGGCAAGACGACATTGCTCGAGGGGCTCTACTACCTTTGCCAAGGTACCAGCTTCCGTGGCCGCGGTCGCGAGATGATTGCGCACGATAGTACGCGTGCCGAACTCGCGCTCGAACTGACAAACGGCGACATGCGCCGCGCAAGTCTCCAGCAAACCCAAGAAGACACAATCAAAAAGAGTTTCACGGTGGGTGAAAAAAATACTCAGCGCCTGTCAGCCAAAGACCGGCTGCCGGTCGTGCTGTTTGAGCCCGAGGAACTACGACTCATCAGTAGCTCACCCGAGCGACGACGGCGATTTTTTGATGGTATTCTCTCGCGTCTCTACCCTGGATATGCCACAATCCTCGCCCGCTACCAACGTACGCTCCTGCAGCGCAACGAGCTGCTCAAACGACGCGAACAGACCCCCGAAAAAGCCTGGGATGACCAGTTGTTTGTGTGGGATCTAAAATTCGCCGAGCTCGCGCTCGAAATCACCCGACAACGCCGCGAATTTGCCGTCGCGAGCAATTCTGAACTATCGAAACTGTATTCGCAGATCGCAAAAGCCGACCACCATGTCATGGTCAGCTACCACTCGACGACCACCGACGACAACTACCAGCAGCGCCTGCTCGATCGACTTCACCGGGAACGTATCGCCGACAGCTATCGTGGTTTTACAAGCGCCGGACCACACCGAGATGACTTTTTGCTCACGCTCGATGGCCACCTTGCCTCCGAAACCGCTTCCCGCGGCGAGATGCGTACGATTATGCTCGCCTACAAGATCCTGGAGGTACATATGCAACAAGATGTCTATGGTTCGCCGCCGCTTATATTGCTCGATGATGTATTTTCGGAGCTCGATACCACGCGTGAACGTGCGCTCATGGAGCTACTCGCTGGTCACCAAACAGTTATCACCGCGACGGATGTGCGGAGTGAACTCAAAAAAGCAAACAAAACAATTGAGCTCTAGGCGGACGGGAGCAAGTCTTCGCCGTTTATCAGGCGAAGCGTTTTCTCGACTCGGATATTGAAATAGCCGAGTTTTGATCGCCCAAAGTTATCGGCAACGTTAAACTCTTCGGCTTTTTCGGTTCGACTTTCAATATAGGCTTCGGTCCACTCGCCATTTTCGACATACCCGGCACTGACGGTACCGACCCGAATTCCTTCTGGTCGCTCACCCATCACACTCAAAAAATCACGTAACTCTGCAAAAGAATGTGGCAAGTTTTCCGGCGTGACACGTTTACCGATGCCAGGCACGGTGATACTCATCGAAATATTTGCCTGCTGCTCTTGCAGCTCATCATCCCCACGCCCCTGATCGGCTTGTATGATAAGATCATGGCCATTTGTCATATAGATAATGTTCGATGTACGCGTCGGACCATTCTTCGTTATCGGCTCCGTTGCGCAAACAGTTAAAAGGGCATCCGGAATATTTCCGTCGTCATCTTCTTGCCAGTCGCGTGGTTCCCATAACTGATCGAGCAAGCCAGAGATAACATCGCGAACTTCACTTTGATTGACTATCGATTCATTTCGAAAAGTTGAATCACCTTCCGTTTGCGGTAGCTTTGTCGGGTGATCAGTCGCTTGAGCTATGTCTGGCGATTCCTTTGGTATCCTAGGGATTACTTCCTTTGCAGCCAGGGCTGCTGCACCGAGAACGATACTTTTGAGGAATAGCCGTCGAGGGAACCTCGCTTCGGGCCTGACCCTCTTTCTGGTTTGTGTAATATCACTGGGTATTTCGCTCATATTTATTTCATTATACTACATATGCTTATAAATGTCAATCTGTTGGCCACGAAAATACCCGCCATGATAGCGGGTATTTTACGTATTACGGTCGCGAATTATTCGCTGACGCCGAGTTCGATTCGTTTGAATTGACGAACGACAATGTTTTCGCCGAGCTTGGCAATCGCTTCGTTGACGTGGCCTTGGACAGTTTTGCTGTCGTCGAGCACATACGCTTGGTTCAAAAGGCATAGTTCAGCAAAATGCTTGCCGAGTTGACCTTCGACGATTTTTTCGCGCATGTCTTCAGGCTTCTTCGCGAGATCAACGCTAGCCATCAGCTCAGCCTTGACGCGTTCGCGTTCTTCGGCTGGAATGTCATCTTCTGACACGTAGCTAGGATTCATCGCAGCAATTTGCATGGCGATCTGGTGTGCGAGCTCCTTGAAGCCATCGACACGAGCGACGAAATCAGTCTCGCAGTTTACTTCGACAACGACGCCGATACGGCCATCGTGTACGTAACTGTCGATGAGCCCTGCGCGAGCTTCGCGATCACCTTTTTTCTGTGCCTTGGTGAGGCCTTTTTTGCGCATCGCTTCGAGTGCTTTATCAAAATCACCATCAACTTCGACAAGAGCTTTCTTGGCATCTGTCAGGCCAACGCCTGTTAGTTCTTTGAGTTTCTTGATATCTTCAATTGTAACTGCCATTATTTTTCGCCTTTCGTTTCGTCAGCTTTTTTGTGAGCAACCTGCCCTTCCTGCACAGCGGCCACGAAGAGATCGAGGTAGACCTGGATTGCTTTTAGGGCATCGTCGTTACCTGGGATAACGTAATCGATTGCGTCTGGGTTGGCGTTCGTATCTACGATACCAACGACAGGAATATGTAGCGTATTTGCTTCACGAATCGCGTTGATATCGACAAGAGTATCAAGTGCAACGATGAGGCCAGGCTGGCCACTCAGGTTTTTGATACCACCATACTTCAGGTTGAGATCATCGATTTCTTCCTGGAAACGCTGAACCTCAAGCTTGTTGTAGCGTTTGTCGAGCTCACCGGCTGCCATGCGCTTTTCAAGATCTTGAAGTTTACGGATTTGGCGAGTAATTGTATCGACGTTGGTAAGCATACCGCCAATCCAACGCTCAGTCACAAATGGCTGGTCGCATGATTCGGCCGCTGTCTGAACAGCTGCCTTGGCTTGCTTTTTCGTACCAACGAACAGTACTTTCTTGCCTTTAGCGACAGTTTTGGTGATGACCGGAAGCGCTTCTTCAAGTGCTATGACAGTTTTTTCGAGGTTGATGATATGACTATCACCACGCTTTGAGTGAATGTATGGCGCCATTTTAGGGTGCCAACGACTAGTTTTGTGCCCGAAATGAGCACCGGCCTCATAGAGTGCCTTGATATCGGCCTTTGCCATGATATCCTTCTCCCTTCACATTTCGCCCTAGATTACGATAGGATATCTGCGAAATGTTGTTTCATTAAAAAATTTACTTGCTCATTGTACCCTTTTGAGTGGTATAAATCAAGTCGTGCTATAGTGTGAGTATGAAGCATGTCTTTCGGGCAATCTCTGGTAGGGTATCCACATGGGCGGGATCGCCTGCCGTGTTCCTCGGTGCAGTGCTTATCGTGGCGACATGGGGCATAACAGGACACTACTTTGGATACTCTGATACATGGCAATTGATTATCAATACCGGCACGACAATTGTCACCTTCTTGATGGTCTTTCTCATCCAAAATACGCAAAATCGTGATGGCAAAGCAGTCCAGATTAAACTAGATGAATTGATTCGTGCCACAAAAGGCGCGCGTCAGTTTTATGTAGGTCTCGAGGATCTCACCGACGAAGATATCGCCCAGCTCAACGAAGAATTCAAACAACTCGCACATCGACCTGGTGCCGCGCGCGCACTCCAAAAGCTTCACGAGACGATTGAAGCCGAGCACGCACATCGGCGCGGAATCCATCTTCCCGGCCGATAGCCGAATTACTTTTATACTATATACGCTCGCTGCGTTGGACCGTTTAGCGTCGCTCGATGCCCGAGATGGCTCGCAGCAAAATCTCGTCGTCGGCTCATATCATAGGCTTCAACAAAACTCGCAACCCGCGCAGGATCATAATTTCCACCAGAAGCTATCGTGATCCAAGTTTCACTCTGACACTCATCGTGCTCTTGGGCGTACACCCGAGCACCCGCTTCTGCGAGTATTCCTGCCGGCTCTGGTAGTTCCTCGTAGGCTTTCTCCACGCCGTAGAGTGGCACAAGTTGCTCGATTTCCATCAGTTTATCCGCATAGGCGGCACCGATATCTGATTTCTCAACCAGAATCACATCGTCGACGTACTCCCAGATTTTATCCATACAGAGTTCACCTGCTTCTACCACTGCTGTGCCGTCGCAATCTGCATCGACACTCGATGATTGTACGATTCGCCCCTTGTGAAAACTTGCCCATACGCTATCGTTGCCTTTCATCTGCACGCCGATGACTTGCGTTTCTGGTGATACACGCTTGATTGCTTCAGCGATACCGCCCAAGAGCCCGCCGCCGCCTACCGGTACAAATACCCTGTCGGGGACGAAGCCCATCTCCAGTGCCTGCTCGAGCAGCTCCAGTCCAACCGTCCCCTGACCCGCCATTACCCATTCATCATCAAATGGCGGCACTTCGTGCGCATTTGGGTCGAGCAGTGCTTCTGATTTTGCGGCCGCTTTTGCCGTATCAAAATTCTTATGGAACCGCATGCTGACAGCATCTCCACCGTGCAGGCTTATTCCATCTGTTTTTGCAGGAGGCACATCTGCTGGAAGATGGATTTCCGTCGGGATAGCAAAGAGTTTTCCAGCCCGCGCGGCACCTTGAGCATGATTGCCTGCGCTAGACACAACGATTCGGTCAATTCGTACGCCAGACTCAACGAGATGGCGAACGGCGACGTAACTCCCGCGCTCCTTGAATGATCCCGTCGCTTGGGCGGTCTCACGTTTGGTATAGAGCCTATTGCCTCGACCAAGAAACCGCTGCTCGTCGACCAGTGGCGTTTTCTTGACGTACTCGCTCACCCACTCATGAATATCACCCGCCCATATACCTGTGCGGGTATCGGTTTCATATGTCGGTGATGATTCGAGGGCTACGCTCATGTTCTTACTCCTTTTATACAAAAAAGTCCCCGGGTGTTCCCGGGGATTGACGTTTGCTTATTGTGTTTCGGTGATTATGTACGATGAACGACAGCAAAAGCCAATGCCCGGGTCGGGCGAATAATAATGGCAATAATTTGCTGCGTCATTTTAGACATAGCGCTAGTGTACGCCGTGAGCTAAATGCTGTCAACGCTGTTGATCGGCACGCATGGTGGTCCAACACTTTACAATTGCACGAAATATTGCTACTATTAATCGGTATGAAAAGCAGTATTCACCCACAAGACTATCGCCCGGTCGTATTTAGCGACGAACAAGCGGGCTTTGCGTTTTTGACTCAGTCAACAGCGCAGACGGATGAGACGATGAAATGGGAAGATGGCAACACCTACCCCCTCGTCAAAGTCCACATCAGCAGCAAATCTCACCCGTTCTTTACAGGTGAGGAACGAGTAATCGACACCGAAGGTCGTGTTGATCGCTTCGCCGCACGCCGCAAGGCCGCAGACGAGCGTCGTGCTGAATTGGCCGCAAAAGCCAAGAAGAAAAACGCGCAAAAAGCCGCAAAAACGGATAAAACCGAGGCGAAATAACGCGTCAACCCAAAGAGACTCTTCGTCAACTATCGAAGAGTCTCTTTTTTGTGAGATAATGGAGCAAGTATATGCCACGAATCAACCTCGACATCGATACATTACAAGGCGAGAAACAGCAACTCGCTGATTTCCTCGCGACGTCCCGATGCTTTTTCTGATCCTGAGTACAGTCGGAAAAACAAACGCTTTGCTGAGCTCGAGACGCTCATCACGACTGCCCAGGAGCGTGAGAAGCTACAGACACAGATGATCGAAACGCGTGAACTTGCGAGCGGCAACGACGAGCTGGCCGAGCTCGCAAAATCTGAAGTAGCTGAAACCGAAGCACGTCTGGAAGCAATCGAAGAAGAGTTGTTTATCATGCTGACGCCAAAAGACCCCAACGATGATAAGAACGTCATCATGGAAGTGCGTGCCGGCGCTGGTGGCGACGAAGCAAGCCTCTTTGCCGGCGAACTCTACCGCATGTACCTGCGATGGTGTGAAACCCACGGCTTTAAGACTCAGCTCATGAGCGAATCCGGAAATGAATCTGGCGGGTACAAAGAAGTTATCTTCGAAGTGCGCGGCGACGGCGCCTACTCCAAACTCAAGTTTGAAGGTGGTGTCCACCGCGTGCAGCGCATACCAGTAACCGAAAGCCAGGGACGCGTTCACACGAGCACAGTCACCGTAGCGGTACTCCCAGAAGCCGAAGAAGCCGATGTTGAGATTCATCCAAATGACCTGCGCGTCGACGTCTTTCGTAGTGGCGGCCATGGCGGTCAGAGCGTCAACACGACAGACTCTGCCGTCCGCATCACCCACTTGCCTAGCGGCATGGTGGTCACAAACCAAGATGAGAAGTCACAGATAAAAAACAAAGAAAAAGCCATGAGTGTCCTACGTTCACGGCTTCTCCAGCTAAAGATCGACGAAGAGCAAGCCAAACTTACGGCCGAACGTCGCTCGCTCGTCGGGACCGGCGACCGCTCTGAAAAAATCCGAACCTACAACTTCCCGCAAGATCGCATCACCGATCACCGTATCAAATACAGTCGCAGCAATATCACCGCTGCAATGAACGGTGATATTGACGATCTCATCGACCAACTTGCTTCCTACGAGCGCGAGCTCAAAGCCCAAAACGCCGAAGGCTAATCTACTTCTTGGTCTCTGCCTCAAAAATTGCGCGGCGTATGTCTGCTAGTTGCTCAGGTTTTAGGTTGAGCTCATGCTCGGCAATTTTTTTCCCGCCGCCAGCATAGCTATATGGGTCAGCATTGTAGTCCTCAACTATCGCGCGCTGTGTACCTTCCACTCGTATATAGCTACGTGGAGCCCACGCCCTTATGTAATCAGAATGAATTTCATTCGCCTCCCTATCCCAGCAATACGAAATCGTGGCATCGCTTTCGAGCATACAGACAATAATGTAACGCTCGAGATCATTTCTGTCTCTATGCATATCTCGGCGTGGCCTTTGCGCAGCGGCATCTACCATCTCGCGCAGCGTTTCATCGGGCACACCCGCAAGCTCTGGTGTATTCCGCCTAAACTCAAGTAAGAAGTGGTCTTTGGCTTCAGCCGCCTCTGCATCAAACACAGCTCTCATGGCCTTCACATCCTCTGCGGACGCAAACCCTTCTTTGCCAGCTTCTGCTTTTTCTGCTATCTCATCTAAAGTTCGCTCGATATATGCGAGCGCCACGGACGGAGAGTCCAATGTAACTCCCTTGAAACTAATGTGTGTAGCTCCCATGCCGTCGCTCTTTCGAATATACTCCCAGCCGATGCGAGCATCTGCTTGGCCAGCGTCATTTATGCCAACGCGAACTTCGAGTGGACCCCAAGAGTAGATATACGATGGCGATTTACCCTGACGCTCATAAAACCTCTTTCGGTCGTCCGCAAATTCTAGCAGACGGCTCTCGGCATCGCTGTCGAGTTCGAAGGTATTAATTACGTTCGATACGCGAGAGCTATCGACATCGATATCGATATCTGTCGAGTCAAGTCCCTCATCACCAAAAATATACTGCACGCCATTGTCGGGAATTGGCGGCCACCCTAAAAGATACCCGCTCCAGCCAAACCGACGCTTATCGTAATCGACAAACCCGATACGACCTAGTGTCGCTGCGGCATCTTTGTCTACAACCCCGTTTGCTTGAGCACGCTGCTAGCAACTCGAGGTAGCCGGCCGTTGCGGCATCAACCGATTGCTCTACGAATCGCGAGGCTTGCTTGTTTATGACCCACTTTCCATCTTCTTCGATAGCAGGCCGCATCCCGCTCGCCACCTGCTCGAAAGACGAAAGCGCATTTACAAGTTGTGTTCGCTCGAGCACTGCGTCCAGTCGAGTAACCTTGTCGCGTACCGCGCCAATTCGCTCAACATCTTCATGTTGCACTGGCATATTATTTGATACGATTGTCGGATCAACACCGTGGTTTGGTTCTGTCATTCTTGTCTCCTCATTGCTCACTCCTGTGAGTTTCGCATAGCATACGTTATTTTGCCACATATGTCAATATATTAATAACATATAGCGATTTAACAGATACGAATATTGTCATTGTATAAATGACAAATCTATGCTATGCTGTCATCATGAATGATATTCTGCTCGAACTTGGCCTCGGAGATTCCGAATCGACGGTGTATGTAGCGTTACTTAAAACGCCGAATCAAACTGCCCATGAGATAGCATCCGCCACGGGAGTGAAGCGAACAAATGTTTATCGGATTCTCGATGTGCTGCAAGAGCAAGAACTCATTACCGCCGATGACAGCCCTGTAAAAAGGTTTCGTACTACCGATCCTCGCGCCCTACAAGACCTCGTCCAGGAGAAGCAATCTGCGCTCAAGCGAACAGCACATTCACTGGCAACTGCGATGCCGACATTTCGCTCACAATATGCCCTGTCGCTCGACCGACCTGGAGTTGTCCATATGACCGGCAAAGACGGACTCGAACGCTTGCTAGAGGATATGCTGAACTCTCAGACTGAGGTTTTGCTGGTAGCCGGCGACGAGCCTCACGACGAAGCGACGAGAGAGCGCTTCCGCGAGCTTATCATGCAGCGCAAATCAAACGGTGTCGCGACGCGTGCGCTCTTCCATGATGGCGAGCACCGAGCTCGTATCCTGGATAAATTTACCGCGCGAGGTTTCGATGTACGCTTCGTCGGCGATTCCCTCTTCGACAGTGAAATCGTCATTTACGAAGACAACGTCGTCTTTTCAAGTTATGATCCATCGATCATCATCACAATCATCACCAACCCAAGTTTTGCTGCCACGATGCGCCAGCTTTTCAACTTGCTTTGGAAATCAGCTTCGTAAGCAGACATACTTCCTCCATAGTTATGCTTGCTCTTCGATACAATCTGTTGTTTGATAGGACAAATGGCACGATCAAAGTCAACACTCGACGAATTAGGCGCTAGCGACAGGCGGGTACTCAGTACCGACCACGACCCGAGCGTTCGAATAGTGGTCGACGATGTCGCTGACGGCACACACTACTCTGTATTTTCCTATGTACCCTATGATCGTGAAGCGATTACCGACCTCTACACCGCATCTGCTGAACTGCCCTTCGTATCAGGTGATTCGATAGCGCACGGATTACGAAAACTGACGTACCCCGACCCTACGATAGAAGATAGACTTGGCCGTGAAAAACGCTGGATGCTCGGAGCGGTTCGCTCGGACGCAACCCATCTCAACGCGATTATACAGCGGAGTAATGGCATCGAGCGAGTAGCCATAAACACACCCGTCTACACCTATGCTCAAGCATTTTTGGCTTCGAAGGAAATGATGCTGACGATGAAACGCACAAGTTTCGTAAAGTTTGCGCTAGACAATGGCTACCAAATAAATGAACTAGCAGCGAGAGCCGAGATGGGCGGCTTGCGATATCAAGCAGCCCTGTCTCAGCAGAGATCGGGTAAGTACGTACAGCCGCATGTCATCGCCGCATACATCGAATACCTGAAGAGGCACCAAGATGCCGAGGCGGCTGATACATTGGAGCGTGCATATTTTGAGATAATGTTTCAATCATTTGATCTTTCGCGCGACTCTGTCGATTGGCTCGAGAGAGGCGGCGGAGGCCCTGTCGCCGACGATGTCGTCTATATCGAAGCAGCCCATGTTCCTGGCTATATACATCCGAAGCATACCCAAGTTGACGTGTGGCAACGACCAACCGGTAATCGCCAACGCATCGAATTTCAGCGACAAATCTTGCCTTATAGCGGCCAGCCCCTACTCAGCTGGGTCAAAACCGCCGAGGGCAAGCGCCAGCTTACTTTCAATCAGTACCCGCCCGATTATAGTGAGCTCGACAGGCGAGTTTTTTACCGCTCCCAGCAACTGGGATTGCTGTCGGTAAACCTTGCCTATCAAGATATCGAACCCGATGAACTGGCCGCTCATGCCGCCAGACTCACAGAGCGAGGTCCGCGAGCGAAACGGATAATCCCGGACTACGCCATCGGCACGATCGGGCTCAGCCTTGTTGATTTATATACCGGGAATCCTACGTATCGTAAGCGCCTCGATGAACGACTAGGCGCATACGAAGGCGCTGTGCGATAATACAACTATGACAATCCAGGAGTGGTTACGACAAGCTAGTAACGAATTCGCAGATGCGATGATTCCTTCAGCAGGACTCGATGCGGAAATACTACTAGCTCACACCCTCAGCAAACCACGAACATGGCTTCACGCGCACAGTGACGATGAACTAGACCCGAGACGAAAAGATATCGCAGACGCACGCGCAGAATTACGACTTGAGCGCGTTCCGGTGGCGTATATTATCGGTCACAAAGAGTTTTACGGGCGAAAATTCGCTGTTACGCTGGATGTACTCGTACCGCGGCCAGAGTCGGAAGCACTTATCACATTGCTACAAAAATACCTTCCCAGTAATGCTACTCAGTTCGTTGATGTCGGTGCTGGGAGCGGTTGTCTGGGTATTACTGCAAAGCTGGAGCTACCCAATTTGTCCGTGACCCTTATCGACACCAGTCGTGCTGCGCTCGCAGTCGCAAAGAGAAATGCAAAGACACACGAAGCGACTGTTCGCACACTGGAGGGTAGCCTGCTCGATGAGTATCCGCTGAGAGCTGATGCAATTATCGCTAATCTTCCCTATGTCAGTGCTGCCTGGCCCGGTCAATCACCTGAGCTCAAGAATGAGCCGGCTGAGGCGCTCTATGCGGATGACGATGGCTTGCTGCTCATCAAGCAATTGATAAAGCAGGCTCCTACTCGGTTGCATGTTGGCGGCGTACTACTGCTAGAAGCAGACCCGCGCCAACATCAGCGTATTATCGATATCTGTGCCGAGCACGCTCTATCACACCTGGAAACCGAAGGCTTTGCGCTCGCCTTTTTGCAGACTTAGTAGGCTTCGAGTGTCACCTTAAACGTTTTTGTATCATTGCCACGTACAATCGTCACGTCGATTGTGTCGCCAGGGGCATATTCAGCGATGAGACTCGATACGCCGCCACTCCTACCGACTTCAATATCATTTATCTTGGTGATCACATCACCACTTTTTATACCCGCTTTATCTGCTGGACTATTATTTACGACAGCAGCCTGGCCGTTATCAGCATAAACATACGCACCGGTTTGTACTGACAGATCAAATTTCTTTGCCACGGCAGCATTCACGGGCACGTATCTGACGCCGAGATAGGCGTGTTTCGGTGATGTTTCCCCAGCAAGTATTTGCTTGAGCATTCCTTTTGTTGCGTTGACTGGTATTGCAAATCCGATGCCCTGAGCATTTTGCGCAATTGCTGTATTTATACCAATCACCTGGCCGCTTGTATTGAGCAATGGCCCGCCAGAGTTGCCAGGGTTTATTGCAGCATCGGTTTGGAGCAAATCATTGAGAGATTCAACAGAGTTACCGGATTGGGCCGAGATAGGCCGCCCTGTACCCGAAATAATGCCGCTTGTGACCGTATTTTGGTACTGACCAAGTGAGTTACCGATGGCAATCACCTGTTGGCCGACGCGTACGGTACTAGAGTCGCCAATTTCTGCAACCGGAAGGTTACTTGCATCGGGTATTTTGAGAAATGCGATATCGTTGAGGGGATCAGTTGCAACTACTTTAACATCACTATAGGTTGTGCCGTCCGCAAGGACAACGCTGACGGTGCTGGCATCATTTATCACATGTTTGTTTGTCAAAATTATGCCGTCTTTACTGACGATAATTCCCGACCCTGCGCCTTCTTCAGTTGAAGTTCCATAAAAATAATTACTGACATTGATTTTCGTCAGAACCGAGACGACCGACGGTGATGCTTTTGCAATGACCTTATCGATCGTAGCTTCCTGCGCTGTGGTTGTTTTATTACCATCGTTTGCGACGGTTGTGTGTGACGTGAGAGTACCATTTGTATTTTGGGCCTCTTGCACGAGAATTACCCCACCAGCACCGACGAGAACACTGCCAAGCACTATCAACGCACCGATGATAAGTGTTCGGAACGGCGTTTTCTTTGCTGGAGGTGTTTGCGTAGTTTTCTCTACTGGCTTTGTCTTTTTTTCTGCCGGTTCTGACATGGTGTTATGCTACCCTTTCACTGTTTTTATAGACCATTTGCAGCCGTCAGCTTGCTGAAGAACACTACGAGAAGTGCAATCAGACTGAGGGCAAAAACACTTGGCACAACCAAGTCACTTCGCCGAATCGAACCATGCAGGTGATGGCTAGCAAGGGCACGCTCTGCGACGAAGCCGAGAAGTGTCACAATCAATGCTAGCTGTGAAAGCTTAAGATTAACTGAGCCAGGAATCGCATACGCAAACATCCAGCTATGCGCAAACCAACCAAGTTCCGCGACAACGAGGCCCCAGACCAAACTCAAAAATGCGGCGACTGGAAATTCGTAGTGCACGAGTACATGCCGAGCAGTAATATAGCCGATTGTCCACATGCCAATGACAAAAAAGAGTGAGTTGAAACCGTAGGCGACCATCGATAGTGCCGTCGTCCCGACAAATAATGCTGCGCCGGCTTGAGCAGTTACATACAGTCGCTTCGAACGCGGTTTAACGAAGAGTAACCAGATGATGTACCCTATCGTAAGCCCAATTTGGAGTGCCAGAAATCCTGATGCTGCAAAAAGAAAAATTACATGGCTAATACCGACGATGATGTCCACGCCGTTCGCCAGGATATTTTGCCACCAAAATCGTGGACGGACGGCCACGATGCGCCACTTACTTACGAGAATGATGATTAGCGGTAGCCAGATAGTTTGCGTCGATAGCGTAACAGCGAGTATTGTTACGGCAAGACCAATATTGAGTGCGATATACGCAATGTCACTCAATCGAGAGCGACGTCGATGTAACTTCAATAACTCCATACTGTCTCTAGTATACCATCACTCTATTGGCTGGCCGCCGCAGACTTACCGATAACCACAACGATATCTGGACCGTTTACGGCAAATGGAGGAGTTTCCTTCAGCGCAGTGACGCCATAGATCGATTCGAGCTTTGCGACAGTCTTAGATTTTTTGCCCTTACTGATGTCATAGATGCGAGTTGAAGCGTAGCTTGTCTTGTCTGCATTACCGACATCGACGACGGTAAAGTTTTTTGCTTCAAGTTCGTCGGCGGTCTTTTGCGCGAGACCAGCAGTGGTTGTTCCGTTATACACACCGATTTTTGCCTGTTCGCGCACCACAGGGTCATTACTCAATCGCTTCAATAGGTACGCTGCGATGTTGCCATACTGGTTAAAGCCATCAACCGATCGTACGACAGATGCACCAGCCACGTTATCGTTCGTAAACAACGCCGGGTCGGCATCGACGAGAGTAATACGCGTAATCTGATCTGTAGGGATATCTTCACCAAGGCGCATAAGCGTACGTATCTCTGCGGTATCGAAGTTTGTTCGGAGATTCTTGCCGAGCGCATCGAGAAGACCGGTTACCTTGCCGAAGTTTGTCAGTGTGCCCGCTGTCAGTGCTTTTTCTTTGAGCGCAACCGCAATTTTTTGCTGGTTAATTTCACGATCGTAGTTTGAGCGCGACAGCCCATATGTCTCTTGACCGTTGTTGTCGCCTCGAGCTCGCGCTAGTGCGAGAGCATGTTCGCCATCGAGGTGATGAACGCCGTTGTCGTATTTCACGTAATAGCACTGGTAGTTACATTTCCAGTCAAAGTTTCGGTCGAGAATACCACCGACGCTCACTGGGTCACTTTGTATGTCGACATCCACGCCATCGACAGCATCGACAACATCGCGAACCACACCATAATTAACATGGGCGTAGTATTGAATTTCAAGCCCAGTCACGTCTTTGAGCACACGGCGCATCGCGTCCGTTCCCGCCGCTTCATCATTACCGCTATTTGAATAGCAATCATATAGCGCATTGATGCGGCCCTCATACCCCGACGGACATGCTTGACCATAGGCTACCCAGAGGTCGCGCGGAATACTAAACGTCGCCGCGGTATTATTCTTCTGATCGAGACTAATTACCATAATTGAGTCGGTTAGATAGGCTCCCGGGTGATTGCCGCCTTCATCATCTTCCGAAGTGCCAAAGAGAACGATATTACTGCGTCCGTTGGCGTCTTCCTTGAGTGGCTGAGATTGTACGAGTCCGAGTAGATTTCCCTTAAACACCGAGCTGCCTGCGAGTAGGAATTTGACACCGATGATAATTCCGCCGATAAGCAAAATCGCCGCTACTGAGATTGCGATTCGTTTGATCAGTTTTTTCTTATTTATCTGTCGATGGCGATGACGCTTTGCGTGCTCATCGTCTGTTTCGATGTCGTTGAGTGATTCATCGATTGCACGACGGCTCAGACCTCCGTCGTTTTGTGGTGCAAGTGACGATACTTTGATATCACGATCATCACTGGCATGTGATAAATTGCTATTCTCAAAAGAGGGTCGCAGACCGCTTTCGTCTGTGACCTCTTCTCGGCCGCCTATCGACCGTCGTGGAACGAATCCATCCATGCTTGGACTGTTTTTCTTTGCCATTTTTACTAGTATACACTATTTTGGTTGACATCCGAGGGTCGCGGTTGTGTTTTTAACGTAGCATTTTCAGCCCCTGGTAGTGTATAGTGTTGGGGATGGAAGCGAATTATTTACAACGCCACCAAAGCGTCCGTGACGCCCTTAATTTTATTGTATTCGTTGTATTAGTTCTCGCTGGAACACTGTTTATCAATTCGTTCATTTTTCGCAGTTTCAACGTTGTCGGCCCAAGTATGGAGCCGACATTTTATACTGGCGACCGTTTGATCGTTGATCGCCTCCCTGTCACATGGGCACATCTCCAAAACAAGCCCTACATTCCGATGCGAGGACAAATCATCGTCTTCAAAAACCCACACTTCGTCCAAGGCCAAGAAGAGAAATTCATCGTCAAGCGCGTCATTGCCTTTCCCGGTGAGCGTGTGACGGTAAAAGACGGCATTTTAAAAGTATACAACCCAGACAATCCAAACGGATTCGAGCCCGACCTGCTTAACACTAATGGTAAACCAGGATCGCCAACGAGTGGCGATGTCGATACAGTCGTAGCAGACGGAACTCTCTTCGTTTCAGGAGACCACCGCGAAGGCAATTACTCGTATGATTCACGAAGCGGACTTGGGACCATCCCCTACTTTGATATTATCGGGCCCGTATCATTCCGAATCTGGCCACTCAGTGGTATAGAACGATTTTAATCGTATCTATGAACTTCCTTTAGCCGAGTAATTTTTGTATTCGCTTGAAGTCTTCTTCACTACGAAATACGATGTTGATAGTACCGGCGCCACGTTTATTGGTCTTGACCGTCACCTTGGTTTCGAGTCGCTTTGCGAAAGTATCTGCAGCAGCCTTAAACACCACAGGAGCCTCTTTGACTAGTGACTCTTTTGTTGATGTGCCCTTTCGGTACGCTGCTATCGCGGCTTCGATACGCCTTGCCGACCAATTTTCACGAATAATTTTTGGATACAGCTCGAGAGCTACTTCTTCATCGACATTTATAAGTGGCCGTGCCTGGCCTTCTGTCAGTTCGCCTTTTGACAGCGCTTCTTTGATTGGTAACGGGAGCTTAAGCAAGCGCATAGTGTTGCTGATCGCACTCTGAGATTTACCACCGACGCGTTTACCAATTTGCTCGATAGAGAGATTGAATTGGTCGCGTAGTTTCAAATAGGCAGTCGCGGTTTCCATGACATTGAGCTGCTCGCGTTGAAGGTTTTCGATCAGGCTGAGCTCGAGCTTGTGCTGGGCACTAAGAGTACGAACGATTGCTGGTATCTTTGGCAGCCCTGCCATCTTTGCTGCACGCCAGCGGCGCTCACCAGCGACGATTACGTATCCACCACCTTCACGCGGAGTGACGATGATTGGCTGTATCACGCCATGTTCCGTTACCGAAGCGGCGAGTTCGTCGAGCGCAGATGCATCAAAATCTTGTCGCGGCTGCTCTGGATTTGCTTCGATTTCAGCTATAGCAATCGTCCGGAGATCGCTCGTCTTCTGATCCTCATTTGCGGTCGGATCAAACGACTCATTCAGTAAATCGCTAGGAATGAGCGAATCAAATCCTCTGCCCAAAGCTGGTTTTTTAGCCGACACGTTCTATTACCTCCTTTGCCAGTCCCTTGTAGGCACGGGCACCTTTTGAAAAACGATCATACACGCCAATTGGCACACCGTGACTCGGCGCCTCCGCTAAACGAATATTACGCGGGATTGTATGCGTGAATACTTTACCAGGGAAATGCTTCTTTATCTCTTCGTAGACCTGATTGCTCAGCGAGGTGCGGCTATCCATCATGGTCGGCAGTACGCCGATGAGGTCTAGTGTCGGGTTCATGCTCTTTCGTACCAGTTTCATTGCTTCAAGCAACTGTCCGAGGCCCTCAAGTGCATAAAACTCTGCCTGGACTGGTAGAAGCACGTATCTAGCGGCAATCAGCGCGTTGACCGTGAGAAGGCTCAGGCTTGGTGGGCAATCTATAATTACATACTCGTAGGCGTGCAGTTGATCGACAGCAATCTTCAGTCGAGTAAATCGGCGCTGAGCCTGAGCGAGTTCTACTTCAGTATTTGCGAGCTGTGGAGTCGCGGGTGCTATCGAGAAATTTTTGTGATCGGTATCAATGATAATATCAGCCAGCGAGCGTTCTTCGCGCATAACATCGCTCATGGTAGCGGTAATCGCCTGTTTGTCGAACCCGAGGCCGCTCGTCGCATTTCCTTGAGGATCAAAATCAATCAAGAGTGTCGGTTTGCCCATTTTTGCGAGATAATACGCCAAATTGACGCTCGTCGTCGTCTTGCCTACACCCCCCTTTTGATTCGTGACCGCTATCACTAACGGCATGTTGATGTTCCCCTTCTCATTTCCACTATTATAGCACGAGCGCAATCAAAAACCCCGCATTCTTTTGCGGGGCTTCTGGCATCTTATTTGGCGATTTTGCCGATTTCGATTTTGGAATATTTCTGGCGGTGTCCGTTTTGTTTATGTACACGCTTCTTCGCTTTGTAACGAATAACCAGAATTTTCTTGCCTTTTACTTCAGGCTCGAGCACTGTTGCTTTTATGCTGACACCTTTTACGAGCGGTGTGCCGACGGTAGAGTTGCTTCCGTCAATCAGCATGAGGGCGTCAAGTGTGAGCTCTTTGGTTCCATCCGGGAGGCGGTCCACCAGGAGGGTCTCTTTTTCGCTGACGATATATTGCTTACCGCCAACCTTAACGACTGCTTTCATAGCTTCCTTTTCACTTATAATTTTTAGATCCCCTGTATTGTAGCAGAATTAGGGGTTTTTCACAAGCCGATAGCCCCTGTAAATCTAGCGTTTTGTTTTGTTTGCTAGGTAGTTATTGGCGCGTAGCCACCCATCGGGGCTACCACATTCCATGTACTCACCTTTGATCGCGCCGACGACGACGTTGCGACCTGTCTCGACATAGGCATTAATCGCATCGGTGATTTCATACTCGCCGCGTGTTGGGTTGACTGGAAGGTTCTTTGCCAGGTCAAATATCCGCTTATCAAAGAGATAAAAGCTTGCGTTATTGAGGTTGCTCGGTGCATCGCGTCGAGATGGTTTTTCGACGATACGTACAAAATGATTTTCTTCATCTGTTTCGATGATGCCGTATTTTGATACGTCTTCTTCTGGTACCGGTACGCCAAACAGTCCAGCGCTGGCGTTGCTTTCATCGACGAGCTTGATTAAATCTGCGGTATTGGAGCCGCCATCCTCGCGCCAAAAGAATTGATCACCCATGATGACAATCGCGGACTCCTCGTCAGCAAGAAATTTACTGCAGAGACTCACGGGAACACTTGTGCCATAGCCACCGTAACTCGGCTGCGTAATAAAGTGTATTCGCACGCCTTTTAACGGTGCGACTGTTTCAATCAACTCTGCCTTTCCCTTTTCCCGCAAATAATCATTGAGCTTTATATTGCTGCGGTAATAGCTCTCTATCTGTGTGCTTTGTTCTCCGACGACAAAATAGATGTCTTTGATGCCTGCACTGATAATATCTTGAACGACATAGTCGATAACCGGTCGAGTGCCGACGGGGAGCATGGCTTTCTCAATCGATTTGGTGATAGGGAGCATACGCGTGCCCCAGCCTGCGACCGGGATGACGGCTTTGGTGACTTTCATAGATGACATTCTAGCACATTATTCGTCGCTGAAGGTAATCCACTCGGGATCATTGGCGATATCTTTTTCAACCGTATCCCAGTAACTTGTCAGTTCTTCAGTGTCGGGGCGTTGCTCTAATGTCCAATTGTCATCATGCGCACTCTGCTCGCGTTCGATTGATTGGAGTAGTTCGTCCTCTTCGCTTACGACAGGGCTCAGCGTCATACGATGAGCTGGTAGGAATACAGATGGAAGGCTGAGGGTGTGGTGTTTTTTGAGTTTTAACATATTTGTGTTTACTTGTTTATACTATACATATTAGCATAAACATAATAAAAAGTCAAGAGCGGCGCTGCAACTCGTCCATTTGCTCGTGGCTAATACCAAAGTAATGCGCGATTTCATGCCACACAGTTTGTTTGATATGTCGATACAGGTCTTCCCTATCTCGAGATATTGCCATGAGTGGTTCTTTGAAAATCGTAATTGTGTCGCCCATCAATCCGGATTCATAGCCGCTACGGAGTGTGCGTGGGACTCCCTCAAAGAGGCCGAGAAGAAGTTGGTCACCTCTGAGGTGAATCTTCTCAGCCTGCATAGGGCTTGGCTGGTCGGCAGTCAAAATAGCAACGTGCTCTAGGGCGGCAATATGCTCTGGCGAAAGTTCGCTCATAGCACGCTTAACAAGCACTGTGAAATCATCGTCCGACATCTAAAGTTGTCCTCCACTCACAATCAACAGCGAAAGCATGATAAACGCTGCAAGCCCCATCATTTTGCTAATGCTGTGGTGCTGGTGCCAGCTAATACCCGCCCCGGTCGTAGAAGCCGTCCGCGCAACCCGTCGACCGAAAAGATTCAAATGGGCGGTCGCAAACGTTAACACTGCTACAAACATCGCAACCATCGATAGCGATAGCGCTCCGATTAGAGCTGGATTCATAGATTGAACCCTCACTCCAGCACGTGCCAGTACGCCAAGATCCGAGCCAACTCGTGGAGTTGCTGTTGCGCCTGCAACACCGCTTCCAGCCGATAGCGGTGTTGCAAAAAGTGCGACAACGATAGTCGTCGGCCGACCATCAAGCTGACCGTCAACGACCGCAAAACCGGCTTCCCTGTAGTAGCCATGAAGCATATTTTCGCGATGCGTAGGCGATGCCATCCAAGCATCAACCGTTGATTGCGCACTCGAGAAGTTTTTGGCTAGGTTTTCGCCTGCATACGCATAGGCATAGTCTTGATCTTGTATCCATTTCCATGGGGTGACGCCAGTGGGCGAATTATGTGCCCAATACTGCGCAGCGAACATATTCCGCCCCTTTTGCAGTGCGGCTTCAGCGAGCTTTGTGTTGTACGCCAGTGCCTTGTCGCCGTCTTTTGCTCGCTCGGCATTGACGTTTTGTAGCAGCGCGGCGGGTGTAATTGCTGGCTCGCTACCGAGAACAGCCGTCTGCTGCTGATACCCCGCAAAGAAGAAGCCTGCAGTTGCTAGCACTGTGATAGCCGAGAGGCCATAGCGACCAATGAGATGTGGGTGGTAACCATTGTGCCTGCGAGGCACGAACGTGTTCATCACATGGTGGATGAGTGTTGCGCCGAATGTTCTGTTTTTACTAGGGGATTTTTTGTGTTTCATAGTGCTATGCTTTTTTTCTGCTTACAGTATAACAAATTGCTAAGTATAGCGGTAGACGCTGTGCCCTGCCAGGTAGCTACGCGTTGTCAGAGTCACGAGTTCGCGTGGCGGCGTAGATTGTAGCCGTAATAGCCGCAAGGATGAGCAGCCACCAGTACCATGCAAGCCCGAAGAGGCTCCATGATGATGCTTCTGTTGTATCGTCTTCTGTAGTCGAACTAGTCTCTGCGGCCTTAACATCATTGTTCGACGTTTCATCAGCGAGGACTTCGCCTTCAGTCGCATCGGCTTCGCTTGCCTGCTCTGCTGTGCCAGCATTTTGAACCTGAGTACCAGCCTGTGGTAGGCCAAATGCGAGCGGTGTAAAGAGCTGCTGTGCTGGTGTTTGCGTAGTTGTGACGGTGCCGCCTGTGGTCCCGGTGCCGGTTGGGTTGGCAGTGTTGGCAGGTGCCGAGATGCCCGCCGGACTCACGTCTACAGGTATATTGGCGAGATTCGCCTCTCCGATGTTCCCATTCGCATCCTCGGCCGTGACGCTTAAATCGTACTGACCAGCTAGAACACCTTCGAAAATAGCTGCCCACTCCCCGGTCAAAGGATTAACATCCGTCTGTTTATTTTCACCATTAAAGTCCACGGTTACAGTAGCGACTGTAATATCGTCGACTAAGCCTTGGACTGTCACTTGGCCAGGAAATAGAATTGTCGTCTTGGTTGGCTGTGTAATCGTGATTACTGGTGCGGTGTTATCAATGGTCACATCAATATAACTGGTTGTCGTGTTGCCGACAGCATCTTTTGTCTGTAGCAAGATAGTGTATTCGCCATCGCTAGGTACGGTGGTCGTATCAAAGCCAGATGTGTTTGCCCATTCATGGCCACTTACGTTCGATAGATTGAAGTAGTTTGAGCTAAATACACTAGTTAACGTACAGCCGCTTGCGTTGAGTTTGCGAACTTTATAGTGCGAGCTAGCCACACCGCTACCGGTATCTGTTAGCACAGCTTGCAGGTCAACAGTACCGTTCACGGTATAGAAATGTGTCGGTGTTTGGCAGTTCGCACTGCGTACGTAAGCAGGGTCAACCGCCTGTCCATTCAAGACAATGTCGTTCACACTAGGACCAGTACTGTCGAGGGTAAAGTTGCCGCTTAGACCGTTCGTGTTTGTGCCGTTACCGTAGTTGCCGACATTGTCGTAGGCCCGCGCCCAGAAGCTCAAACCATTTTGGGCAGTAGAAATTGGTCCGTGCGTATTGATGTATTTAGCGTCTGCAGGAACTGTAAAGTCGTAGCGGTATGTATTGCCACCCACAGGAGTTGCCTCATAGACTCGTGGGGCCACGTACGCGCCACTACTAGCGTCTTGGATACGGAACTCAACGTTCTTTACTCCTGAGGCTGCGTCGCTTGCTTCTACTTCTACTCGCACTTGATCACCTGCCTTTACGTAGCTACTTGTTGCGTATGTGCCACTGCCGTTTTTGACGTAGAGCTTGATGTTTTGCATCTCAGGGATAGTCTTGTCGTTGGTAAACGTCTTTGATGCAGAGTTAGTGTAGTTGTTCGCGTTATCGTATGCTTTGATATAAAAGCGCAAGCCGTCGATATCCTGAGTGATGACTTTGTGCGTGTCGATGTATTTACCATCTACAGGGAATGTAAAGGTCCGCTCGTAGGTGTTTCCACTAGTGTTTACGAAGTATCCAGAGTCTATATAGCCTCCATCAGTGGTTGCTATACTACGCGCAAGTAAGCGAACTTTGGCTGGGTTAATCCCAGATCCAGGCGTTGGGTCGGCTACAGTTGCTCGAACCTTAACTGTATCGCCAGGGCGCATGAAGGTTGATTCTTGGCCATTTACAAACATTTTTATGTTGCTGACAGTCGGTACGGTCGTGTCTGGATCGAAATCATATGTCGTGACGGTGTTGCTAGTCTTTACGACAACGTTGTCTAGGTAGCCACTTACACCTGTGTCGTTAAGGCTAGTATCGCCCACGTTTAGAGCTATGGCGCGGATTGTTGCGTTAGCGCCCATACTTGATGGATTAACAGGGCAGGTTGCTGCTCCCGAGTGAGTTTTAACGGTATAGTTCTGAGATGGGTCAAAATTAACTGTTGTGAACGCACCGGTCGATCCGACTGCCGGTAGAACATCATACTTGCAATCGTAATAGTTGGTGGCGGATGAACCCCCATAATTTGCATACACGTTCATGTAGTATTGTTTATATGACGTAGCGCTACCGCTTTTTTCTTTGAAGTCGTAAGTAATGTTGTTCAGTTCAGTAATTTTTTGACTGTTGAAGAACAGCTCACCAATGAATTTGTGGCTCCCGTTTGTTCCACTAATTGGCTTTGCGTATAAGCTACCCCTTCCTATGCTTGCTGCGTCATTGTTGAATTCAAACGGTGACTGCGTACCTGTGTCACGGTTGAACATCCAACCAGGAACGTTTTCAGCGCTGGCGGTGTCACCACTTACGACTACCGTACCTTGCGCTTGAGGCGCATTTAGTTTATATACACGGTCGTGGTCGCGCACGGGATTAGCAATACCACTTCGCACCCAGTTGTACTGGTCTTGTGTATCGTTGACGGTTGCATCTTTTGTGTCGTTGTCGACGTAAATATCTGCGAGTGCCTCATCATGATTGCTCGTACCATTTACCGTTAGTTGCGCAGGTAGTGAAGTTTGTGGATCGACGTCGATTCCGCCCCAACCGTTGTTCTTAGTTGTGATGTTGTTGACTGTGACAGTAGAACTATTGACGTTCAATCCGTACTTGCCACTATTCATGAGCATTACGTCGTTGATGTTTACGCCAGTTGATTCATAGACGTTAATTCCATAGAGGCCAGTAGTGCCTGTGCCATCCGTGGTCAAGTTCTTTATAGTAACGTCAGACGCTCCAATAATGCCGACAGCCGCGTTGTTATCGTTAATTGGAGATACGTAGTTGAAGTTCGACTTAATAGTGTGCGTATTACCGTCAAGTGTCAGAGGCATATCTATCGTAACCTGGTGATCAACAGTCATATCTGAGTTCATTACAAACGCATCGCCAGGTTGCGCAATATCTAAAGCTTTGTCAAATGTACTAAAGACACCGCGGAAATCACTAGTGTTAGACGTAACGCTGATTTGGTTTGCGCCAAAAGGTTACCCATAGAAGTATTGCCAGTTCCTGGAAACTCGACAACCTTATCATAACTGGTCGTGAGCCCGTTGAGCTTATTTGTTAGAAAAATGTTGTTATTCCCCTGCACCCCTATAGCCATAGAGTCCGTCGATCCAACAAACTTATTATTCTTGAACGTATTGCCATTAGACGCAGGCTCGAAATAAACCCCTGCCTTTTTTGTAGGAGTATTTGTAATGCCATTTACGTAAAATGTATTACTCGTAAAATTGCTATTTGTTACATTGCCGGCATATATGAGGTGAGCATTGTTAGAGATAAAATGGTTTCCTGTGATGTACAGAGTATTGAGTGCTGCGCCTGTTTCTAGCTTTAGTACGGCTTTCCCGGCTATATTGTTTTTGAGAGTAAAGCCTGAGATTTTTGTTTCAGACGCACCTGCCTTCAGTCTTACGGTATAGTCTAATACTCCAATAATAGTCGTTGAACTGGCACCGGCACCCTCTAGGCTGACTTTGTCATTAATAGTAACGTCTTCGTTATAATCACCGGCAGCTACAGAGACCTTGTCTCCTGATGCAGCCTGATCTACTGCATGTTGGATTGTAAGGCACGGACTTGCCTCTACAGAACAATCTGCACTATCTATACCGGTCCCACTCACGAAGTGTGTGGTAGGGGCCGCAGCAAACGCCGACGGCAAGTTCAGCGACAGTAACGGCTGCACAATAAGCGCCGCGACGGCAAATGCAAAGACACTAAAGCGGCCTACGTTTGTTTTATTCCTCGTTACAGATACTCGCATGATCTGAATTCCTCTCCCAGCTGATATCCACCAGATAGCAACTTTACTTTAAGCTTATATTCAGTATACTCCCCTAGCGTTACTGGGCCAAGCCATCGTTTGCTAAAAATATCTGGTAGCGCTATGCTGAATATATGAAAAAATCGTCTTCTCCGGTGGTGCTCGAGCTAAAAAATGTCACGAAAACATATGGCAAGAGTCGTGGGATCGAGGATATCAACTTAGAAGTAGTACAAGGTGAAGTTTTTGGATTTTTAGGGCCTAATGGCGCCGGTAAGTCTACTACTATCAATACAATCCTCGATCTGCTACGACCAAACAGTGGCACTATCACTGTGCTCGGTAAAGACGCGCATCGTGATAGCGTTGAAGTACGCCAAAACATCGGCTACCTCTCTGGTGACATGACGACCGACCCGGGGCTCACCGGTAAACAATATCTCGACTACGCCAGTCATCTACATGGTTCTGTCGATGCAGATCGAATGCACGACCTTATCACTCGATTGCGCTGTGAGACAGGCAAAAAGATCAAATCGCTCTCTCGTGGTAATCGTCAAAAGATTGGATTGGTTGCCGCGCTCATGCACGACCCAGACTTGCTGATTCTCGATGAGCCAACATCGGGGTCTCGATCCCCTTGGTGCAAAACGAGTTCAATGAGATTATCCGTGAGCGCAGAAAAACGGGCAAAACGACATTTATGAGCTCTCACGTGCTGAGTGAAGTACAGGCTGTCTGTGATCGAGTTGGGTTTATCCGCGACGGCAAACTGTTGCGCGTTGCAACGCTCGATGAGCTCCTCGAGGAAGCACCGCGTCAAGTCAACGTACTTATAAAGATGTAGCGCCAGATTCGCAGCTAAAAAGCCTCCGTGGTGTCGAGCATCTGCACGCCACTGGTAAACGGCGCCAGTTTACCTTTCGGGGTAACTACAATGAGCTTATTCGGATTGTGGCGATGAAGCAGATCGACGACATCCAGATCCTAGAGCCGCAACTAGATGAACTTTTCATGGACTACTACCGCTCAAAGGAGAAGCTCGATGTTTAAAAATATTCTACTCAAAAGCCTCTACACGATGCGCTGGCAATTTCTCGGCTGGTCGGGTGCAATCATCTTTATTGTATTCATCACCATGGTATTGTATCCTTCATTTTCACAAACAGGTGTCGAGGACATTGTCAATTCCGTACCTGACTCACTAAAAGTCTGGTCGGAAATGTTGCTGACTTCAAGACTGTTCCTGGCTACATCGGTCAACAAATCTTTGGACCAAACCTCTATATCGTTTCACTTATCATGTCGGTGCTGATTTTTATGGGCATCAGCGCGAGCGAAGAAGCCGATGGCCGCATGCAGTCTCTTCTCAGCTTCCCTGTCAGTCGGACGAAGGTATATTTCCAAAAATGGGCAGCGGCGAATCTCGTCGTCATAGGCATCACCTTGAGTGCAATGATCGCACTCGTGCCTGCGCTGCTCATCATCAATGAAACAGCCGACTATACTAGGGTTTTGGAATCTGTATTTTCACTTGCGCTCATCAACATCGCGTATGGTATGGTTGCGTTTGCTGTAGCAATGGCGACTGGCAGTAAGGCGTATGCAATCCTCATAGGTGCCGGATACGCCGTGGCGAGCTTATTTATCACCTCGCTTGCTCCTGCCGTCGATAAGCTCCAAACCATCGACAAATTATCCCTACTGCATTACTACAACAGCCCTCAAATTATGACAAATGGTCTTAACGGCAAATATACACTCGTCATCATCGTAGCTATTCTCGTTCTGACGGTCATCGGCTGGCTCGGGTTTATACGCCGCGACGTACGTACTAACTAAGCAATATATTCACGCACAGACTCTTTTGCACTAGGGTCGAAAAACACGATACGGCTCGGCGTAATGCGATAAAATTTGTGCGGCTTTGTTACATCTGACATAAACTTTTTTATTTGATCGAGTGTGAAGATCCCCCGCGCAACATAGAGCTTCAGGGCTTTTGCAATTTCAAGTGGGTTTGTCACTTCGCTTGCCCGCCCTTCGATTTGTAGCCCGCCCCGATTTGACTCGTCTGGATGTTGCACGACGCACACCGCTGCTGCAATGAGGGGGTTATCATTTAGCTCCTGAGAGTGCCGTCGCGTCGAAGATGATATCCAATACATGGCGAGATCCTTGTCGGCTGCAAACCATACATTGCAGATCCAAGGTGCGTTATTGTTCGCGGTAGCGAGTTGCATCATCTTTGCTTCATCGAGATACTTTTTTATATCCAATTGAAGTGACTCGTCGTTCATATCAAATCCCGAGAGTGCGACGTACGGTCGCTTCATTTATGCCATTTTTTACGTTCATGAAACCATCGTGTGCCATAGCCATGGCGCAACTTCCTGCTCGTGCACCGCTGCGGCAATATAAGATGAATTCATCATCTTTGCCAGCTCCAGCTAGTTTTTTCTTGTATTTTCCATTTTCAAACTTCCCCATTGGGATATTTACCGCGCCTTTAACGTGGCTGGTGGCAAACTCAAATGGCTCGCGAACATCGATAATCATTGGTTGCATTTCATTTAGGCGCTTTCTTTTTGCGGAACGACGACCCACAGAATCAAATACGGGATAACTGCCGGGCGCACCACCTGGAAGGGCCAAAAATATGAAAATTATACGCCAAATTGTAGAGTCGATGCCTGTGTACTCACGCGAGTCCACCACAGACACCTGCGATTTTCTTGTCAGTTTCGATCGGTATAGTTTCTTGCTCATAATAGTTCTCTCCCGTCTTTTACTTCTGCCTCTAATTCTACCTGTTTTTTAGTTATTTCGGTAATATCTTTCGAATTTTCTACCCGAAAGTACCGCACAGGTTTGCCATCACGACGTGCCTGCACGATTTCAGCTAATGCTCCGTCGCTGACCGGACCAAACTGCCACAGCTCATCACATTTTGCGACAACGACGTTATTCGCCTGTCGCACCACATCACGATCAACGGTATCTCCGAGGAAGTAATTGAACAACATGAATGGATTGAGCGGAACAGCATCCTGCTCGAGAACAAACCGCGATATATGCTCGCGCATATAAAATAGATGTTTGCTCATGGCGGTGTATACGAGTGGCTTGTCGTTATTCTGCAAGCTCAGCACATGTTCAGTTGATGCTTGCATGGCTATACCTTCCGCAAAGAGACAGTAAGTTCGTTCTGATTAACTCTGACCATTTGCGCGAAATCGAGCTCGCTTTTCTCGACGCTATTAGCCAATGTTTCTGCCGAAATCGTGTCCGTATGCTCGTCGATTGCACGCTGCAGCTCTTGCGCACTGGTTTCGAGTGCTAGGGTTATACGGTCATCAACATTTAGTCCGGCCGCTTTGCGAGCTGACTGTACATGGCGAATAACCTCGCGCATCATACCTTCGCGCTTCAGTTCCGGTGTTAGCTTTTCATCGATTGCGACTTCCTTGCCCTTTTTCACTGATTTCACGTTCAACTCATCGAGTAGAATCGGTTTGAAATCCAGATGCTGGCCAAATTCGGGTACGGTCACGCTCGCGAGCGGTTGACGAACCTTCAGACCTGCTTTTGCGCGCAGGCTGAGGCCTTGGTTGACGTAGTCGCGCACTTGGTCCATGTCGTTCATGGCCAGTTCATTCACAGGGCCTGCTGGCATCCAATCCTTGAGGTGGATTGATTCCTTGTCGCCGGTGAGTTTGCTATACAGCTCTTCTGCCAGGAATGGCGTAAACGGCGCCAGGACGTACGCGAGACGAACCAACACATAGTGCAGTGTCTGGTAGGCCATTTGCTTGTCACCATCGTCCTCACTTTTCCAGAAGCGGCGTCGGCTGCGACGTACATACCAGTTACTGGCGTCGTCGAGAAACGGCAAAATCGGATTGAGCGCACTCGGCAGATCGTAGTTATCCATGTGTGTTTCGACTTCGTGAACGAGTTGGTGTAAGCGGCTGATAATCCAGATATCGAGCGGGTTTGTTGCGTCTTCGATCGGATCCTTTAGTTCGCCGTCATATTCCATCCATCGACTTCGGCATACATCGTGAAAAAGTCGTACATATTCCAGATCATGCTGAGCTTGCGGGCGACGTCGCCGACGTCTTTGTCTTTGAGCGAAAAGTCCTCGCCGTTCAACACTGGACTTGCAAGCAGCGTAAAGCGCAGACTGTCTGCAGAAAACTTATCCATTAGCTCGTTCGGGTCGGTATAGTTGCCGTAGATTTTTACTCATTTTCCGTCCGTCGCTGCCGGCAAGCGTCCCTGTCGTGATGACGTTCTTGAAAGAATTTTCACCGAATAGTGCCACGTTCATAGCATGCATGTAGTAGAACCAAGCGCGAACTTGGCCAATATACTCAACAATGAAATCACCAGGGAAATTTTCCTCGAACTTCTGCTTATTCTCGAACGGATAGTGGAACTGTGCAAACGGCATTGAACCTGCTTCAAACCAACTGTCCATAACTTTGTCGATACGGGTGTAGGTCTCACCGTCGATTTCGAATGTGATGTCATCGACCCATGGGCGGTGGTAGTCATCGAGCTCGACTCCGCTGAGTTCTTTGAGTTCGGCATAGCTACCAATGACTTTGACTTTGCCGCTTTCGGTCTTCCATACAGGCATAGCCGTCGCCCAGAAACGGTCTCGCGATATGTTCCAATCTGGTGCAGACAGAACCGTCTTTTCGAAGCGCCCATGCTTCAGGTGTGTTGGGAACCAGTTAATTGGCTCGTTCTTTTCGAGCATCATTTGGCGCTGGCCTGCAATGTCCATGAACCAGCTCGGGTGGGCTCTGTACATGAGCTTCGTTCCACAGCGGTGACAGTGCGGATAGCTGTGTTTGTAATAGTCAATCTTCCAGACCACGCCGCGCTCTTTGAGCTCTTTAGCGATTGGCTTATTCACTTCCCAGACGTTCTTGCCTTCCCAGTCACCCTCGGTATAGAAACCGTTCTGGTCAATGACGTGCACGGCCGGGAAACCTTTTTCTTTGGCGAGCGCGTAGTCTTCTTCACCATAGGTTGGTGCGAGGTGAACGATGCCGGTGCCGTGACCTTCAACATCTGTATCAACGTACGAAGCTGCCCATACCTTATGCGCATTTTCGCCACGATCTACGCCCAGAAGCGGCTCATAGTTTAGGCCTACAAGCTCAGACCCCATGAAGCAACGTACGAGCTTAGGATTTTCGCCGTACTTTAGACCGTCTTTTTCATGATTTACCGAAAAATTAACTGCTTGATCTGCTGCAATAATAACTCGCTCGTCATCGAGTATGTATTCGTTATATTGCGACTTCGGGTTTACCGCTAAAGCGGTGTTAGCAGGCAAAGTCCACGGCGTTGTTGTCCAAGCTAGCATGTATAGCGGTTTTGTTTCGTCACCTTTTTCATCACCCATCGCTTTGGGTTCAGATTTCAGCTTAAACTTCACATACACACTCGGGTCGGTTACATCCTGATATGCTCCCGCGTCCATCGTTACTTCGGCTTTACTTAGTGGCGTCCCGTCGAGCGTACAGTACATAAGTACTTTTTCACCTTCATAGATTTTGCCTTTTTCATAGAGCTCCTTAAACGCCCACCAAATGCTTTCCATGTACTGTTTGTCCATGGTTTTGTAGGCACCCTTGAAGTCGACCCAACGACCAATCCGATCGACCACGTCTTCCCACTCGCTACTGGTTTGCACCATGTTTTCGCGTGTAGCTTTGATGTACTTTTCGAGGCCGTACTCGAGCACTTCTTCGCGTGAGTGAATGTTGAGCTTCTTTTCGGTAAAACGCTCCGCTGGCAGACCATGACAGTCCCATCCCCAGACACGCTCGACACGCTTGCCTTTCATTGTTTGGTAGCGAGGTACGGCATCTTTTACAATCGAACTGAGGAGTGTACCGTGGTGCGGATTGCCTGAGATAAACGGTGGACCGTCATAAAACACGTACGAGTTATCTTTTGGTCGATTCTCGACAGATTTTTCAAATGTTTTATCGAGCTTCCACTTCTGCACCCAATCTTTTTCGTATTCGAGCGCGCGACGGCGTGTATTACTTTTAAACTTCATGATGCTAGCCTTTCTTCGACACTATCTCACCCAAACTATTTACAAACTCTTTTCTTCGAATTACCGTGACTACGACTACAAAGAGAGCATAAAGCATATTTCCGACATATGGCTGCGTACCCTGTTCCGTCAGGAGTGTTGCGCTAATAAAGAAAAATACGATTGCACTTACAAGGACAAGCCAGTACCCAAGCTTGGCCCTTTGCAAATATAGATATCCTGCGGGAAGAAAAAACAACACGACAAGCAATTTGGTTAGTTGATCCGGAAATGAGGAAGATATATCAAAAATCGTGTTTATCGAATCTCCACCAAAAATCAGAGACAGCCCTACGACAGCAGCTCCGAATATATAAAATCCACCGATAAATGTTACTAGTTTAGACTCACCCATAATTCTGCCTCCTTTATTATATTATTTTCCGCGTACGTGGTGCGTACAATCCGCACCGCTTCTCGTTTAGATAGTAATTGGCATTCTTCCCCAATTAAAAATCCCTTTTTCGCTACTGGAACCCGAGGTTTCGGGCGGTACCATCCAGTTTCGAAAAAGAGATTCCTCTTTTCGCACTTTGTTATGAACTTTTACGCAGTCTCACGGCAGGTTCTACTCTCGCTAGCGATTTCTTCCTGCGACTCGTGGGTGATGGCCACTCAAACGTCTTATCTGTGATTGTAACACTAGTCAGCGTAATAATCAATCACCGTGAGGGGCTTCACGCTTCATTTCAATCTGCTCAAGATAGTCAGAGCCAGGTACAGTCGCTGAGGCCACTTCGGCAGGAGTGTTCATAGCAAAGCCATGCTGTTCGTAAAACTCGATAGCACTTGTATTCTCAGAAACAACGCCTAAATAGAGCGAATCTTCTGGGTGCCTGTCTTGCACAACGTCCAAGAGTGCGCCTCCAATCCCTTTCCCGCGATGGCGATTAGATACAAATAGTGAGCGTAGCTCTGTGCCTCTGCGTTCACCGGTTTCCCTATCAGTAGCTTCCATCGCTAGGCACAGACCAACTACTCTTCCTGACATTTCGGCAACGAGATAATCTTCGCTATTGTCACCTTCTGCTCGCTGCTGCGCAACTCGTTCCATCCATTGCTTACGGAGCGGAATTCTTTTGATAAATGCAAGGCTGTTACGAGCGACATTGAGATTATGTCTCAGACCCTGTTCTCTATCAGCATATGTTCTCCACCAAGCTTTCGCCATGAGCATTGCTGCCTGCGTGGCGTCTCGCTCTGGATCAGCGTCACGAATGACGTATTCCTGCGATTGATTTCGTTCGTTTACCGGCATACGCAAACTATATCACAGTGATTTTGTGCTCACTAGCATAAGCAACTCACCAAAGGAGCGCCTTGTCGGCGCTCCTTTGAGGTTGTTTTAGTTTTGTACTCTAGATTTCATTGTGACGAAATCGTGGAGAAAGCGCGAGACCGATTGATGCAAGTAGCATGCTACCAGCAACTACCAGGATTGCGTTTTCGTTGTCACCAGTCTCAGCAAGTGTTTCAACTGGTGTAACAGTTGTTGTGACAGTAGGAGTTGGCGTAGGAGTCTCTCCGCCCTTGCCTGGCTCGTCACAGTTATTGTACAGGTTGAACACGTTAGAACCGTCAGTAGTGTTCCAGCTGCCGCTTGGGAGATAGTTGCTGTTCAAGAGATTGTACTCCTCTCGGTTGTAGCCCCATTCAAATACCCATGGTATTGCAGCGGGGGTGCAACCAACGGGTGCCTCTGTCTCGGTGATAGTAACTTGCGTTGGTACGTTTGCGACGTAATCAACGTTGTTCGCAAACCACGTACCACCCGTACCAAACATTACGTTCTCCTTAGTTTTGCATTTACCCGGGTCTTCAGTCGTTTGTGAGATTGCATACAGTTCATACCACTGGCAGATTGTGACCGTGAAGGTACCGGTGTTCAAGACAGCGCCGTCCTGATTCTTTTTGTAGATCTCAGGTGTGAACGTATCCTCACACTCAGTCATCACTATTTGCTCAGCGAGCAGCTTGTTGCCACGTTTTTCATGGTTGTAGCTGTAGACGCTAAGAGTATATTCTCCATCACCGGCTACTATCTGCGATCGTGGGCTGGTTTGACCAGCACCAACTTGTGCAGTCCAGCTTGTGACTTCGACGCCATTTTCATCTGTTACGACGACTTCGTATGCCTGCCACGAGTTCGTATTGTTGGTTAATACAGCTTTTACTTTCGTATCAACACCGACACACCATGCCTTTGCTTCGAGCTCTACCTTTGCGTGGCAAGCTTTGTTCGTAAATGTATATGTATACGGCGTAGGGTTAGTGATTTCATAGTCTGGATTAGTTACTTTCGCTGTGATAGTAACTTCAGATGCGTCAGTCACATAGTTCTTTTCACCAGCGACGAGTAGAGTGTCACCGTTGTAGTATTCGACGTTCTCAGTATCCTTAACGATGTAGTAATCATTTGCCGTGCCACACCTGTCGACAAACTTTGGCTCCACAGACGTAGCCTCACAAAGCTTACCGCTATCAACCGCTATGCCGTAGTTGTAAGTTCGTTCGTCATTTTCAGCGAAAACGTAGCCCTCGTCCGCCTTAGCTACTAGCTCGTTATCATTGTTAAGCTTGAACGTAACGTGCTCGTAGCCCATTGCATTGAGCGCATCTACATCCCAGTACGCATTATTAAGTCCGCATAGATCAACAGCTTCGGGTGATTGTGGTATCGTGACTTTTTCAGGTCCACACTCTGATTCGTCACCTTGAGCAGAGGCTTTTCCGTAATTTTTGCGAGTGTGGCCGCCCTCGAACTCGTAGCCAGACTTAGTGGTAGCGACTAGATCACCGTTTTGCGCATACGCCCACTTTACTTTTTCGGTATCCGCAGGTTTTACCCACTCAAGACCATCATCTCCACATTTTACAGCGGGCGTAGACGGAACTTTAACAGACTCAGGGGGTTCTTCGCAGTCATCTCTATCGTCGTGATTATTAGTTTTTCCATTACTGTAAAAGCTCGCTGACTCCTTGCTGTATAAGTTTCTACCATTATTATCGTTGTCTTGATGACAACTACTGTTCTCATGATTATCATGTTCACTTGAGTTACCTGAACCACCTGAACGCGGGCCACTTGCAAATGCTGGCTGTGCAGGCAAAAGCACGTTCGTTAGAAGTAACATTCCGGCTAACAGCCCCGATGTCACGCGTTTTAGTATTGCACTCCTCATATACACACTCCCCTTTCAGAACTCCACATTCTGAATATAAAGTTAATATACGAATTTTACTCCGAGTCAAAGTTATTGCAAGCATAAGCAAAATAAAAAAGAAGTATCGCTTTACCTCTTATGTTTCTAGGTTCAGATATGACGGGAGCTGATTGTGCTTACTCTAATTATACATAGTTTTGTGAAAAATACTATTGACATTTAGATATAAGTATAGTAATATATGCAAATTAGCCGCGAGGGTGCACCTTTGCGGCGTTTTTAATTGTCACGTGTGAGACAAGGAGCAATATATGCAATCAGCCAAGTTAATCATCAGTGCCGCTGTTATCAGCAGTACGCTTGCCGGTAGTGCAACATTTGCCATGCCAGCTAGTGCCCACAACAACACAGCAAAATCGAATCACAAGACATCCGAAAAACGCGAACACGAAAAATCGTCTGAGAAGGAACACCGCGATACTATTTGCCACGCCACAAACTCGGCAACAAATCCCTATGTAAAAATATCTGTTGATTATCATTCTATTGTCAAGAATACTGGCCACCACAGCGAAGATGATCATGCAGAAGGTAAAAAGTTGCCCAACAAAGAATGTGAAATGCCTTCTGGTCACACAAAAGATCATGATGAAAAAGACTGCGACAAAGATAAAAGTCACAACGGCAGTACCAGAGACGATGATCATGGGAGAAAAGACGACGACCATGGGACGCAGGATGATCATGGAGGAAAAGATGATCACAAAAAGCCTGAGAAAGAAGAATGTGATACGACTCCTACGGGTGGAAAAGGTTCAAGCGAAACTCCATCTACACCGAGTAGCCCTGAACCAACGACACAAAGTAGTCCAGAACCAACATCACCAGTTGCTGAGCAACCTGTCAAAGATGTCAGTGGTGTCGCGACTGAGCTTCCTCAAACTGGTGCAACGTCACTTGCTTCATACGCAGTCCTTCTCGCCGGAGCTTTAGCTGCCTCTATCACCTATAGTGCTCAATTCCTACGCAATAAAAACGTACTTGGTTTTATAAAAAACCTATAAATCAAACAGCTTTCAACTAAAAACCGCCCAGCAAAGTCGCCGGGCGGTTTTTTTAACTATCACTATTACCAGAGCCAAGAGTTCTTTTTGACGAACTTTTGCTTCAGCCACCAGTTTGCGAGACTCCATTCGCGGCGTGAAAATGCAAACACCCAAAGCATAGCTGCGTAAATCAGGTGGTCATCGACTACTGGATTGTTTTCCAGTGGATTTTCAGCTGCCCACATGAGTACGAGCAGTAGCGTACCGCTAACTGCTGCGATACGCAGACCAATGCCCAAGATGAGCGCTACGCCGATACCGAGAAGGCCGAGCATAAAGAGCCAGTCGACCCAAGCTTGACCAGCAAGCCCTTGGAAAAAGCTTAGCATCGGACTGTCTGGATTTACACCTTGCGACAAAAAACCTGTTGTTGGCGAACCGCCACTTATCCATGATCTTTCTGCAGGTGTCGCGAGGCCGAGGCCAAACGTCTTATCGAGAAATGCCCATAAAAAGACAAACCCGAGCATGATACGTGCGACTGCAAGTGCATACCATGCGTGTTTATATGTTGGATGGTTTTTAGCCATGTTCCCCCCTTATTTTCTAACTGTAGTGTACCCGACAAAAAAGATTTTGTAAATGCTAACGCTTAGCATTGAAAATACTCGAAACACTCAGATAACCGATATATCCTACGGCAGCTACTATGGCTAGACCAAATAAAGTCGTGATGATTGAGCGTACCTGTGACTGGTTCTGAGCGGAATCAGAGGTGTAGAGACGCAGCCCACGGGTTTCATCCAACAGCTGGCTATCAGGTGTTTGTCCATCGTATGGCGTAGTGTTGATGTCCCCCGCCCCAAAAACAGTCGTGTTATTTCCATATGAGTCTGAGGATACATACTCCGAAGTCGTACCACTTCCATCGGCAGTATCCGTTCGGACGATGATAACACGCGGTATAGATAGTACCTCTGTGTAAATCGAGCGGAGCAAAAAGTCAGAAGTCGTCCGCTCTTCGAGCACGATACTGTAATCGCCAACGGCAAGAGGCCGCGAGAGCGTTGCTAGGTCAAGCGTCCAAAATCCTCCGTTTATCACAAGGCTGTTACTGATTCCAGAGGTAAACCATTCACCCCCAACCCACACACGAAAATTCAACAGGTCCACAGTCGTGAGCGTCCCCCCGAGTAGCGGTTTCCCTCTCCGCGGCTCTACAGTATCAAGCGTCGCTGGCGCCAAACTATCACAAGCCGTAGAACTGCTCGTGCTACCTCCGGCTTCTGTAATCGTATAAACGCAGGTAATCGGATCAACCGTTTGGCTGAGCATAGTATTTTTACTGCCAAGAGCAGCTGCTTCTGTGCCTGTCAGAATACCGCAAAGTATAGCTGCAAGAGCTAAGAATCGTATCACTGACATGGTATCGCCTTGGCTCGATTGATCGTGTGTGCAAACGGCAACCATGGTTGGACGATCCTGTGTATAGGCGATCCGCTATTTTTTATGCTGATTTTTTTTCGAAGATACATGGAGAACTTGTCCCGCTTTCAGCACGTATGGCGCTTTGATCTTGTTAATGGCAGCAAGATATTTCCAGCTCATGCTATGTTTTTCTGCAACTGATTGGATTGTGTCTGCTTTTTTCACTTTGTACGTGTCTCCAGACGTAACTACTTGCTTGTGATGGAGCATACGTCTGACATACCATGCGATCACGCCACCTATAGCGATAAACGCACTCAGTAGAATGAATCCGCCAGCAAGAGTAGGTGCGATAAATATCAGTTTCTGTCCGCTAGATTTTGTGGTCACATCACTGCTGTTTGTGCCTAGTTCAGCTGCTTTGGCATTGTAGTGTACGGTCGCTTCAGCAACATACCATCCTCCAAACATAGGAGCTTCTTGCTGTGTGTACGTGAGGTTAAGTTTGTTATTAGAAAGGACTGGATAGCCGCCACCGTTTGAAAACAATTCGTTGCCTGCGAATGATGTGACCCGAACCTTTACATCTACATCAGCAGATACATTACCATCGTTCTCAAGGCTAAGATTGTATGTCGGCTTGCCATTGGTCTTTGTAATGTTAAAGCTCTCAATCGATACGTCACGATGAAGATCACCCGGTACTGTCGCTACCACACGAATGGCTTGTCGTGTCTTGACGCGCACATTACCGCCCTTGATTGCTTCGGAATCAGATAGGTTATCTTTTGATTCAAAGACGATACACCCATTGTGTTCGCCAACATCAGCATTTTTTGGCATACTTACAGTAAATGCCACTTTTTCGTTTTTATTATCTGCGAGTCTGACTTCCTTTTTTGATAACGTTATCCATGCACCTACATCAGCACGTGAATCTGAGCGTTGCTTGCACGTGTACGAACCGGTGTTCGTTGTTTGTCCATCGACAGCATAGAGCTGTATAGTCTGCGGCGCACCACTATTATTAACGACCAAGACTTCATCTTTACCAACCTCTCCGCGATCGAGAGTCATGACGAAGATTGATTGGCTGCGCGGATTATTTGGGTCTGGGTTTGCTGGACGACCACCTATACCATCATATGCGATTGCACCCGCTGGCAACACGGTGAGTAGCGCAAATAGCACTCCAACGATGCTGGCACGGTGTAACAATGCTAGGTGTTTCATTGCTTGGTTTCCCCCATATTAGCGTTGGTTACAGTATATCATAGGCGCTATGAGCAGACAGCGCCTATGAGCATCCGTAGATTAGGCTTACTGTGCCGTTACCGTTTGTGTAACGGTCAAAGAGTAGTTAGCTGCGGGCGTAGCTGCAGGCACGGTTTGACTCAGACCGACACCAGTCAGATACCCTCTCCAGGCATCATCCGATCCGGCACCTGCATTGAGAAGCTGAATACTACTAACGCTACCACTGACAAAAGTGCTCGAGCTGCCTGTCGAAATACCCACTGAAGTGCCAAACGTAGAGTTCAGCGTACCTACGCTCGGATTGACTGATAACTGCCCGGCTGCTGCTGATGCACCGTCGTATGGATAACTGTTCGTTCCACCGTCGCTCCATGATCCAGTGGCAGACAGTGCGAGTGTCCATCCGGTATTAGACGCGCCAGGGTTCTCGACAGTGATACGTTGAGCGTTGTCACCAAATATACCAGTTGAGGTCTGGGTAGTAGTTGACGCTGTGGTAGCACTCATGCCAAAGGATGGTGACACAACAGGGCTGCCTCCACTATCGAGGATACTCGTGCTGAGCGCACCAGGGTTAACCGTTTGTGTTAGGTTAGAGCTCGCCGTCAGCGCTGCAAAAGCTGCTGGAGCCCCCACAAAAACTGCACCAATCGCCAATAAACTTGTTACAGGTAGTAATCGTATTCGCATACAATCTATCCTCCTATTTTTAAATATCCCCAAAAGAACTTAATTCTTACAGAATTTTATCATAAGTACTATGAAAAGCAAAGTAGCTTTATAGAGCAACGAGCTCGCCTCTTATGAAAACAGGCCGTTGCCGTATTTGAGTATGATTATCGCAGCGACAACGACAAATACTGCAATAAGCGTCATTAGATCATAGTTTTTGCGCGATATCTCACCGAGCTTCTCGCTTTTGATACAAAGATTGTTGTTCATAGCGTTGTAGCGAAAAAGACCATAGACAACTAATAGCATCGAGACGTCAGTTAGCAAGCACCACGGACACAGCGCCTGAATTACCACAAAGCTCTCGTAGAACATCCAGCCAGCAAAAAGCAGGCCCGCAAGTGCACCTATCCATGCTGCGCGCATAAACCAACGCGGAAAGACAACACCGGCTAGTCCCGCCACCGCAATGGTAATCATGACAGGCATAGTCACCATGCCGACAAAACTATTTGGGAAACCGAGGACCTGTGAAGATGCGTGCTGTGCCACTGTCGCACAGTTTAGGATGATATTTACACTACAGCTTAATACTGCGTCTGGATTCGCTGCTAGTGTCAGTGCCTCCACACTCAACACAAATGATGCTACCAAGCCTAGGCCAGCTCCCGCAAGTATCGTTCCGAAAGCAATTTTATCGACTGGTTCTAGTGCTTTAGCCATAGTAACTAACCTCGTTGATTGTTGGCAATGGTCGCCCTCGCCACAAATTTAGTAATTGACCGCCGTCAGATAGTGCGATAATGCTTGGATATTCGACGATGTCATACGTCCGACAAAAATCGATGCCAGCGGGACTATCAGGATTGACCTGCTGAGTTCACGTCCAGTCTGACGCTCAAAATCTCGCAAATAGTCAAATACTTCTCGCGCGTGGTCGCTTTCTTCTTTGTAGACAACGACTGCGCGCACGGGCTACTTCTCTTCCTTTTGTTGTCGTTTCTGATCGAGAATCTTGCACGAAGTCATCCAACGTTCGAAATTCATAGAATACACTGGCGAAGCGCACATACGCGACTTCGTTTGCCTGAGCGAGCTTGTCGAGCACTACCTGCCCGATCGCCTTGGAAAGTACCTCGTTTTCACCTAGATCATAGACGCTATCTTCGATATCATTGATAATCGCTTCAACTTCCATCTCAGACTGGAAGAATTTTCCAACTGAGCGATGAATTGAGTTACCGAGCTTGTCACGGTCAAATAGCTCTCGGGTGCCATCTTTTTTGACCACAGCGATATTACGACGCTCTATGCGCTCGTAGGTCGTAAAACGATGTCCGTCTGACGTCTCACGTCGTCGCCGAATAGCGAGGCCATCGGCAGATTCGCGCGACTCAAGCACGCGGCTGTCACCTATTTTGTATTTTTGCGCCACGAGTGACTACTCTTTCTCTTCTTTTTTCTTGCGTCGACGGAGAAATGCTGGTGTATCGTCATCATCGTCAGCTTGCGCAGGCTGATCCCAGATGTTGGTTGTGCTATCATCTGCAAAATGCGCGGCTGCGTCTTCGTTTGATGTAACTGCAGTGCTGTTATCGAGTGAATCAACAGCCTCATCAACTGCCGCGCTGTTACCAATGCCAGCAGAGGCTTCTAGCTTGGCTGCTTCGTCATTGTAATACGCACTATCAAAACCTGTTGCAATAACTGTGATGATAAGCTCATCTTCAAGTTCCGGCTTGAGCGTTGCACCAAAGATTATATTTGCATCAGGTGAGACAGCACTAGTGATAATCTCTGCCGCTTCTTGGATTTCAGACATACTCATGTCGTAACCACCGGTCACATTGAACAGGACGCCCTTTGCGCCATCGATTGATACTTCGATGAGTGGTGATTCGATTGCCTGCTGTGCTGCTTGGGCATGCACGGTCTTCGCCACTTGCGCGGCCAATACCCATGAGGGCAGATCCAGCATTGCTCATAACTGCTTTTACGTCGGCAAAGTCGAGGTTAATCAGTCCGTGTTCGGTGATCAGCTCTGAAATACCCTGCACGCCCTGGCGCAAGACATCATCGGCAATCTTGAATGTTTCGAGTAGTGGCGTACGTCGATCAATCGTCTGAAGCAATCGGTCATTTGGAATCGTGATCAGTGTGTCAACTTGGCGACCGAGGTTACCGATTGCACTTTCGGCATTTATGCGTCGCTTTTCACCCTCGAAGCTAAATGGTCGTGTCGCCACACCAACAACGAGAATACCGAGATCACGAGCAAGTTCTGCGACGACGTGACCAGCACCAGAGCCAGTACCGCCACCCGCACCGATCGTGACAAATACCATATCTGCACCTTCAAGTGCGTCACGGATTTCATCTGCAGACTCACGAGCTGCTTGCTCACCAACAGTCGGATCCGCACCCGCGCCAAGACCATTCGTGGTGTTGTGTCCCAGGTGAATTTTGATGTCAGCTTTTGAATTGTGAATGCTTGTGCGTCTGTGTTCATCGCAATAAACTGCACACCACTCAGTCCCGCATCTTTCATGCGATTGACTGCGCTACCACCAGCACCGCCAACACCAACTACTTTGATGCTCGCGAATGTCTGTATTTCACTTGGTTTTACTTCTGGCATGGATTCCCTCCTCAACTAGCCGGACTCTATAAAAATCTATTCATTAGTATACATCGTTTCATGCATGAAGGCTACGACTTCAACTTCGAGAACACATTTTTAATCATCGAGCGTTGCCGACTTCAGTGCGTCGCCGCTCATGGCGGATTTCTTCGATGATTTTTTTGTGTTCACACGACTTGCGCCGCCTTCACTATCAAGTAACATGAGGCCAACTGCGGCAGCGTACTCGGGCGTTTCGACAGTCTCATTGACGCCACCAAATCCTGATGGCTTACCTATTCGTACAGCAAGTCCGAGTTTTTCACGTACGTATTCGCTCATGTGCTTTAGTTGTGACGCACCACCTACAAGGACAACGCCACTCGGCAGCTGCCCTGAGCGACCAGCTTTTTTGAGTTCTTTGTGTACGAGATCAAATATCTCGTCCAAGCGAGCCTCGACGATTTCGTCAATTTCTTCTGACTGAAAGCTGTAGATTTCGCCTTCGTGTTTGTAACTGATACCTTCGTTGTCCTTGCGTAGAGTTGCAGATGCGTACTTTAGTTTTATCTGCTCGGCAACCTCAGGGTCGGTTTTTAAGCCGATTGCGAGGTCATTAGTGATATTCATACCACCAAATGGTACGACGCCTGTATACTGCAAATCACCTTCTTCAAATACAGCAATCCCAGTTGTCGCTCCGCCCATATCGACAACTGCGACGCCGCTTTCGAGTTGCTTTTCGCTTAGGACTGCCTTAGCACTGGCGAGCACAGATGGAACTGTATCGTGCGCAATCACGGTAGCCATCTCAGATGCTTTACGAAGGTTTTCCAGCTGTGGTGCGAGAGCGCTGACAACATTTGCGTTGATTTCAAGACGTGTGCCAGTCATACCGACTGGGTCTTTGATGTTATCTTGGCCGTCAAGTCGAAAACTGTGAGGTACTACTTCGATAATTTCACGATTTGGTGGAATTTTGCCCAAGGTAGCAACTTCTTCGACACGAGCGATATCGTCATCATTAATCTCGTGGTCGAGTGCGCCGACAGCAATCATGCCTTCGGCCTTGGTGCTCAAGATGTGTGCACCATTAATGCTGATAGCAGCACCGTTTACTTCATAGCCGCTCATACGTTCGGCTTCGCCGAGAGCGTCATCGATTGCTTTTGCTGGTCCGCTCAAGTGAACGACTGTTCCCTTTCGCATACCACTATTTGCTGCTGTACCGACGCCAACTACTGTGGGAGTGCCTGTTGCCTCATCGATATGACCAACGACACAGCGAATCGTCGTCGTACCAACATCTACCCCTACGGCGTATCGAGAGTTTTCTTGCATACTGCCAGTATAGCATAGCCGCTATTTTTGAGTGAGAATTTCAGCACCGTCGTGCGTGATAAGTACCGTGTGTTCAAAGTGTGCAGCCAAGCTTCCGTCACGAGTACTAATCGTCCAGCCATCGTCTTCAGATCGGATTTTTTCGCTACCTAGCGTCGCCATCGGCTCAATCGCAATCGTATCACCGACTTTCAATAGCGGACCTGTGCCAGCACGACCGTAATTTGGTATCTCTGGTGACATATGCATCTGTTGTCCAACTCCATGGCCGACAAGCTCACGTATGATGCCAACGCGTGCGCTCGATAGTACATTCTCGACAGCCGCCGAAATATCACCGACGCGCGTACCTTCGCCTCTTATTGCGTCAATACCCGCATACAGGCTACGCTCTGTCGCTTGAAGCAAGTGCTTGGTCGCACCGGTCGGTTGCTCATCCACAATCATCGTGAACGCGCTGTCAGTCTTCATCCCCTTGTACGTGATCACGAGGTCAAAACTCGCAATATCACCACTGCGAAACTACGAGCTCAGACGGTATGCCATGTACAATTTGCTCATCGACGCTGATACAAATATTTCCAGGAAAGTTTACCTCGTTACTTCGATACGTTGCCTCGGCACCATAGTCTCGAATCTTTTTGCCAACAAACTCGTCAACGTCATTACCGCTCACACCCGAACGAACAAAACCACGAATGTCATCTAAGATGCGAGCGAGTATTTTCCCACCTTCGCGCATCGCCTCGATTTGTTCAGGTGTTTTAGGCGGTTGCATCAAGCCCTGATCGCTTTAGCAACTTCATCATAAATCTTGTCGTGGACTTCACCAGCGGTACCGACCCCCTCAAGGTGAATGATTTTCACGCCATCATCGGCAAAAATACCGAGTACCGGATACATCTTTTGTCGGTAAATGTTCATGCGACTCTCAATTGTCTCCGGCGTATCTTCCATGCGACCACGTATTTCAAGACGCTGCATAATCTCTGTTTCGGGCACTTCGAGCACGACAACAAGTTCTATCTTGTCACCGCTCTTTTCCATATACTCGGCGAACCATTCAGCCTGCTCTTTGGTACGAGGAAACCCATCGACGATCGTGCGAGGAAAGTCCTTCGCCTTTGCATCTTGAATCGCTTTATCGAATATTTCATAGGTCAATTCGTCACTAACTAGCTCACCGCTTTTTAGTATTCGATTGACTTCAGGATCATCACTTTCTCGCAGCATCTGTCCAGTTGAAAGCCACTTCCAGCCCATACGGACTGCGAGCATTTGTCCTTGCATACTTTTACCGGCACCGGTTGGTCCAAAGAGTAATATCATGCTATCTCCTTTGTGTTGTGTCGTTATTTGTTCAATTCTTCTTTGACGATTTTTGCGACAGTGGCGCCGTCGGCGGTATTGCCTACTTGCTGTTTGACTGCGCCGATAACTTGCCCCATCGCCTGAGGTCCTTGCACGCCAAGCACGGCAATCTTTTCTTGCACTATGCTTCGAATTGCAGCTTCATCGAGCTGTTCGGGTAAGTATTTTTCGAGTACGGCCGCTTCTTTTTCTTCGGGTTCAGCCAAATCCTCACGGGCATTCTCTCGATACAGTTTCGCGGATTCACGACGTTATTTGATCTCGCGAACGATTACCTTTTCAACTGCCGCATCATCAAGCCCTGTATCGCGGTTGCCCTGAGCAACTTCTTCGTTCAAAATTGCCGCCTTGAGATTGCGAAGAACTTCACCCTCAAAACGATTGCCGCCTAACAAGGCGGCTTTCATATCGTTTGCAATTTGCTCCTTCAGAGCCATCAGTTAACGAACTCCGAGACGCATCTTTGCCACTTTGTCGGCTTTGCGTTCTTTGCGGATAATCGCTTTCTGGCGACGCTCTGTTTTACTGAGTGGTTTGCTGAATCGCTGGGCAGATTTTGCCTGGCTGAGCACTCCGCTCTGCAATACTTTGCGGTTGAAGCGGCGAATGATATTCTCGTTCGCCTCTTTCTCGTCTTTACGTGTAACTTGTACCATATGAGCCATATTGTAACAGATGTAAGAGCAAGCACAATAGTAGAGAGTGATGAAAAATACCTCGCTCAGATTGCCACTATATGAAGAAGCCTAGCCTGAACGCTTCGTCGACCACGCCATTCGTTGATTTCTGGATGATACCAGACATTTACAGTGGTGCCCGGCTCGACAAAAAAGTGATTTTGTGCAGAAAATGCTACCATTTCGATACTCTTACTGCCCGTCAGTCAGCTGCAAGCGTACATGCTGCCCGTCACCTCCCATACGCCGCATCGACTTCACATACCAGTTCGTTCGTCATAAAAATTGGCTGCGTGTTTCCATTGCCATATGGCTCGAGCTGATCGAGATATTTCGATCAAGTCTTCACGCACATCCGCTGAGTGACGCAGCGGCATCTTCGTCGCGGAAGCAATAACAAGTTTTTGACTCTCATGTGCAAGCTTCTGTTCTCGATAGAATTCATTGACACGCCGTCGAAACGCCTCAATGTTTTTTGTCGGTAATGTTATGCCAGCAGCTAGCTTATGGCCGCCTCCTTTTGTTATCAGATCATCCGCAGCACGAATCGCATCGGCAGCGCTGAAATCTCCATAGCTACGCGCGCTTCCCTTTGCCTCTTCGCCCATCTCTTCGAGTACATACGTCGGCTTATGAAACGTTTCGAGTAGTCGTGCTGCCACAATCCCAATAATTCCATGATTCCAATTCTTACCACTGACGACGAGCACCGGGTCATCCGTATACTTTTCAGCCTCAATTAGAGCAGCTTTGAGTATAACGTCCTGCTCGCTACGTCGCCGTGCGTTCATCTCGTCGAGCTGTTGTGCCTTTTCTAGCGCCGTATGCCCGTCCCTTGCCCGCAACATATCAAGCGCAATCTGTGCTGTTTCGAGCCGTCCAGCCGCGTTCATTCGCGGACCGAGTGCAAAGCCAAGGCTGCGTGCGTTTAGTTTTTGCGGCTCGACACCAGCCACCGCCATGAGTGCTTTGAGTCCTGGCCGCCGTGTGCGCTTCATGACTTCCAGGCCCCAGTAGACATGCATCCGATTCTCGTCTTGTAGCGTAACGACATCGCACACAGTCCCGAGCGCGACGAGATCCAGGAGCCATTTTTCTTGGCCATGACTGGAGGCCGTCCAGCTCTGTTTGCAATGCTTGCACGAGTTTAAACGCAACACCAACCCCGGGTAAATCGAGGTATGGGTACAACTGACTAGCTTTTTTCGATGATGGTTTGAGCAAAAATCCTTCATACTCTTCTGGAAAATCAGCCAGCAGACGCTTTGGATTTATGACGGCCACCGCTGGTGGCTGGACGGGAGCAACATTGTGGTGGTCAGTCACAATAACGTCCACTCCGAGCTCGTTTGCGCGCGTGATTTCTTTTTCGCTCAAGCTTCCACAGTCAACAGTGATGATAAGCGTTGCGCCTGCGGCTGCAATCTTTTCAACTGCATCGACGGTCATAGCCATACCCTTCGACAAAACGGTTCGGTATAAATGCGTCCACATGTTCAAACTCAAAGGAGTCAAAGGCATCGAGCAACACGGTCGTTGCAGTCAGGCCGTCGATATCATAATCGCCGTAAATCGTAATATGTTCTTGTTTTTTATGTGCTTGTACGAGCCGCGTGACCGCAGGCTTTCATGTCGGGCAACAAAAATGGATCGTGCTTCGTCTCATATTTTGGTGACAAAAATGCTGCACGTTTCTCTGGGTCAGCCAGACCTCGTGCAGCTAAGATACGTTCGAAGAGATCCATACCTAACGAGGCTGGATATCAGCGGTACGTTTGGTCCGTGTAGACTGGTGCTGCTGGGATTTGATTACGATACTCTGTAGCTCCTTAAAGATTGGGAACTGCTTGTTAGTCGAGTAGATTTTCGTATTTCCTTGTTTTTCACTGGTGAGAAAGCCTACTTTTTCGAGTCGTTTCAGCTCGCGCTGAATGTTACCTGGATCTTCTTTTATAAGCTTTGCGAGCCCCCGTACATGCGTACGGAAGTCAGGATATTTTGCATAGACAACAACGATTTTTCGTCGCACCCGAGAAGTTATAAAAACGTCTAACATACTCCCTTTCACATTAGCCTTATTGAAACGTTGCTATTTATTCTACACCACCCGCCGGGGCTCGCGCAACGTTTTATCGCCAATTCATCATGATTTCGCTGACGCGACGGACTGTTTCTTCTGTCGTTGGCAGCTCATTGTTCTCGTAGTAATGGTCAGTGTTGATATAGTTTTCTTTCACATCCAAAATATGTAGCTCGTCAGCGAGCACGTGTACTTTATCGACGGAAATGACGGTCGCAACGGGTGCTGCAACGACCATTCGCTGCGTGCGTATCGGCTTGAGAAAGTCGAGTACAACATCAATCCGCGTCGCACCATCCAAACCATCATCGACAATTATCACGACACGATCACGTATGAGTTTGATGTCCATCGTGCCTTTTTTCCCAAGTAAACGATTGATACTCTGGAACGCTTCACGTTTTTGCTCATCTAAGTACCCATGGAACTCACTGGTATAGCCATCAATCTCTCCCTCGGTGAATGTCGAGTTATAGGTGAATATCCCTCCTTGAGAGACTGAGCCAAACACTAGATCTTCCCCAGGTATATCGATGTCTTTGGTTATGAGAAGCATCATCACACAGTGAAGTTCAGCCGCAATCTGCTCTGCGACCACAGCACCTCCGACACTGAGGCCGATTACGACGCAGTTTTCATAGCGGTATGGCGCTAGTTGTGCAGCCAATAACTGCCCTGCCTGCTCGCGTGATTCGAAATACATATGCTTATTGTATCAAACGCACGCAGTATAATAGGCACTATGTACTATTACGAGGTAGCACCAACCATTATCGTCCGCGCTGAGCAAACGACGTTTACCTATGCATCTGATTTACAAATAGCAGTAGGTACAATCGTTGAAGTTTCCGTTGGCAAACGTACTATTAGCGGACTCGTAATCAAAGAAACGACCAAGCCAAGTTATGCCCTCAAAACCATCGACCGAGTGGTACTAGAACAACCACTTCCACAACCACTTGTCGATACTTTACTTTGGATAGCAGAGTATTATCACACGCCACTTTCGACTGTACTGCAGACAGTATTGCCACGTGGTGTTTCCAAGAAAAGACGCACACGTCCAGCGCCCATTGCCTCTGTAATATCACGCGACCGAACAAAAAAAGTGTTCACTAGCGAACAAGCTGTAGCTATCGATATACTGGCACGTATGACACCCGGCACCGCACTTCTACACGGAGTCACTGGCTCAGGCAAAACACTCATCTATATCGAGCTAGCAAAGCAAGCGATTGCAGCAGGTACATCAGTCATCATCCTTGTACCAGAAATAGCGCTGACATCCCAGCTCGTTGCCGAGTTTGAAGAGCACTTCGACGATATTATCCTGACACATTCTCGGCAAACCGAAGCGGAGCGACACGCCGCGTGGCAATCAGCACTCGAAAGCAAAAAGCCTCGCGTCGTTGTCGGCCCGCGCTCAGCACTATTCATGCCACTCGCATCGATTGGCCTCGTCGTCATCGACGAATGTCACGAACCGAGTTTCAAACAAGAACAGTCACCCCGCTACTCTGCCCTACGACTCGCAAGCACTCTCACGCGCCACCACCAGGCCAAGCTGATTCTCGGTAGTGCGACACCAAATGTCAGCGATTATTTTCTCGCCGAATCTTCGCAGCGACCAATCATCACTGCTGAACTCTCCGGCGAGACAAGACAGTGTGAAACCGACCGTCCAACTGATTGATATGACGAAGCGCGTAAACTTTAGCCAGTCACCGATTCCTCTCTGACGCTCTGCTGGCTCGATTTCAAAAAACACTCGACGACAAGCAACAAGTTCTCGTCTTTCACAACCGTCGCGGCAGCGCGACCACGACGCTTTGTGAAAACTGCGGCTGGCAGGCAGGCTGTCCCCGCTGTTTTGTTCCCCTTACTCTGCACGCGGACAACCACCATCTGATATGTCACATTTGCGCCACTACGATGCGCGTTCCAACAAGCTGTCCAGAATGTGGCCACATCGACATCATCCATAAAGGCATCGGCACAAAGCTCATCGAGTCAGAGCTATCAAAACTATTCCCCACTGCGAATATCGCTCGATTTGATGCTGATACCGACGCTAAAGAAACTGTTGATCGTCGCTATCAAGAACTCTATGACGGATCGATCGATATCATCATCGGCACTCAAGTCATAGCCAAGGGACTCGACCTACCACAGCTTCGCACCGTCGGCGTCATCCAGGCCGATGCAGGGTTGAGCCTCCCCGACTACACTTCTCCCGAACGTACGTTTCAGCTGCTATCTCAGGTAATCGGTCGAGTTGGACGCTCATCACACGAAACAGATGTAATCGTCCAGAGTTACCAACCGAATCATCCTGCTGTTCAAGACGGCATCAAGCAAGATTACACTGAGTTTTACCAGCGGACACTCAAACTCCTTCGTGCTGGAAACTTTCCTCCGTTTACATACCTACTGAAACTCACGTGCACCTACAAGACAGAGGCGGCGGCAATCCGAAACGCCAAGGCTCTGGCCGAAACGCTAAAAAGCCATCATCCCGAAGTCGAACTGCTTGGCCCAACCCCAGCATTTTATGAGCGAGTTCGCGACACCTACCGATGGCAGATTGTCGTCAAGGCACATAAGCGTCAGGCGTTGATTGAGTGCCTCGATTCGCTTCCGCCATCCCATTGGCAATTCGAACTCGACCCTATGAGTCTCTTGTAGTCGATATCTGATATAATACGAGCAATGAAAAAAGAAGATATCATCACACTTCCAAACGCACATTTGCGTCAAAAATCTGCCCGAATCCAAGTAGTCGATGACTGCGATCAATCATCTTGTTCAGGACATGACGAGTGCCAGTCTCGACTGGGAAGATTCTCGTCCGCACGAGATCAGTGCCGCACTCGCCGCCGTCCAGATTGATCGACTCGAGAGAGTCGTGATCGTTCGTAGTGACTTCGAAGACAAAGACGCTCGAGAATTCACTCCTCTCATCAACCCTGAAATCGTAAAGCACGAAGGCGAACAGCTCGAAGATTACGAAGGCTGCCTCAGTGTGAAAAATGTATACGGACGCGTCAAACGTTCGAGCAAGATCCGTGTCAAAGCACTCAATCTCGCAGGGTGAAGAAGTTCGCTTCCGTGCCGAAGGGTTCCTCGCTCGAGTTATTCAGCATGAAATCGATCATACAAACGGCATTCTCTTCATCGACCATATCCGTGATCAAAAAGATGCGTTTTTCCAACTCGATGAAAAAGGCGAGCTCCAGCCACTCGACTATCATGAGCATATCGAGGACAATGATGAACTCTGGCAAGACTGAATCGGTCGTATTTTTTGGCTCAGGTCCAGTGGCAGCGCGCAGCGCTCGAGCTGCTCCTCGAGCATACCGCGATCGAGGCAGTGATCACAAAGCCACGCCCTGCACACCATAAAGGTACCGTTCCGGTCTGGAACTTGCACATGAACACAAAATTACCACTCATACCGCCTCGACAAAATCAGAGCTCGACGAATTGGTTGGCTCGACATCCTTTTCGAGTCGCTATGCGATTCTCATCGACTTTGGCATCATCGTGAGTCAGCGCGTGATCGATGCGTTTCCCCTCGGGATTATCAATAGTCATTTCTCCCTTCTTCCCCACCTCCGTGGCGCCGATCCAATCACCTGGTCGATTGCAAATGGCGACGAAAAGACTGGTGTCAGCTTGATGCTCGTCGACACAGGGCTCGACACCGGCAAGCTGATCACTTCCCGTAGCCTTGCTCTCGATGGAACAGAGACGACACCTAGCCTCACAGATAAGCTCATCACTCTCAGCGATGAGTTGCTTCAAGAGTACATACCTCGTTACCTAGCTGGTGATGTATCTCCACGCGCTCAGCCTCACCCCGACCGCGCCACGTACGCACGTAAACTGACAAAAGACGACGGCCGCATCGACTGGACGAGCCCGCCGAGCTAATCGAGCGCAAAATTCGCGCTTTTGTTGATTGGCCGCAATCTCGCACTACGCTGTCTGGCTATCGACGTCATTATCACCAAAGCCATGTCGTCGACGAGTGACCGGCATCCTGGTGAGCACCGAAGTCGTAGACAACTCTAGCTTCATCATCTATGCCGGAGAAAAAGCCTGTCTATCGACGCGCTCAAACCAGCCGGCAAAAAAGAAATGCCCATACAGGCATTTCTCGCAGGCTACAGACAAAAGCTTTAAGCAGCTGGCTGTTGTTCATCTGACGGCTGCGTCGCTTGATTCGCCACCGAGGATTGCATCGCGGTTCTTGATTGTCTCCTCTTTGAGTTCTTGCATGACACTCGCAACGACATCACGGTAATCTGGTCGATTGATACCAAGCCATTTGAGACTAGCGTATTCTGATTTGACGACAAGTTCTGGCACATTCTCTGGCGCACCGCTCTTGAGCTGCTGCCAGATCTGGTCTTCTTGGTAATTCGGTACATTGTCGGCAATCCATTTGTTGACCTTTTCTTCATCACGATCGATGAAGCTTTCAAACTCATCGAGCTGAGCATCGCTCAGGCCTTCTGACAATTTCGTCCCGACACGAAGCTCGAGCTGTTCACGGAAATAATCCAAAAACGCTTTCTTTCTGGTCTTCTGGCAAATCACCCAGGCCTACGTCTTCTAGAAATTTATCATCGAGTTGAAACATCCCGTCCCCTTTACTTTCTTATTCTTACGTTAATTATACACCTACGCCGCGAGTGCGTACACCGAACGTTGGTACTGTTCGAGAGTATTAATTGCTTCCGGTGGCACATAGGATCCCTCTGGAACTGGGTTTATACCCCAGGTGCTCAGACCATCTACACCCCGTGAGACTAGTATCGGTGACGTCCGTTCCGGGATATTTTATTCCCGCTAGATCAAGATGTGCTGCGGTATCGATAAAGTACTGGACTTGGCTATTTGCTCGGATATCTGCGAAATTTCCAACTCTTAGATCGCCCAACATTTTATCGACACCTGACTCCATCGATTCCAGTCTGTAGGGACATTAAATCCGTCCGCGCTGCATCTTTCGAGACCTCAAATCGAGATGTCGACTACTTGTGCGTCCGATAGCCCGCGAGGTCAGCGGCAGTCGGAGCTATATCGCTAGGCGCACCGAAATCTGGGTTCATTTCGTGAAATTTTTCAGCAATAAATTCTTGCGCCTTTGGGCTCCAGGTTGCATCGTGGCTCGGTGCCGCGATACCGACTTCGTACTGACTCGAGCCCATTGAATACACATCTGCACCACTATGGTCGCCGAGGTTTATATAGTCTTTACCAAATTTGTTCACGAGTTCTTTGTGAAACTCCCATGCTTGTTCGGGACTGAGCTTTACACCATTTGCCTTGCGCTATCGATAAGTCATGGGTATAGCCATGGCCTTTTTCGACGTTAAAGTCTTGGTCGAGTTGCAGGTTTCGACGAGTGACTTGCCGCCCGGTGCCGATTCCGTATCGACCGCCATTCGCCACCATGTCCGTTTCCGTAGTTATTGAATGCATCGGACCAGGCTCTTGCCGTCAGCCGTTATCTCACCCCCACTGGAGGCACAACTTACCACTGCCAGTTATCTCGTGGAATTTGTCCGCAGTCCATCGGCCAGCACCGACGACAATCACCATCAATCTTATCTGCCGCCCATGCGCCAGCAGTCGCACCGAATAGTCCGGCTGTTGCCGCAATTGCAGTGCCTGCAATCGCGCGGTTTCGGTTGCGCTTGCGGTATATGGTACTCCGCTCTTCAACGACTTCAAATATCGTTTTCGCTGCTTTTTCTCGCTCCTTGAGACATTGCGGCTTCATATTGCGCACGCATTTCTTCTCTTTGCTCTTCGGCGAGTTTTTTGTCTTTTGACTTTCGGTCGAGAAATCCTCCAGCCAGGCTACGGCCAATCGAGCGGAAGCCTACAGCTGCCATACCCGCCGTGGCCGCGGCACCGGCGGTCAAGCCAGCAGCTGGATAAGTGCGCCCGCAGCGAAGCCTATAGGAAGTGCGATTAGTGTCGTTGCCGCGAGTTTTTTAGCTGTTCCTCGTGAAAAGAATTTACGCTTACCAGTGTCTTTATCGGTACTTTCATCTGTCCACTTCGCCCATTTGTCATAGACGTACTGTGAGATGCGCCAAGATTTCTCATATTCATCAATTCGATGTTGCTCCATGGCTTCGGTCAATTTGTCAGATTGTTCATTTACAAATATGTCGATAGCCGCAGCGATCTCTTCAGGGGACTTTACCTGCTGCCTCGAGTTCATCCATCATTTGTGTTGCAATGGCATTGATTAGATCCGTGACGCCAAACACATCGGATCTCAGGGTCCCGCCACGAAGTCTGTCTATCTCGGCACGAGTTTTCGAGCCTTCAAACATGCTTTTGCTGCGCTCGGCAACCATCTCGGCATATTTGTCCATCAGTTTCTTTGTCTGAGTATCGATGCTTGCCTCGATTCGTTTCCATTCTTCTGGAGTAAGGTACTTCGATCGATCGATGTCGTCATCAACTGGCTCAGGTGTGTCTTCATCATCAGTCAGTGTCTGCTGCGTTATTCGCGTTCTGCCATGCTAAAATGCGTTCTGCAAATTTATCGCGTTCGGATTGGTGATCGCTTGCATCTACGCCACGGCTTGCAGGTGAATTGCCCCACGCATCCTCGTCGATTGCATCGATAGCGGCTTCGGCGTGGAGCCTCTTTATCCTCATCGTAATGAGGGTCATTTGACTCGATTCCCTTTTCCTGTAGATAGGCGTCGAGGCGCTGATCGGTTCCAGACTTGAAATCATCAATATACTCCGTGTCACCGACTGCTGCATTTCGGCGCATATCGGCCAAAACTTCGTCATCTGATCGACGCCACTCAGCGAGGCTATCTAGACTATAGTGCTCACGCACAGCATCCGAGGGTAGTGTCTCGGTGGTTTGTGGTGTGTGATTGGGTGTGGTAGGCATAATAGTTTTAATGGAGTTTCTATTGTTTTCATCCTAGCATACTATCTGTCTTAAGTCAATAGTTGTTACGTTATTATTGACAAAATAGCAAACTTATGATAGTATGTAATCGTATTCTTCATTCGGAGTTTTCGGGAGACGAATACGATCATTTACAGCGCTATGTTTGAGTAACCCTCGCATAGCACTACCCCATCAGCAACAATTGGATCGACATTGTAAGGCCTGGCTTCATGAATCTCGTGAAACGAGGCCTTACAATGTCACCTCGCGAGAGACATTGTGTGGGAACGCAAGATAAAATTAAATAATAATTTCATACTGTCAGTACCACACACCACTCACGAAGGGATCCACCATGTTCAACGCCACCGAGGGACGCAAGGCCGTCAAGGACGACGTCAACAGGCTCAGCGACGAGTTCGCCGCCCACTTCGGAGACCTGACGCCGCGACAGCAGCGCCAGCTCCTCGAGAGGGTCAACGCGATGATGTCCAACCCGGACGACGTCTCGGCCTTCTCGTCCGGCACCTACGCCCAGGCCCAGAGCAACAGCGGCCAGCCGGCCGCCCAGCTCGAGCCGCCCGCCGCCAGTGCAACCAGCACCGGCGGCGCCCCCACCGACGTCCGGCAGCAACTCACGGACGCGCTCAGCGCGTTCGGGGCAGCTCCCGGTCAGATCCAGGGCGTCCTCCGCATCCTCAGCAACCCCGGTGACCCCGGGCACATGGATGTCGAGGTCGACGGCACGCCGAAGGAGCTGGTCTCGACCCGCACCGAGCGGGACGAGGCAAAGCGCAAGCTGGCCGAGGCGCAGGACGAGACCAAGTCCGGCTCACTCGCCAGGCAGCTCAAGGACGTCAAGCAGGAGCTCGCGCAGGAGCGCGACGAGAGCAAGGACGGCTCACTCGCAAAGCGCCTCAAGGAGGCCGGCGGACTCGACGAGGCCGAGATCAAGGCCAAGCTCAAGGCCGTGGTCACGGCGGTCGACGCCCAGACCGTCGACCGCGTTCGCGGCAAGATCAACGGCACCGACGAGGTCAAGACCAAGGTCAAGGACGTCGGCACCGCTCTCGGCTTCGGCAGCTGATGGGAACCCCCGCGTGGGGCCAGTAGTGGAACTTCGAGTTCTGCCGCTGGCCCCACCGGGCCCACCCATGCAATGTAACGATATGTACAGGAATCTCATTCGTGTATCTATCGTTGCACTGCTCGTTACTGGTCTCTTGAAGCCAAGCAGGCTCGCAACAGCAAGCGCAATAGCACCCATCACTCTCACAGAAAGCCATCCGACATCATGGACTACCGGCGATACCTCGCAGTCAACGTGATCGTGTTCTTCGGAACCATCACCTCGATCCTCTTGGCTAGCGGTTCTCCGCTGGCTTCCATGCAGGGTTGGGCCGGTCTCGGCCTGATCCTACTCGGCATCATCGTCACGGGCGGACTCGCCTGGATGATCATCGCTGCCCTGACGGGCGACGCGATGCCCCTGCGCCAGGCACTGCCACTCGGCATCGGTCTGGCTCTCGGAGCAATCCTGCTCCTCGTCCTTCTCATGGGCGTCGGACGTGACTGGCTCAAGCCGATCATCGAGCCCTTCAAGCACGGTGGCATCTGGTGGCCGTTCGTCACCTTCGCTGTCGCCAACGCCGCCTTCGTGGTGGCGCGCTGGGGCCTTCACCGGCCCGAGGAAGACAACGAGGAAGAGGCGGAAGCGGCGGAGGAAGACCTCGAGCCCATCGACGTCGAACTCCGCGCGATGCTCGGTGAGTGACGGGTGCGACCGCAGGAGCGGGGAATGAAGTGTCTTCGGACGCATCTTCCCCGCCCTGCGGCGAACCCTAAACTGATTCACGACACCTTTCATAGGTGTTATTTTTGTGTTTATATGCATTTCATTTCATACGTGCTATTGACTTTTTATAATTCTTATGCTAAATTAGAACTAACAAATCGATAAAAAGCAAAAAGGAACAAAACAATGTCAGTAACAGAGCTAGCCCCCCGCACCCAGCCAGATGTAAATCCAGACGACGTAATAATTCGTCGCCCGGGTCGAACTATGAAGACGACCATACAAGGTGCGGATCAACTGGCGTCGATGCCGTAGCAGCATGGATCGATAGTGCACCTGACGCACCCGACGCTGAAAAAGCACCAGCAGTTGACCCTGTCGAAGTTGCCATCGCAAACTTTCGTGAAAGGCGTGCCGGAAAGGACAACGCCGGGCAGACCGGCAAACCAGTTGAATCTGGTAGCCGTGCCGCACGAAACTTCGATCGTATGGAAAAAATCAAGAATGTACCTCAAGTACTCGGTAACGTCGGCCGTTCTGCCCTGCGCTTCCTGCGCCGTAGCGGATCAGCTGTCTTTGAAGGTGCAATCACCACCGCCGCAGTTGGCGTCGTAGTAGCTCAAGAAGCAAACGCAGGACTGAAATATGCCAATGAACTCGTCGATACAAAGACACGAGAAGCACAAGATTATGCTCGAGAAAAAGCCGCTGAAATTGGTCACAAGACTATGGACAAGGCAGAGGAGCTTGGCGGAAAATTAGGTACTAAGCTAGAGAATACTACTGCGACGTCATCGAAACTTCGAGAGATGTTTACGAAGCATACCGTGGTCGGTTCTTCGCAATGCGTGAAAAGGCCAAGAACCGTCGTATGGTCGCCACGCTAAATGGATGCGTTTGGTAGCGAAACCCGTGGTAAATACGCAGATGCCCAAGAACGAGTGAAGCGAAAGTCGAAAAGACCAAGTGGGATGCTCGTGCCGCACCGCACGGCTGGCCGTGTCGCACCTCAAGAGCTATAACGATACTCGTGAACCGCACTTAAAACTCAATAAACGTACTTGTTGCGCTACACTATAGATATAACGTCAAAGGAAAATAATTCATGCAACCTACAAACGCAATTACCCGTGAACACCTCGAGCAAATGGGAATCAATCTCGAAGGCAAAGATGTCGAAGCACTACTCGCAGAGATAAACGAAGAGTTTGTCGAGCGCTTAGGCGCAGAAATTGCCGCTTCCCTCTCTGATGAACAACTCGATGAGATGCTTGTTCTTCAGGAAAAAGAAGACGATGAAGCCCTCGGTAAATGGCTCGATGCCAACGTCCCAGAGCTTGAAGAAATGGCCGAAGATGAACGAGATATTATGCTCGGAGATCTCGCAGAAAAGGCCGACGATCTAGCATCTGCTAAATAATCGTCCGCTGCACATAAAATACCGCTTCGAATGGAAGCGGTATTTTATGTGTTATGCGAGTTCGCGTTTGACGAGTTCGCGGGTGAAGAATTCGAGTTTGTCGCCTTCTTCGAGCGGGAGCTTTTTGTTGGTCTTGAGCGATAGACCACACATCTCGCCTTCGAATACATCTTTGGCTTCTGTCTGTTGTCGTTGTACGTGCTCGACTTCGACTTCAGCGATTTGTTCTCCGTCGTGTTTAACGCGTGTCAGCAAACCGGCGGTAATCTTACCGCTCGTGACTTCACCGCCACAGATAACCTTCTCCTTGAGCGTACGGAAGACCCCCTTGACCGTCAGTGCACCAACTTCGGTCTCGACTACTTCTGGGGCGAGAAGATCGCTCATAGAGGCGCGAGCGTTGTCGAGAAGCTCATAGATAACGTTGTAGTTACGTACTTCGACGCGGTCTCGCTGTGCGAGACGCTTGACTGCTGGTGGCAAATCGACGTTGAACCCATAGATGACGGCGTTTTCACTACCGATAGCAAGGCGAACGTCGTTTTCAGATACATTGCCGACACCAGTGCTGACGATACGTAGTGTCACATCACCGCCGGTATCGATGAGCTTGAGGCTATCGATGACACTTGTGAGCGAGCCCTGTACGTCAGCTTTGACGATGACGTTAAATTCCGCCGAATCATGCTTCTGGCTCATCATCTTGAGCAGGTCTGCACCAGTAACGTTGGTGCTGGCTGCTGCTTCTGCTTGCGCTTGGCGGTGAGTCTCGACGAGACGTCGGGCGTCTTTTTCATTTTTGACGATTTCGAAACGATCACCAAACTGTGGGAGTTCTTTGAATCCAGTCACAGTGACCGGTGTTGAGGGGCCGGCCTTCGAAATAACTTCATCTTTGTAGTTAAGGAGCGTTCGAATCTTGCCGTAGGCGGTACCTGCGACGATAAAATCTGTTCTACTGAGTGAGCCTTGCTCAATCAGTAGACCAACAACTGATCCACGGCCTGTTTCCATGTGCGACTCGATAACAAGTCCTTCTGCTGGCACATCGTTGTCGGCTTTGAGCTCTTCGAGATCAGCAGTCAGAAGCACCATGTCGAGAAGTTTATCGAGGTTGTCACCGCGCTTGGCGCTGATTGGCACCATGATGACATCACCGCCCCATTCTTCTGGGTTCAATTTGTGTTCACTAGCGAGTTGCGCTTTGACCATGTCTGGGTTGGCAGCTTCTTTGTCGATCTTGTTGATTGCTACGACGATTTTGGCGTTTGCCTCGCGAGCAAAACGAATTGCTTCGACAGTCTGCGGCTTTACGCCGTCATCGGCAGCAACAACGATGATAACAACATCAGTCAGGGCCGCACCGTGCTGGCGCAGAGCGGCAAATGCTTCGTGACCAGGTGTGTCGAGCAGCGTGATAGGACGACCGTTGCGAATCGTCTGGTACGCGCTAATGTGCTGTGTAATGCCGCCAGCTTCTCCTTCGACGACCTTGGTGTCGAGAATTGCGTCGAGCAAGCTTGTCTTGCCGTGGTCGACGTGTCCCATAACTGCCACGATCGGTGGGCGTTCGGTTGCTTCATCGGAAACTTCGCGTTTGACTGGCGCACTTGAGTTTCGTTTTCGGCACGACGTTCGATTGTGACATCGAGGCCGAGTTCTTCGACGATAATCTCTGCCGTTTCGACATCGATACGTTGATTGATAGTTGCGACGATACCGTTTTTAAACAGTTCGCCAACAAGCTGCGTCACTGGCAAGTTTAGTTTTTCGGCGAGTTCACCGACTGTAATTGAGCCCGAGAGTGAGAGGACTTTTTGGGCTGAATCTGCCACGACGCTGCTCCTTTCTGCTCGCCGCAATTAAGGAGCGAGCGGTTATTACTTACACATTACTTTTTATTCTTGTCAGCTAGGCTAAGAGAAATTTTGCGGTTGTCTTTGTCGATATCGAGGACGATGAAACTCTTTGCGCTCGTTGAGAGTAAAGACTTTTTCTGGATCGACACCTTCGCCGCCACCGAGTTCAGAGATGTGAACGAGTGCTTCAACAGCAGGGCTGAGCTGGACGAATGCACCAAATGGCGTAATACGCGTCACAGTACCTTCTACCTTGTCACCCTTTGTAAACTTCTCTACTTCTGAGACCCATGGGTCTGGAGTGAGTTGCTTCATGCTGAGGCTGAGGCGATCTTTGTCGATAGCGATGATCTTTGCTTCGACAGTCTGACCAACTTTGACGTAGTCAGAAGGGTTCGCGACACGTTCCCAGCTGATTTCTGAGATGTGAATCAAGCCTTCGATACCGTCAACGTTGACGAATGCGCCAAAGTCGACCACGCCAGTGACAACACCTTTGACCGTGTCACCAACAGCGAGTTTTTCGAATCGCTCTGCGAGGCCGTCTTTGATTGCTTCTTTTTCAGAGAAAGATCAGTTTGTTTGCCTTGCGGTCACAATCCAGAATACGAACCTTGAGTGGCTGGCTGACGAGCGCGTTCAGGCGAGACAAAATCTCGTCTTTGTCGGCACTGCCGACACGTGGGTAATGCTCTGCTGAAAGCTGCGATACAGGCAAGAATCCGCGTACACCTTCGTATTCAATAAGAAGTCCGCCGCGGTTGGCGTCATATGCTTCGACTTCGATGATTTCTTCGGCAGCCATCTTGGCACTTGCCTCTTCCCATCCCTTGTCTTTTGCTGCTTTTCGTAGTGATAGCAGGCTGTATCCGTTGTCGAGTTCAGGATCGATGATGCTCGCGATAACATCATCACCCTCTTCGAGTTTTCGTCCAAAACCGACTTCGCGTCGTGGTACCATACCAACACCATGTGCGACCTAAATCAAGTAATACTTCGTGTTTTTTGACAGATAAAACTGTCCCGTTAATCGTTTCGCCACTGACAAGCTGTGCTACGCCATCGGTTGCGCTAGCAAGCAGTTCATCCATTGTGACAGCTGCGGCATTTGCCATAAGTCTTAGTTAGACCTCTCTATTAATTAATATTGTCGTGACACTCGCCAGTAGATTTCAGCTCCACGTCGAAAAACAAGTGTCTATCGATTAGGTCTATTGTACCTGAGGGGCGAACAGATGTCAAAGCTAGAGCTGGTAGGAGCGGCGGTACGCGACAAATGCGCCAACGAGGACTGCTGGACCAAGCAAACGTCAGGATGACGTCGCTAGGACCTGTGGCAGGAAGTTCCTCGGCGCCTGTGGTAGCGACCTGGTCGTCTGCGCTGGTGCTTGCTGTACTCTGTGTCGTCAGAGCTCGTAGCGGTATCAGGGCTTGTGTCGCCTGAAGTTGCGGTCTCTGTGTTGCCAGTATCGGTGCATCCTTGCTGGTAGCTGGTTCGAGCTGTCTTCGGAAGACGATGTGTCTTTCGTAGATGAACTCTTGTCGAGCCTGTGCTATCTTTTGTTTGATCAGTGTTGGTATCTTTTGCCTCAGTCGGTTGTTTGCATCTGTTTCGATTTGCCACTTCTTCGGTTGATGTCACCGATACCAAAGAAATTGCCTTGTTTAAGGCCATACAGTCCACCGACTACCAATACTACTAATAGTACGCCCACCACGATGAAGCCAACGACTGACCCTTTTTCTCGCATGCGTGTCATAGCTATCCTCTCGCAGTTATATTTCAGCGCTAATTATACTGTAAATCCACCAGAGGCGCAAACCCGTCAAATTATGCTACACTGCTACTATGATTGTTGCTGTCGACACTGGAGGGACCAAGACGCTTATTGAGGTGTTTGATGCGCGATGGCACAAAAACATTTATCGATAAATTCCCTACCCCACGCGACAGACACGACTACATCAAAAAGATCAGCCAAGTTATCGCTCACGGCACCGAGCCTGGGGACGTCGAGGCGATTATTGTTGCCTTGCCTGGACCGATTCGTGACAATGTCTTGCTGCGATCAAAAAACCTCGGCTGGGAGCGGTTTCGACGTGCTCGGCGCGCTCCAGGTGCGCTTTCCTTCGACTAAAGTATTTATCGCCAATGATGCTGATCTCGCTGGGCTGGCCGAAACACGTGCTCTCGAAAAAAGTAAACACCCAGAAGTGAGCCTGTACCTGACCCTGAGTACTGGTATCGGAGGCGGGCTTTGCTTTAAGGGCCGTCTGTTTCCAGGACTAGCGCGGTTTGAGGCTGGATCAATGCGCTATGAGTACGACGGTAGTCTGCAGCGCTGGGAAGATTTTGCGAGTGGCAGAAATTTCTATGACCGCTACCACAAATTTGGTCACGAGGTTGACGATGAAGACAAGTGGCGGGATTATGCTACGCGCGTAAGTGTCGGGCTGCTCGGTCTCATCCCTATGTTCGAGCCAGACGCACTCATTTTCGGCGGGAGTATGGGCACACACTATGCAAAGTACGATCACTTCCTAGAGGAAATCCTTCACGAGAAGATACCTGTCCATATGAAAAACGTTACGATTTCTCAAGCCCAACACCCAGAGGAGGCTGTCATCTATGGCTGCTACTACTACGCACTCGATGAACTCGCTCGTTAATCAGCTTGCTACCGATTATCCCCTTTACTCCTTTGCCCCGTCCGATGTATTTGCCTGGAACCCTGCCAAAAAGACCGTCTACTATGAAGCAACTGGCTCTGCGGCGCGACTATTCCACGAGCTAGGTCATGCTGAGTTATCCCACGAGACGTACCGACGAGATGTCGAATTGCTTCGCATGGAGGCTGACGCATGGAAAACGGCCGAAGAGATCGCCACGCGATATGACAGTACAATTGGTGAAGATGAGGTAGAGATGCACATGGATAGCTACCGTGAGTGGCTCCATGCACGGAGTACCTGCCCAAAATGTGACACCAGCGGCGTCCAGACGAGTGCCGATGGCTATCATTGTCTCGAGTGTGCAGCTGAGTGGCGAGTCAATGAGGCCAGGAGATGCGGCCTCAAACGGTATGTTGAACACAAAAATACGCCCCGATAATCATCAGGGCGTATTTTTTAGTGCTCGTACTACTTAAGCAGTCTTTGTAGACTTTGCCGCGGCGAGAGATGCGACCACCCTTTGCGCCAGCGATTCGTGCTAGCTCAGGGTTGGCGGCAAAACCACCGGTGTTACTTGCTTGTCCACCTTTAGCGCCGATTCGGGCGTAAAAGTTTGGATCTTTTTGTAGGTTCTTTGCTGCAGCTTTCTTGCCGCCTGCTTTTGTTCCTGCCATAGAGTTTTCCTCCGTATTAAAAAGTTTTCCACGCCATTTCTGACCGGAAAACCCTCTCCATTACCTCGCACATATGTTGTGCTATGTTTATATATTAGCATACTGCTTGAGTTTTGTCAACGTTTACATAAGCGATTTTTATGATAATAAAACTCTTGCACATATACCGTCTATGCTATATATTAAATGGTGGCACCTGTTATATCTCAAAAACAGAGATTATGACGCAAAAAGGGATTCCCGCCTTCTGCGAGATCCGAGAATCCACCACACTAAAACGACCCGCCTGCGAGACGGGTTGTTTTAATATCTAGTTGATTACTATTGCCTACATTACTATACGAACAATGGATATGATGCCAATCATTGCCCAAAAAATATTCAGTACGACAGACTGAGGAACATTCTTTGCAGCAGCTACTATGATGAGTCCCAGACCGCCACTGAGGTTCAGGAGCTGATATACAATTCCCTCTGCCTGCACAAGACCAAAGCTAACAAGAAAGTATGCCACTATGAGTGCTATGGCACCATACCAGCCTGCAATCTCAGTATAGATAGTGGGTTTCAGGCCAAACATCCCCATATTGTATCACTAAAGAGAAAAACCCTCCTATTCGGAGGGTTTTTCTATAATTCGGCACCGTGCTAGTTTCCCACTGTTGCAGTATAATCGCCGCTGTGAGGCTTAACTTCTGTGTTCGGAATGAGAACAGGTGTTTCCCTCACGCCATGGGCACCGAAGGAGGGGTTTTGTGCGCTTGGTCCCGTAATACTCCACGGTGGGCCAAACCCCTTCTTCGATGTCCATCTAGCACGGATGAGATGTGATTGTAAAATTGACTTGGTGACGTGCACCAATTACTAGTTAAGTCTACCCCGTCACCCCTGCTTATGTAAACATAAACATTCGGTGACAAGGACATAAAAAGGCAATGGGACTATTAGTATGCTTCAGCTCCATATATTGCTATACTTCCACCTTGCACCTATCAAACAGATCATCTTTCTGTGTCCTCATAGGGAAATCTAATCTTGAAGTTGGCTTCGCGCTTAATATGCTTTCAGCGCTTATCGCATCCGAACATAGCTACTCGACAATGCAGCAGGTGGCCACAATCGATACACCAGAGGTTCGTCCGCCCCGGTCCTCTCGTACTAGGGGTAGATCTTCTCAAATTTCCTATCGTCCATACCGGATATAAACCGAACTGTCTCACGACGTTCTGAACCCAGCTCGCGTACCACTTTAATCGGCGAACAGCCGAACCCTTGGAAGGTGCTCCCCCTCCAGGATGTGATGAGCCGACATCGAGGTGCCAAACAGCGCCGTCTATGTGAACTATTGGGCGCTATAAGCCTGTTATCCCCAGGGTAACTTTTATCCGTGTGCGCTGTCGTTCCCACATACATGTACAAAGTACTAATACAGCGGGTCACTTGCTCCGACTTTCGTCTCTGATTGGAATGTACTCCTCACAGTCAAGCTGGCTTGTGCGCATACACTATCACTTCGATTTCCATCCGAAGTTAGCCAACCTTTGAACGCCTCCGCTACTCTTTAGGAGGCAACCGCCCCAGTTAAACTACCCACCATACACGGTCCTCATACCGGATAACGGTACAAGTGAGATCAAGATCACATCAAGGTTGGTATTTCACATTGCGACTCCACAAATACTAGCGTATCTGCTTCAAAGTCTCCCAACTATTCTACACATGATGAAACCCGGATCAATGTAAAGCTGTAGTAAAGCTCCATGGGGTCTTCTCGTCCTGGTATGGACAGACGGCATCTTTACCGCCAATGCACTTTCACCGAGGCCTTCGCTGAGACAGTGCCCACATGATTACTCCATTCGTGCGGGTCAGAACTTACCTGACAAGGAATTTCGCTACCTTAGGACGGTTATAGTTACCGCCGCCGTTCACCGGGGCTTCAGTTCACACCGTAAAGCGCTCCCCTTAACCTTCCGGCACCGGGCAGGAGTCAGCCCCTATACATCCACTTTCGTGTTAGCAGAGACCTGTGTTTTTGATAAACAGTTCCGTGGGCTCTTTTGCTGCGGCCCCCTCATCTCAAAAGACGAAGTGCGCGTACAAAAAGAACAAATCATATTGTTACTTATCTCAGAAAATTGTCGTTGTTGTTAAAAAAGGATTTGATCACACCAATTGCTGTCGAAACAACAACCAATGCGTACTCACATATCTGTTTAGGCGCTTTTATCTTCCTAAACAAACGTTATTCTAACCGTCAACACTTGCTGAGTGTACGCGGCAATTCCTCTTCAAAGAAGAGGGGGCAGACCTTATCCCGAAGTTACGGTCGCTGTATTGCCGAGTTCCTTAGCGAAGGGTCTCTCGTAAGCCTGAGTCTACTCGACTCGAGCACCTGTGTTGGTTTGCGGTACGGGCGGACATAGTCACGCGCACATCTGCTTTTCTTGCCAGCGCCTTTTCCAGAATCGTCACCTCAAGAGGTAACTCTCACTCCTTCCGGGTTCCCCCGGTCGTTGGACGGATACATACCATGAATCCGCTCCGAATATCTCACCGTGAACAGTGTGCAAACTACGCCGGTTCAGGAATATTAACCTGATGTCCATCGCCTACGCTATGCGCCTCGGCTTAGGCCCGACTAACCCTGAGATGATTACCATGGCTCAGGAAACCTTGCTCTTACGGCCGACATGATTCTCACATGTCTTATGGTTACTCATTCCAGCATTCTCACTTCCTAACGCTCCACCAGACCTCACGGTCTGACTTCACTGCAGATAGGAACGCTCCTCTACCACGCATAGTAAACTATGCATCCATGTCTTCGGTATTACACTTAGCCCCGTTACATTTTCCACGCAAGATCTCTTGACTAGTGAGCTGTTACGCACTCTTTAAATGAATGGCTGCTTCTAAGCCAACATCCTAGCTGTTTAAGAAATCTCACCTTGTTTCCCACTTAGTGTAAATTTAGGGACCTTAGACGATGGTCTGGGCTGTTTCCCTTTCGAGCGACGAACTTAGCTCCGCCGTTCTAACTGCCGTGATTCCACAATTGGTATTCGTAGTTTGTTAAGGGTGGGTAGGTTTGCACCCCCCAGTCCTTTACAGAGCTCTACCCCCAATTGCTACCACACGACGCCAGTCCTAAAACTGTTTCGAGGAGAACCAGCTATCTCCGAGTTCGATTGGCATTTCACCGCTAACCACAAGTCATCCGGGAGCTTTGCTGCGCTCTACGGTTCGGTCCTCCACTACCTGTTACAGTAGCTTCAACCTGCTCATGGTTAGGTCACCCGGTTTCGGGTCTACTCCTGCTAACTAAACGCCCTATTCAGGCTCGCTTTCACTGTGGCTCCGTCAAATGACTTAACCTTGCTAACAAAAGTAACTCGCTGGATCGTTCTACAAAAAGCACGCCGTCACCGGACAAGCCGGCTCCGACTCCTTGTAGGCACAGAGTTTCAGGATCTCTTTCACTCCCCTCCCGGGGTTCTTTTCACCTTTCCATCACTGTACTAGTTCACTATCGATCGTATATCATATTTAGCCTTGGCTGGTGGTCCAGCCGGATTCAGACAGGGTTTCTCGTGCCCCGCCCTACTCGATAAAACACGTATAAAGTCTGCAAAGTTTTCGCGTACACGGCTTTCACGTCCTTTGGCTAGTCATTCAAACTATTCTGCTAACAATGCAAATTTCTTACTTTATCCAGACAGTGATAGCTGCTGGTCGCAAACCAGATTCCTCAATCGAAATTGAGTGCTCTGGCTTGGTCTCGTGTTATATCACAACCCCTTCACATGCATTCGTCTAGCAACTTATTCATCTGTAAACAGATGAAAGCATGTAAGGTTTGGGCTCTACCCGTTTCGCTCGCCACTACTCCGAGTATCGTTATTTACTTTCTCTTCCTCAACCTACTAAGATGTTTCAGTTCAGTTGGTTCCCGTTCACCGTACCTATGTATTCAGTACGAGACAACATGACATTACTCATGCTAGGTTTCCCCATTCGGAAATCCCCGGATCAAAGCTTGTTGACAGCTTCCCGAGGCTTATCGCAGTCTTCCACGTCCTTCATCGGTGATATACGTCTAGGCATCCACTACTGTGCCCTTGAGTACCTTTTTATGCATTGACTTAACTAGTAATTGGTATAAACCACTTACTTGCCGTCAATCTTACAAATTTTCTTACATCATAAATTGTTAAATTGCCTGCCGCCAAATCTTGAGCGCACATTTCGACCACATCCTACTCGCTTTGATGTGACTGTATCTGCGCTCCAGAAGAAATTTTTAGACTGTCGTCTATTGTACCACCAGACTTTGGAGACTGTCCAGTAGTGATCGTTGTAATTTTGGCGATAAAAAATCCTCTCGCAACTCGGATTATCTTCACCAAAATTGCCAGAGGTTCATATGAACATTCGCGTAACTAAATAGAAGTATAGCTCACTTTTGCGTGTTTTTCAAGTGTTTTCGGACTTTTCTTTTTTCAGATTACCCGAGAGTTCGAATACTTGCTTTTGCCACAGAAATCGTTATCGGCTTTTTAGCATCGAGTCGAGTAACTTCCCCGTCGAGCTGAACCTCTATGGGGACTTTTGAAAACATTGTCTGTTGTTTGATTTGGGATGTTGGCCGAAACCCGACAGTACTTGCGAATAATAGAGACAGAGCCATGCGGGCAAAGGCCGTGGAATGAAGCACGTACATCTCCACCCGACCGTCCTCTATTTCTGATTCTGGTGCAAGCTTAATGACTTTCGACATCCGATCGATGTTACTGAAGACGATACTAGAATACCGTTTCCAGTTCCCCTTGGAATCCATCCTCAACCGTACACCTCGAAATAAAACCATGTATTTGAGGACCAGCCACTTTTCGTTAAACGTATTCAAATCCGCTTCTGTCAGCTTCTTGCCCACATATGCTGTCAATCCAAATCCGACGTAGGAGTGCGCAAACCGCATCCAGGTTTTACCGTCATGCGTTCCAGCTAGCTTTATCGCATCTATCTGTTGGACATTTGGTTTGAGTATTCTATCCAGCAACGTTCGCTCACCAAACGCCGCATCGTGATCATTCGCATTACCACTCGCGAGGACCGCCACCACTGCTCTTGGATTGTCGCTTGCTAGCACTCCATTGACTACTTCGTTATAGCCCCCGTCGCCACTTGCTGAAATAATAAGAGGGCGCTTATGTAATTTTGCAGTTTCTAGCGCTAGTTCCTCAGCATGTCCGGCTCGCTCAGTCGGCAGTAATCGAACTTTAATAGTTTTTGGTAACTCCTTTTGGAGCTCTGAAATAAGCTGCTTGGCATTATCGACACTTTCCCCTGTGCTATTGGGGTTATATATGATAATGATTGAGTCAAATGGATACGTAGCTGTCATCGACTTAGTGTAGCATTCTACCGACGCACGAACTGGCGGTGTATCAGAAGGTATGCAACAAACGCCGCATTTGCGGTTGCAAGCACCAATGGGAACACGGCTGTTTCTACCGAGACAGTTGCAAGAAGCAAGAGGCTGATGCCATGCTTGATCGTTGCGGTCACAAACGGCGTGAGTCGCTCGTTGCGCGGTGCTTTTGTCGCCCGAACTACTGTCGGTAAAAATCCTATCAGGTAAATAAATGATGCCATCACGACAGCCGCCGTGTCGCCATATACGCCCCATACGACGAATGCCGACGCTGCGAGAAAGATACTCGCAATATCTGCCTCATGAATATGTCGATGGCCGTAGTTCCACGCCATAACTGCTAAGATATAGCCCGAGATTGCCCCCATGACCGCACCAACAGCCCCCAGGCCAGCTCCGTTCGTGATTTGTATAAATGCTACGGCTGTACTGAGAATTCCCCATACAAGCCACGTAGCCGCCCTTGGACGTAGGGTCTTTTTGGGTATCTCCCTGCCGTACTGAACATATCCGTAGAGTCCTACGGCTATAGCAATAATAAAAAGGATAAGCTGCATCGCTTCCACGATTAGAAATTATATCAGAACTTAGGAGACTAGGGATAAAATAAAAACCACCCCTAAGGGTGTTCTTATACGTGGTGGGCGCTGAGGGGCTCGAACCCCCGACCCTCTCGGTGTAAACGAGATGCTCTAGCCAACTGAGCTAAGCGCCCGCACTAATTGTATCTGGTGGGGCTAGGTGGACTCGAACCATCGACCTCGTCATTATCAGTGACGCGCTCTAACCAGCTGAGCTATAGCCCCGTATTGGTGGAGTGCCCCGGACCGAAGCCCGGTTCACCCCATAGGTTGTAAGGTGCGCCTGGGAGACACAGGAGGATAGCCGACGTATCGACCACTCCTTGCTGGAGAGTACTCCAGGTTTCACGCCCCACTCAAAAAAAGTGAGTCGCAAAACTTGGTGGAGACACAGGGACTCGAACCCTGGACCCCCTGCTTGCAAAGCAGGTGCTCTAGCCAACTGAGCTATGTCCCCGACTACAAATTGTTAAATGAATAACTCAAGGTATTTTACCCCAAAGTCAACCCTATGACAAGTGATAAAAATAGGTTTATACTATCTATATGGAATACGTATTTAGCTGGTCATCATTCTTCTTTGGTTTTTTAATTGTCGCTCGTGAGTGCAGCCCTTGTTGTATGGTACCAACCGATAGCCGACGCGATGGGTAGTGGCGCCGGTGATTACGATCGTTTTCGTTTTTGGGGCATCATCGGAGTACTGGTTGGCTTCGTCGTAATGCTGAATATTCATATGTTTCTTCTGACTTGGCTACTTAGCTCGCTGTTCGTGCGGCAATAGCAAGGGCTCATACAACGAAAAACACCTCCATTACGGAGGTGTTTTTCGATTTAACAATTGGGTTGTGCAATGTCCTCATCGGTCAAATCTATTCTGACAAAGTGAGCTTTCGTCTCGACCCCGAAGGGCTGAATGAATATGTAAGCTCAACATATTCACAAGACCGACCTAGCTCAGCTAATAATTACTTAGTTAGCTGGCATCGTATCTCCCTAGAAAGGAGGTAATCCATCCGCACCTTCCGGTACGGATACCTTGTTACGACTTAACCCCAATCATGCCCCCCACCTTAGGCCGACGAATCGGACTTCGGGTGTTGGTCACTTTCATGGTTTGACGGGCGGTGTGTACAAGACCCGGGAACGTATTCACCGCAACTTGCTGATTTGCGATTACTAGCGATTCCGACTTCATGGAGGCGAGTTTCAGCCTCCAATCCGAACTGGGACTAGCTTTGATGCGATTTGCTCCACCTCGCGGTTTCGCTGCGCATTGTACTAGCCATTGTATCGTGTTTCTAGCCCAGGACGTAAGGGAAATACTGACCTGACATCATCCCCTCCTTCCTCCCCGTTGCCGGGGCAGTCTGAATAGAAAAATCCAACTATTCATAAGGGTTGCGCTCGTTGATGGACTTAACCAAACATCTCACGACACGAGCTGACGACGGCCATGCATCACCTGTCATAGGGTTCCAAAAGGCACTAACTGCTTTCGCAGAAATTCCCTAGATGTCAAGCCCTGGTAAGGTTCTCCGTTTATCATCGAATTAAAGAACACGATCCACCGCTTGTGCGGGTCCCCGTCAATTCCTTTATGTTTTAGCCTTGCGGCCGTACTCCACAGGCGGGATACTTAACGCGTTAGCTTCGCTACAGAAGGGGTCGATACCCCCTACAGCTAGTATCCATCGTTTACGGCGTGGACTACCCGGGTATCTAATCCGGTTCGCTCCCCACGCTTTCGTGCCTTAGCGTCAGAAATGGTCCAGTAACCTGCCTACGCCATTGGTGTTCCTTCTTATATCTACGGATTTCACTCCTACACAAGAAATTCCAGTTACCTCTACCACTCTCGAGTTAGTGAGTTCGAATAATGGGTTGATGGTTGAGCCACCAGATTTCACTATTCGCTTTACTAACCGCCTACGCAACTCTTTACGCCCAGTCACTCCGGATAACGCTCGGACCCTACGTATGACCGCGGCTGCTGGCACGTAGTTAGCCGGTCCTTATTCATAAGTTACCGTCATATTCCTCACTTATAAAAGCAGTTTACGACCCGAAGGCCTTCATCCTGCACGCGGCGTTGCTCCATCAGGGTTGCCCCCATTGTGGAAGATTCCTCACTGCTGCCTCCCGTAGGAGTCTGGACCGTGTCTCAGTTCCAGTCTGGCTGATCATCCTCTCAGACCAGCTACGGATCGTGGGCTTGGTGAGCCATTACCTCACCAACAACCTAATCCGACGCGGGCCGCTCCCAAAGCGCATAAATGCTTTTATCCGAAGATAGTATGCGGTATTAGACACCGTTTCCGGTGCTTATCCCTCACTTTGGGGCACGTTCCCACGTGTTACTCAGCCGTCCGCCGCTCGCCGGCGCTCACATTACCCTCGTTCCTAGGAACCAGAGCACTGTGAGCCCGCTGCCGCTCGACTTGCATGTGTTAGGCACGCCGCCAGCGTTCATCCTGAGCCAGGATCAAACTCTCCATAAAAAATATGATGTTACTACATCACTGAAGTGATAGTACTGTTTCCATAAAGTGTTTCTGACGAATCAGAAACGTCTACTCAAAATAGACTGACGATGATTAATTGCACAACCTAATTGTTAAATATCTAGTCTCATTAAAAAAACTTTGATTAAAGTTGGTCCTCTTTGTAATCTCGCAGTTTTAGCCGTTTGCAACGACAGACTGATATTGATTCTACTCCAGTTTCCCTTTGGCGTCAAGCGGTGTAGTTGGCTAATTTGTAGCGGAAAATACAATAGTTGCAATCACGACACCCAGGGCTGCCCCGGCAAGTACTTCTAGGGGGGTGTGTCCCCGCGCAGAACGAGGCACCAGCAAGCTCTTGTTTTTTGCTAACCGGATAAGCGTTTCGATGGCCACACCCTGTTCGCCAACAGATCGGCGCACCATGATCGCATCGTACATCACTACCGATGCAAACAGCGCAGAGACAGCAAAGACGGCCGTATCGGTCCCCTCTATAAGCCCGATGAGTGTCATCAGTGCGACTGTACTTGCAGAATGTGCACTTGGCATGTTTCCCGACAAATATAGTTGTCTGAGGTAGCTAAGCTTACGCTCTTTCAGTGTGACAATGATGTATTTGAGACCCTGCGCCACGATCCAGCTTAGTGCGATTGCGAGTAGATAGGGAGACAGATGCATCGCTAGCTTTCTTCGTCTTCTTCGTCATCTTTAGGTTGTTCTCGCATCAGACCAATCGAAGAAACTGAGTCACCGCTGCCGAGTCGCATAATCGTGACTCCCTGCGTTGTGCGCCCGAGTGACTTGATGTCATTGAGTGAGAGACGTATCGTTTGTCCAGCTTTCGAAATCAGGATCGCTTCGGTCATGTCGTCATCCAGCGTTTGGACAGAGATGATTGGACCCGTCTTCGACGTAACAACAGCTGCTTTGATGCCGACTCCACCACGCTTGTGACTCGGGAAATTACTTGCCTTCGTGCGTTTACCGAAGCCTTTTTCGCTGATAACAAGAAGTATCTGCTCCTCACTGCAAATCACGTCCATACCCACGACCCAGTCATTTGGTCGAAGTCGCACGCCGCGAACACCTCGAGCAGCACGCCCCATCGGGCGAGCATCTGTTTCGTGGAAACGGACTGCTTGGCCAGCTGAGGTAGAGATGATGATGTCATTATCTCCAGATGTCTGCTTGATCCAGCGAAGTTCATCGCCGTCATCTAGGTTAATCGTGATTAAGCCGTTTGTTCGAATATTCGAGTAATCGTTGAGAGGTGTCTTTTTGACTGTACCCTTCTTGGTAGCCATAAAGAGGTAGCCATCGTCTTTGGCTGCCTTTGGACGACCGATTATCGATGTAATGCGCTCTTCTGGCTGAAGCTGCAGTAGGTTTACGGCAGCGACACCCTTCGCTGCCAACGTAGCAGCCGGTACTTCGTAGGCTTTGAGACGGAAGACGCGACCTCTATTGGTAAAGAAGAGTAGCCAATCGTGTGTATTTGCCGGCACGATCTGTGCTATCAGATCTTCCTCTTTGGTAGTCATGCCGCGCTTTCCCTTGCCGCCTCTGTTCTGGCGTCGATAGTCATTTACAGAGGTACGCTTGATGTAGTTTTCTTGCGTCAGCAAGATTACACTTTCCTCTTCAGGAATCAGCTCTTCGTCAGAGAACTTGCCGAGCTCATGCGTGATCATCTGACTGCGTCGTTCGTCACCATACTTCTCTTTCATTTCGAGAAGTTCAGCTTTGATAATAGCCAAGATTTCCTTTTCATCAGCAAGGATTTCTTCGAATCGCTTGATGGCTTTCAACAGCTCGTTTAATTCACTCTCGATTGCGTCACGCTCGAGGCCGGTAAGACGGCGAAGTTGCATAGCAAGAATAGCTTGAGCCTGGATTTCACTGAGCTCAAATGCGGCAATCAGGTTCTTTTGTGCTTCTTCGCTCGTCTTGCTAGCGCGGATAATCTTTATCACTTCGTCGATGTGATCGAGGGCAATCTTATACCCTTCAAGAATATGAGCACGCTCCTGAGCTTTACGTAGCTCGTACTCGGTACGGCGTCGCACCACAATCTGTCGGTGGCTAATAAACTCTTGAAGCATTTCATGAAGTCCGAGCACTCGTCGGCTGAATTCCGTCGATGAGCGCGAGCATATTATAGTTAAAGCTCGTCTGCAAGGCAGTCAACTTATAAAGCTGATTCAAAACCTTCTTTGGATACGCATCCTTCTTGAGCTCGACTACGATGCGAACTGCGCCGCGGGCGCTTTCATCACGGAGGTCGGCTAATACCGATGATTTTCTTGTCTTTGACGAGTTCAGCAATTTTCTCGATAAGTGTTGCCTTGTTGACGCCGTATGGCACCTCTGTAACAACGATCTGATGTCGTCCCTTGTTCGTCTCCTAATCTCAGCGACGGCTCGGATCATGACACTGCCGCGCCCTGTTAGATATGCCTGCTTCATAGGCGCACCGCCATAGACAGTTGCACCTGTTGGGAAGTCTGGACCTTTGACGTGTTGGAGGAGGTCATCGATGGTTGCTTCGGTCATTATCGATCAGTTCAATCGAGGCATCGACGAGCTCACCGAGGTTATGCGGCGGAATATTTGTCGCCATACCTACTGCGATACCAATTTGACCATTGAGAAGGAGGTTTGGCACCTTAGCTGGCAGAACCACTGGCTCTTGTCTGGAACCATCGTAGTTGTCGCGGAAGTCTACGGTCTGCTTCTCGATATCTCCGAGCATCTCATCAGCGATACGCTGCATGCGGGCCTCGGTGTATCGCATGGCTGCTGCTGGGTCGCCGTCCATCGAACCGAAGTTACCTTGCCCATCAATCATTGGGTAGCGAAGTGACCACGGCTGCGCGAGACGCACCATTGAATCATAAATCGCAGAGTCGCCATGAGGGTGATACTTACCCATTACGTCACCGACAATCAGTGCGCTCTTTACAAATTTACTACCAGAACGGTTGTTGTTCTGGTTCATTGAGTAGAGGATACGACGGTGTACAGGCTTGAGTCCGTCACGTACATCAGGAAGAGCACGATCAATAATCACACTCATCGAGTAACGGAAGAAGTTGTCTTCCATCACGCTTTCGAGGGATCTATGTTCAAGTCCGGTTGTATTAACGAGCACCTCGCCTACTAGAGGTGTTGAGTCGTCGGTTGGTGTTGTTGTTTTTTCATCATCCATCATGGTTCTCCGTTAGCCTATACATCCAATTCGTCGAGGTCTGCATCTTTCGCGCGCGACTGAATGAACGTCTTGCGCAGGGACACCTCGTCGCCCATTAGTTTCGTAAACACCGCATCCGCCCGTTCAGCATCGTCTATCTTGACCTGCACAAGTACGCGATTTGCAGGATTCATCGTCGTTTCCCAAAGCTGATCTGCGTCCATTTCACCCAGTCCCTTGAAGCGTGATATGTTTACGCCAGCTTGCTTGAGTCTATCGGCGTCTAGGTCCACTGCAGTACCGCGATCTTTTTTGTCGGAAATAATTCCATCTAGGATATGCTCAAGCTCACCGTCATCATAGGCATAGCTCTTCTTTTGACCTCTATTCACACTGTAGAGTGGTGGCTTTGCGAGATACACGTATCCGCCCTCAACCACGTCCCGCATATACCGGAAAAAGAATGTCAGTAGCAATGTCGAGATGTGACTACCGTCGACATCGGCATCGGTCATGATAATAATCTTGTGGTAGCGAAGGCCATTAATATCAAACTGCTCACCGATTCCAACACCGAATGCCTGTATCATTGCGACGATTTCTTTATTCGCAAACATCTTATCAAGACGTGCGCGCTCTGTATTGAGAACTTTACCACGCAAGGGCAAAATCGCTTGCGTTTTGCTGTCCCTGCCCTCTTTTGCTGAACCAGCTGCCGAGTTTCCCTCTACGATATATATCTCGCTGTCGGCAGGACTTTTACTGGAACAATCCCATAGCTTTCCGGGAAGACCCATACCATCGAGAGCACCCTTTCGGAGCACGTTGTCACGTGCGGCGCGAGCAGCTTTGCGAGCACGAGCCGCCAAAAGTGCTTTTCCGACGATTCTCTTAGCAATCTCTGGGTTTTCCTCGAGATAATAGCTGAAGTACTCGTTCATAATTTGTTCAACATATCGTCGAACTTCTGGGTTACCAAGCTTATTCTTGGTCTGGCCTTCAAACTGTGGATCAGGGAGTTTCACTAGATATCACTGCCGTGAGGCCTTCACGGATATCATCACCAGTCAGGTTGTCTTCTTTTTCTTTAAGAAGACTGTTCTTTCGGGCATAGTCATTGATAACACGCGTCAGTGCGGCACGAAAACCAATCAAATGAGTTCCGCCATCAGGAGTCAGAACGTTGTTTGCAAATGGTTTGACTGTCTCGAGAAAGGTATCGTTATACTGCACAGCGACTTCAACGCCAGAATCCTCAACCTGCTTTTCAACATAGAAGATATCATCAGCTAGTACGTCTTTACCGATATTGAGGTTCTTTACATAGCTTTTTATACCACCCTCGAAGTAAAATGCTTGTCGCTCACCTGTACGCTCGTCGACGACGGCAGTGTGAATGCCTTTTGTCAGATATGCTTGGTGACGTAAGTAGTTTACTACCCACTTATAGTCAAACTCACTGTCTTCTTTAAAGATAGTCGGGTCAGGGTAAAATGTGACCGTTGTACCGTCTGGACGATCAGTCTTGCCAATTTTTTTCAGTGGAGAAAGTGTAGCGCCTTGAGCAAATTCTATACGATAGAGTTCGCCTTTTTGGACAACTTCAGCAACGAGCTTGTCGAAAGTGCGTTAACAACACTCGAGCCTACACCGTGGAGACCAGAGGATACCTTGTAGCCACCGCCGCCGAACTTACCGCCCGCGTGCAGAACAGTCAGCACTGTTTCCAGAGTACTTAGCCCGGTCTTTGCGTGCTTATCTACGGGAATACCACGGCCGTCATCGGTTATTGTGACACCGCCATCTTTGAGGAGAATCACGTCGACGCGCGATGCATAACCCTGCGATTGCTTCGTCGACTGAGTTATCGGCAATTTCTTTGATTAGGTGGTGAACGCCGTCATAGCCGGTGCTACCAATATACATCCTGGGCGCTTACGTACAGGCTCAAGCCCCTCCAGCACTTGAATCTGAGACCCGTCATATGAACCATCGGGTTTTTGTTTGGCCATTTTCCCTCTCTTTAACTTTCTGTCACACTGTTTACAATATGTCTAGTATACCGCACAAAAATTGTTCGCTCAAGTACTTGTGCTGAACATATTTGTTATGCTAAAATTGCTGTCAAGAGGTGACTCGAAAAAAATAAAAAGGTGAAACGGTAACAAACAATTATGTTCCGAAAACTTATATCAGGTGTTTCGTTTAGCCCCGCGCTGGTTGGGCAGCTAGGTTTTTATGCGAGACGACTCAAAAAAGAAGAGGCCACTCGACGACTTGGTCTTATTTTTACAGCTCTTGCGCTCGTCGTGCAATCATTTATCGTATTTGCACCGCCGGAATCGGCAAACGCCGCAAGCTCGAATGACCTCGTCTATGGTGGTGTACATTCAAAATCAGAATATCTCTCGTACTACGATCGCAATGTCAACAATCTAAAAACTATCCTTACTTCTCTTGGTGTTACCCGAACAGAAATTGCGAACACCACAGAAGAGCAAATATATTAATTATGCATCAAGCTCACCTACGTATTACTCGTGGGGTAATAACCACAAGTTTAGCTATGCACAAGGTGAACGATCATACACGATTTATCTCGGTAGTCAGACAAAAACAACCACTGTCTACGCTAGGCCGACCTCTCTCTATGGCAATCTTCACGTCAAGGTAATGGTTGGTAAGTCAGCGAAGCTCGGTTGGTTTGCTCTCATGTATGATTGCGGTAACCTCGTTACAGTTAAGCTACCTCCACCACCTCCACCACCACCTTCACCATCTCCGACGGCAATCTGTTCTAGCGTTGGTGTGAGCAAGGTATCCGATACCGAGCGCAGATTTACGGCAACGAGTAAAGTCACCTACGGCGCAACAATCAGTAAGTATACCTTTAGTGTCACTGATAGCACGGGAAAGGCTATCGCTACCAAGAGCTATAACTCATCAGTAGCAAGCTATACGACACCATCTCTCAGCTTTGCTCCTGGATCCTATACTCGTCAAAGCTGTTGTGACGACGAGTCTTGGCAACAAGACGAGCGCAAACTGCCAAGCTAGCCTTCTCGATTGCCTCACCAGGCATAAGTATCGAAAAGACAGTCAATGATACCGAAAAAATCAGTGTGGATGTCAATGAAGAATTCACCTATAAGACTAGCTGTCAAAAATACCGGTGGCACAACGCTCAAGCAAGCATCCGTTTCAGATAAAGCACCTGCTGGCATTACGATTCGTGAGCGCAGCGCTGGTACTGCTAGCTAAATAATGCCTGGTCGGCTAGTAATAGCTAGCTCTTGCACCCGGTGAGCATCGAAAAGCTATTCAATACATCGCAAAAGCGACTCAGCCTGCCGATGCCGGCAAAACGATAATTAAAAATACTGCCTGTGTCGATACTACCTCAATCCCAGCCACCAACCCTGACGATTGTGATGATGCATCTGTCGAAGTGCCGGAAACGACGATGACGCGCTTGCGACCTCAGCACTGACAAGATCGTAACTATCAAGAAGAGCCGGTTCGACAAGTAGCCTCTACTCTCTGAACCCGCTTGACTGTCAGAAGATCCAAGTCTGCGACACCACAATCGAACACCGTCATCACAATCCGACGTTCCTCAGTATGATGAGTGCGACACACAGCAAAACATCTGGCTGATTGTGACGATATGCAGGTCTGCGATCTTACTAGTGGTGATGTCGTCATCATCAAACAGCACGAATTTGATAGTGAAAAGTATTCTAAAGATGCATCTGATTGTGTACCAGATGTCGCACAATCAAAATCTGCCCTTAACCTCACACAGGACAGTGCTGACGCTACCAAGATTACAGCTCGAGCAGATGATAGGATCCGATACAGCCTCAGCGCGGTCAATGTCGGTAGTGTCGCTGCACCAGCAAACTTTACTGAGAACCTTACCGATGTTCTCGAGTATGCAAAAGTCATCGATACAGGTGGCGGCAGCTTCGATAATAAAACCAAGACGTCTCAGCTGGCCAACAGTCGACATTAACACCAGGAGAAACGCAGTCCCGACTCTTCACCATCCAGCTTGCGAGCACGATCCCTGCAGCCGCACGTGGCACGAGCGACCACACATCCTATGACTGTAGCCTTCTCAATACGTACGGCAATAGCACCTCGATAGATGTTGCCTGCCCTGTAGCGAAAACAGTCGAACGTACCGCTTCTGAGCTTCCGCACACTGGCCCGACAGAAAACCTCATCTTTGCAGGAGTGCTCATCAGTATCGTCGTTTACTTCTACGCTCGATCACGACAACTCGGCAAAGAAGTCCGTCTGATCCGTCGAGACATAAATACCGGTACATTATAATAGTTACATAGATAGGTGGGATAACATATGAGTCAAGAAAGAATCGGTGAAAACCGCGAACATAACAGCGAGTTAAGCGAACACGAGCGACAAGACCTCGAAGCCACAATCGAGAACAATCATCACGAGCAACTCGAACAACGCTCGCCAGAGAATCGCCCTGAGCAAAAAGAAGCTGCACATGAAGCACTTGAACAAGCTCGGAGCGCAGAACAAAGAGCAGCGGCCAACTGATACAAAGCAAGAGCTGACTGCTGAGCGAAAAAATCATGTCCCCAGCTCTAAAGACCGACGAGAAGCATACGACTCCGTCATGGATGAAGTGCGTACTCATATGTCCCCTGCCAGTCGTAGATTCAGCCAACTTATCCATACTCCTGGCGTCGAACGTACGAGTGACGTAGCTGGAGCGACAATCGCTCGACCAAACGCTATCTTGGCGGGTGGTATAAGTGCCTTTGCGATTAGTCTAGTTGTATACCTCGTTGCAAGGTACTACGGTTACCCACTATCGGGAGCAGAAGCTATTGCCTCATTCGCCTTTGGGTGGATCCTCGGAGTTACATTTGACTTTTTGAGAGTGATGATCACTGGTAAGCGATCCTAGCCGCTGCATACAGCTCTTACCGCCACACACACCGACTCAATCGTTAGCCTTACAGTTCTCTAAAGCCTACCTGATGCGAAAATGAATTTCGTTGTCCGTATTTTGACCGTCTCCACGTAAGTGGAGCTTATCGTCATCTTTAGGAACTGAACTGCTGGCTGAGGTACTACCATTATTTGATGGCGGCAGCTCGGCTGTTTGCTGAGCAGCCGGCTGCTTGGGCTCAACCACCTCAGGCATGGCTACAGTTGTAGCATCGTCCTTCGGCACCATACTCTGCTGGCTGATAACGGTGCCCGTAGGCTGCTGGGGTTCGGCAGGTCTCGCTAAATTAGTCGTTGGTGGTTTTGCGCCCCCTCCCATCTGCTTTCGTTTTGCGAGCCACTCATCAAGGAATGACGAGCCGGCTTGCGGCTTCTTAGCTTCTGCGCTGCTCGCAGAGCTTCTTAGCGGGAGCGAGACGAGCGAATATCTCCTTTTCTACTTCACTACGTGATCGAGCATACTTCGCCGCAGAGAGACGCTTTAATGCATCACTGAGCTGCTGATTGGCGTGACCCATAGGCGGAACGCCGCTCATACTAAACGGAGCTGACGGTACACCCTGAATCTGAGCAACACTCACATACTGATAATTTGGTAACTTCGTCAAATCTTCTGCGTCAAATACGGGTGAATAGCGCTTGACCATGATCTCCGCATCAGTAATACCGATACGACCAGTGATTGACGTACCGACATTTCCAATGATTGCTTCTCGAATCTCTTCTTTTAGCTGAGTCATGAACTGATTTCCAAGCACAAGACTCAAACGATACTTTCGCGCTTCAGACAAGATAGTACTAAAGCTATCCGTAGCAAAGTTCTGGAACTCATCAACAAACAGAGTGTAAAGTCATCGCGCTGTTCCTCTAGGATATTGGCTCGCGCCATAGCCGCGGCATTAAACTTCATGACGAAAATGATGCCGAGTAGTTTCGAGTTGAGCTCACCCATCTTTCCCTTCGATGAGATTCACGAGCAAGAATCTTTTTGTTGTCCATGATATGGCGAATATTAAACCCGCTCTTTGTCTGACCGATGATATTACGCATTGCGTCATTTGATATAAACGGACCGAACTTCGAAACAACCCAGCTAATAACCTCACCTGCCTCATTTGAGCGCTGAGACGCTGGGAATTCCTTTGTCCAAAAATCAAGCACCTGCTGATCGGTGACGTACTTCAGCTTAGACTTCATAAATTCCTGATCAATCAGCACTTTTGGTATATCAATAAATGTGCCACCGTTAGGATCCGCCATCAAGAAGTAGTGCCGCATTTCGAAATATATGTTCAAGGCGTGGACCGACAATCCCAGTATGGCCCGGGTCATACATACCGTAGAGCATACCGATCGCTTCTTGAACCAAAAAGTCTTTCTGATCCGGGTGGTCAAACTCAAACATATTTAGTCCGATGGGATTATCCATGTCGCTCGGGTTGAAATATATGACATCTTCTACACGTTCTTTCGGCACTTTGCTCAAGAGCGCCTCGACTGAATCACCGTGCGGATCGACAAACGCAAACCCCCGACCGTCCATCATATCTTGAAATGCAAGATTCTCGAGCAGCACAGATTTACCAACACCCGTCTGGCCAATGATGTGAATATGACGACGTCTATCGACGTCAGAAACGCGAATTGGCTTTTTTACACCACTGAATTCGTTGTAACCAATGAGTAGGCCATTGTCCATAACTTCTGTCGGACCATCGACCTGTTTCGACATTTGCCGTTGTACTTGTGACGTCGGAATGCTCTTCTGATCTGGTAAATGAAATATTGTTGCAAGTTCTACACTATTTAAATATTGCTCGTGACTGACTGCGGAAAGAAGCGAAATATGTACGCTGTGACTAGTGAATCGATGTTTTTCGATAGGCGTAAACTTAAAGCCATTGAAGCTTGCCGAGTCAAATAAGTGCAGAAAGCAGATATGATATTTTGAAGTAACGCTTGGGAACGGGCAGAGGTGTTCGATGAAACAACCACTCGAACCAGGACCTCAAATCCGGGGTAGCGGGTCTTTTCTTCCATTGCTTCAATCTCATGCTGCTCATTTGCCGTGAGCTGTGTATTTATCGCCTTGCGTCTCATCGTGACTCCGATGCGTCTTTAGCCTCTGGTGGCTTCCATGGTGCTTCTATAATCGCTTTGAGTGAACCTATCCCGATCGATGTACCACCACTCGATGCACTTTTTCCCTGTGCACGATTCTTTTTCATCTTTTCGATGCGTCTATGTGTTTGAGACGTCCAGTCGCCTCGAGCAGGACGCAAGAAAAACTGAACCCCTACACCATCTTCCCTGACCAGCCGACGACAGGGCATTTAGTAAGGTTCGCGATGCATCCCGCTTTGAATCGAGATAAGTAGATATCGGTAATGCTGCTGATTTTTTTAGGGTAAACTCACCACCTATCGTGCCACTGATCTTGCCAACTTTGCTAAAAACCGTATGCTCTTCGACTTCCTCTAGGCGAGCTGTGGGATAGGCAGCCGCGATTGCCTGCTTCACAACCTCTAGTAAGCACCATAGGTACGACTGCATAGTAGTGCACGAGGCCATCACGTGCTACAATTTCGAATGATATGTGTCGCTGGCCATACAGCTTGCTCTTAAAGCCCTTGGTCGCCGTGCTCGATATAATGTTATACATCGATTGTGCTTGCGAAAGTACTTCTTCTGTGAGATCTCGTTGGTCTCTCCCGCCAGCAGATTCTTTATTGATATCTTCGCTCGCCGGAGGTAAGATGAATCTTAAGAGGTATCATTTTTAATCCACGTTCGTAATTTTTTGATTCTCGAAGCGATCCACGAATAGCCATAGCCCATAGACCGACGCCGATACCAATCACAATGAGCACAAAGATACGGCGACAATGATTGCAGTCATACTACTTAACGCTCCCAGGTATTATCGTCTGCAGCCCCTATAGATTTGCCATATCGCTTTTTTACGTAATCAATCTGGAGGCGTTCTCACTTCTTGCTCTCGCGTATACGGATCATCCTTTGTCTCGGCGATCACTTTCTTTGGCTCTTCTCAACCCATTCTTTCTCAATCAAATCTTCGTCAGCAGCTACGATTGGTGTATCATCGGTGGCAGTCTGACTGCAGTATCATCGACTGGCGATGCGAGCTACTGGAGTTGGGAGCATCGTTGCTTGCTGAGGGCTGCGCAGGCTGGTTAGCAGCACTCTCGATATGCTGCCCTATGCGTTGTTCCACTTGTTCATTACGACGGCCCTCATCTGAGATGTCTCGCGAAATTGCCCGCCTGAGCCTCAGGCGTGACTATCAACTGTTCGCTGTGAGCTTGCCAGGCTGTGGCATGCTCTCAGGTGATGTTTGTCGCGGTTCCATATCTGTTAAATTATACCACAAGCAGAAGCACTTTAGACAGCTATTGCCGTCGCCAAATATAGAAGCACGCAATGAGTTCAAACAGCGCTACCAGGAATATGTCGACCAGCCCAAAACTTCCTACAGATCGCATGCCTATCAAGATGACTGGGCCAAAGGCAAGTATGGTCGCGTATATATACGCTCGCTGCATCGTAGAGCGTACTTCTACGAGTGGTCCGCCAAATACACGAACTATCGACTCTAGCATATACTCTACTCCGTAATATAAGCCAAAAACCGTAGCCACGCCAACAGAATATAAATCAAAATAAATACACCCAGTAAACCTACTGGGTGTATTGTTGATGGTGATGGTGATCTGCAAAACAACAAAGAGAAATACTGCAGATACAACACCGATTAAAGCCAAAAACTTTGCAAACATGTTCTCATGATACACCATGAGAGCCCGAGCGGAGCAATGCAATTTTAGTGAGCGCGACCACCGAAAAATGTAATTGGGTGCGCCTGCATTGTCCACTCTCGGGCTGATTGACCGCTCCGAAATTCGGAGCATAGTCTTGGTAAGTTTCCACGACACGTGTCTGGTAGTTACTCACTACTATCTGAATGATACCAAGGTTTAACCAGACACGCGGGTACGCTTACGGCGTGCTCAAACACCAAAGTATGGCGGAGCATAGGTGACGTCAGTATAGTTCAAATGAGCAAAAAGGTGCGTGAATGTGCAGGTGAACCGCAATTTCAAAAAGCTCGATTGGACTGTCGTCACCTACTGTCCGTCATGCTACAGAGTCTGAATTGTTAAGGATTTTTGCTTTGTTTGTGTTTTTCAAAAGCTTAGCTTGATACTAGCATAAACAGTATAAAAATGTCAACAGTTAATCAGCAATAAATATGTTGTTATTTTATATTATATCGTTTCGATATATTTGGTATTTTACAGTAGTTTATAATTATTTGTATACAACGTTGTGAATGATACTTCGATTATCCATCATTCGTGCACCCATCTGGTGGTCTCTGTGTTCTCAGATTACCTAATACATCGTGGGCCACAGCGACCTACCTAACAGCTCGTATAAACGTTATCGACATCAACACATGCCCCTGCGCAAATGTTCGATGCATCTTTTTGACGCTTACGACATACTCAAAATGCCTAGCACGGCGTAAGCTCGCGTGACCATGCCTATAGTTGCACGCACCTTGCCTATGGAATATGACCATGCCTCACGTAAGCCTAGAAATTCAAAAGTCATATTTCCTTTAGTTAGGTAACCTTACATCGCATGCAGTACCGGATGGATCGTTCGTTCTGCCTGTGACGACTAGGAAATGATCGAGCGTGCCTAGCTATGTGCAACCAGCGCTATCGTATGATCGCTCATCGGCTACGCGCTATGCCGTCATCGATTTTCTGCAAACGCATATCAAAGATCGCATCACCCGGACAAGCACGCAGGCTCGCCATAGCACAGCATCTGTCGTGTATATTCATGCGAGCTCACGTCGACGTCTGCAACTCCACGAAGCTGCAAAACTTCCCTCTCATTCTGAACTAGCAATACGATTATTTGACGCTGAGCACGACCATCGCCAGAAGTATCGTAATGAGTAAAAAATATATGACATATGACGTGGTATTTTTTACCGAAAAAATCTCTAAAAAGTTATTGACATAAGCGCTATTTCGACATATTATAGGGGTAGCTTCGAATACATAAATTATTCAGAGGCCAAAAACAAAAATATCTGCAAAACAACTCCACAAAAAACGACCACTACTCGCAGGTGGTCGTTTTTACTGCCTACGCTACCCATAGCGTCAACGAAAAATCCCGAGCTATGACGCTCGGGATTTTTCGTTGGTGGAGCTGCCGGGTACTGCCCCCGGGTCCAATCGGTAACATGATATTCGTCTACAAGCTTAGTGTGGTTTACATGGTTTTATGACGCAACTCGCACGTTGAAACCAAACGAAAATAGTACGATGCGTCACGCAGTGATTGTCCTACGTATAGCTGCTGCCCAACACGTAGCGAGCGACATGAGTATGACACCCACGATGACCGTCTGTCGCCACGATCAGTGGATGGCTATTGGGTATTAAACCAAAGCTGGCGCAAAGACAGGTGCGCGAAACGCGCTAGCGAGGCTAGCGGCTGCGTCCTTAACTTTGCTTGCAAAAGTTTTTGCAGTTGTTATATGCGTGTCGTGCATGATCGACTTGCAGAATATCTTGTTAAGATCCAATTGTCGAAAGCTAAATTCAGCCCCAAACCTACCGATTATTTTAACATAGTTTACAGATACGGGCCAGCATGCTTTACTAGAAAGACTCATGGGGATGGTAGCAAAAGTAGTGTCTGTTGCTCCTATTGGCTTCGACGGTCAGCTTGTTGAAGTGGAAAGCGACGCGACGAAGGGACTGCCGACATTTCGTATTGTCGGTCTTGCGAACAAGTCTGTCGAAGAGGCTCGCGAACGGGTCAGAAGCGCCATCACAAACTCGCTCCTTGATTTCCCTGCTAAGCACATAACAATTAACCTCGCGCCTGCAGAACTCCCAAAAGACGGTACGCAATTTGATTTACCGATTGCACTTGCAACGATAGCAAGCAGCGGACAGCTAACTCAATCAGAGCTAAAAAATGCCGTATTCGCGGGTGAGCTAGCCCTAGATGGTAGCTTGCGACCAATATCAGGTGTCATAACCATAGCGGAGACTGCTCGAGCAAACGGCTACCCGACCCTGTACGTGCCAGAAGCAAACGTTCCACAGGCATTGTTAGTCGAAGGCATCGATGTGATTGGCGTACCGTCCCTGAAACACCTTTTCCTGCACCTTAAAGGCGAAAAGCGCCTTGAACCCAGTGACCCGCCAGTAGAGCGTGTATCAATGGTTACAGACGCTACAGTGGTGCTTGATGACATCACTGGGCAGGAGCAGGCAAAGCGTGCTCTGATGATTGCGGCAGCTGGTAGACATAGCCTCTTGCTAAACGGACCACCAGGATCAGGAAAGACAATGCTGGCACGAGCGCTCACCTCTTTGCTGCCAAATTTAACCGCTGACGAACGGTTATCAGTCACCAAAATTCATAGTCTAGCTGGTGAGCTAATCGACGAAGCCGTCAACGTGCGTCCTTTTCGGTCCCCTCACCATACAGCTAGTCGCACCGCCCTCATCGGCGGCGGCACGAAGCCAAAACCCGGTGAAGTAAGCCTCGCTCACCTCGGTGTGTTATTTCTCGACGAAATCCCAGAGTACCCTCGAGCTAGCCTAGAGGCCCTACGCCAGCCACTCGAAGATCGTCGCGTCAGCGTTACTCAGAGCAAGCGGCCGAGCGGTCTATCCCTCAGACTTTATGCTCGTCGCAACTATGAACCCTTGTCCATGTGGACATTATGGTGATAGTGCAAAAGAATGTACCTGTACCTCGACTCAGATACTCAACTACCAGCAACGCCTATCTGGACCACTTCTTGATCGAATTGATATGAAGCTCTCAGTTAAGCGTGTTCCCAATAGTGATCTCATGCAAAAAAGAGCGTCGTCTTCTACACAACACTCTGCTGCACAACTTTCTATACAATCGGCAATCAATCGGCAGCGCAACAGATACAAAGATAGCTTTAAGCACAACAGCAATCTATCAAATAACGACCTGCACTCGTACGCGAACCAAACGGCAGCGGCAAATGATCTGCTGATTACAGCTAGCGAAAAGCTAGGACTGAGTGCACGTTCTACCTTCAAAACACTAAAAGTTGCTCGAACAATTGCTGATCTCGCAGATTCTGACGAGGTATCCGCAGAGCATATTGCAGAAGCCTTACAATATAGATAGCCCTCCCCTGTTGCCTCGAGAAGGAAAATTTGATACAATTCATTGGTGAAATATTAACCCATTGCACAACTACAACGTAGCGAGAATAAGGAGAATAACGATCAACCGATCAATTCGAACGAACGAAGTAATTCGCGCTCGTGAGCTGCGTGTCGTCGGCGCTGATGGTGAACAACTTGGCATTATGTCGAGAGCTGAGGCGCTCAAGGTTGCCGAAGAGGCTGGCGTGGATTTGGTAGAGATATCACCAAACGCCGACCCACCTGTGGCTAAAGTTATCGACTGGGGCAAGTACCAGTATCAGCTGATGAAGCAGCAAAAAAAGAATCGTCAGAGCAACAAGCAAAATGAGCTGAAACAAATGCGTTTCGGTCTCAAAATAGGAAGTGGTGACCTAGAGATTAAGTTACGAAAAATTCGTGAGTTTCTCTCGGAAGGACACAAAGTAAAGATTCTCATCTTCTACCGAGGACGCGAGATGGCACACAAGGAGCTGGGTTACACCCTCATTGAGCGCATCATCGCCGCACTCGAAGACGATGCCGTAGTTGAGCAGAAACCTCAGATGGCAGGACGCAATCTGAGTATCACCGTAAGGAGTAAGTAATGCCTAAGATGAAGACCCACAAGGCTACTGCCAAGCGAGTCAAGGTGACAAGCACTGGCAAGGTCATGCGAGAGCGTGCATTCGGCAACCACATGCTTTCGAAGAAAAGTAAGTCGCGCAAGCGCAATATCAACACCCCAGCAATCGTTACTGGGAATGTTGCAAAGAATATTAAACGAGCACTAGGAGTCAAATAATGCGAGTTAAACGAGGAGTCACTGCTCGAGCGAAACACAAGAAGATTCTAAAGCAAGCTAAAGGTATGCAGCATGCTCGCACCCGTAGTTTTCGCCTAGCGAAACAAGGTGTTATCCGAGCGCTACAGTATGCCTACCGCGACCGACGTAATCGGAAGCGTGATCTTCGTGGTCTTTGGATCACACGTATCAACGCTGCCGCCCGTGAAAATGGTACAACCTACGGCAAACTGATTGCTGGCATCAAGCAATCTGGCGTAGAGCTTGACCGTAAAGTTTTAGCAGAAATGGCAGTGAACGAGCCTGAGGCTTTTACCGCTGTCGTAAAACAGCGACTAAATAGCACTGACTATAGCAAAGCTCTAAAAAACCGCTTCAAACGAAGCGGTTTTTTAGATAGTACGCCGATAAGCCGGGTTCTGTCGTGAACGATCATCTATCTAGATATATCGTTGCCGATATATTCGAGCGGGTATCGATTTGCGAACGAGTAGCTCTTATATGCAAATCTCCTTGCAGTAGACAGGGTTTACCTCCTCCGTACGTCACCGTACGTTGCTGTGAGCTCTTACCTCACTCCTTTCACCCTTACCCTCCGAAGAGGGCGGTATCGTTTCTGTGGCACTTTCCCTAGGGTCACCCCCGGTCGCCGTTAGCGACTGTCCTTACTCTATACTGCCCGGACTTTCCTCTTGCTGTAAAGCAAGCGATCGTTTAGCGTACTACGCTTTGTATTATAGCAAACTGTGGTCGGGATGACTGGACTTGAACCAGCGACCTCACGGCCCCCAGCCGTGCGCGCTACCAACTGCGCCACATCCCGAAAACACAAAAACCCTGAGAAATATGCGACGCTGACATTCCCCGCGTATATGCAAGGTGGATCTTCTCACGCCGCTTCCACGGAAGCGCCAAATGTTGAAAATCCATTGTCTATGATGTTAGGAAAATCAATTACGCCGCATAGTCTCTGGGCATACTTTATTATACTCTCTTTGCTTAAGAGATTCCAAAGATAAACGAGAACAAATTGAGGAAGAATTGCATGATTGTTGTCATAACACCTCCGATAAGCGAACCGGCAAATAATACTAGCGCAAATACAAGAAGTAGACCCATATTTTCGATTGCTTCCATTCCTCGGCGAATTCCGTCGGGCGCAATTGCATAGAGTACGCGCGATCCATCGAGTGGAGGGATCGGAATCATATTAAACACGAAGAATCCGAGGTTCACGAGTGTAGAAACATAAAATACGTTTCCAAATACTGTCCCTGACCCATTGAGGAGTACAAAAAGACCGAAGGAAACAAACGCAAAGAAAAGGTTCGTAAGTGGTCCAGCCAGGGCGACAAGTGCCGCTCCCCACTCACCGTATCGTACACGAGTAGGATTAAACGGCACAGGTTTTGCTCCACCAAAGATAGGAGCACCTGTAATAGCGAGTAGCACGGGTAGCAGGATCGTCAAGAAGGGGTCGATGTGCTTGATAGGATTTAGGGTCAATCGACCCTGCAATTTCGCGGTATCGTCACCGAGGTAATAGGCAACGTATCCATGCATCGCTTCATGTATTGTCATCGATACCAATATCACACCGAGCACGGTAACGATATATGATATTGTGTCGAGCTCCATATCAGTCTAGTATACACTATCTTGACTAGGGAGAGGATCTAGCGTATACTACTATCTGATTGTAAAAAATAAGTGGAAGAATATAATGGCATCTCGATGTGAACTTACCGGTAAAGGCAAGCAATTCGGTCACAATGTGAGCTTCTCTTTGCGACGCACGAAACGAGTATTCAAGCCAAACCTTCAGAAAAAGACATTTGTTGTCGATGGTCAAAAGGTCACGATGACACTTTCTACTCATGCTATCCGCACGCTGAAGAAAAAAGGCATACTTGCATCCGCAAAAAAGCCCGCGGAAGCGTAAGCTAGTACCTCTTTACCCATAAAACCCTCGCATTTGCGAGGGTTTTATACTTACCTAGAATATAATCTAGCTACGAGACAGTACGTATACAGTCAGCGTTGCCGGGACAGATGCACCGGACTTAAGCTTGAGCTTTTGTTCACGCTCAACTGGAGCACCAAGTTCTGTACGAATAGTTCAACATCGTCCTGTGGTACTTCATAGTCGAATGCCATCATCTGCATAATGCACCGGTATAACGACTTTTGGCTCTACTTGTGCGACGATAGCTGTCGCACTTTTGGCATCGAGCGTATAGCCATTGCCGCCCACAGGAAGTATCAGTATATCAACTACTCCGATTGTTTCCAGCTGATCTTCGTTCAGCTTCGGGTCAATATTGCCCACGACGCCGATGCGAAAATCACCAACATTAACGTGGTAGACTGTTGTTATTTTTTCCTGCTGTTCAGTGTCGAGGTGCCTCTGTGCTGCTATCCCCTTAATTGCAAACGGACCAGCCTCATACTCTCCTGGCCCTTCTAGCTGTACCGAATCTTCTCCGACATCAACCATGAAACGTTTTTCTGTAGAGAGAAATACAGCGTTATTCGCTTTACCTCTCTTTAGACCGAGAAAGTCAACGTTTGCATCGATATATAGCTGTTTTTCTTTCGTAGCTATATTTACACTATTTCCGCCTTTATATTCTATTTCAAGCATGCTGCCTCCTTCTGTTATTGCTTGGGTGCTTGTTGTATTATTTCATCACTATCGACGACGATACTGTGTTTGTTTGTCAGCAATTCGTTTACAAACTTGTCGCGAACACTGAGCCGATAATAGAACTCGTCGTAGGACATTGTCGTATAGGTTACGCTGCGGCCTTCTTGTGCTTCGATAGTACCGACAAGTGCTTTTACTTTGACCGGGCTAAGCGCACCAACGAGCAAAAGATCAACTTTACTGGCAGATCCTTTCACAAGCGTACCTGCAATCACAGCTACGCGGATACCGCCAAGTTTCTTGATATCTTTGCACCATGGCTGCTGAGCTGCCGCTTCATCTATCGCAGCATGCCCCTGGGCCTTTGTATCTTTTGCGCTATCGATTGTTTCACCCGCAAAGATCGCCCGGAACGGAAGATAAAATTCGTAGCGTTGATTGATTTCATAGTACAGCTTATTATCGGCATTTGTGTTGGTGATAACACCAACAGTCAACAAATTCGATAACTCTCGACGCACTGAATTAATTTGCTCATCTATCAGCCTCGTGATTTCACGGACGTAGAATGATTTTCCTGGGTTGTTCAGAAAAAGGTGTAATAGCTTGACTCGTGTCTTAGAGCCAAATAACCCATCTATCGTCGTCACCTCTTTTTTACCCATCTATCCATTATCGTAGCATATTTTTATTCAGCGGTGAACAACTCATCGATACGGTACTGTATGTCCTCTCTGTTACCCCATGTAATAAAGGGGTTTCGGCGGAACCATGTCATCTGTCGTTTTGCTAACTGCCAATCACGTGTTCTAAATGCCTCTACGACTTCCTGCTGGCTCGCACCACCTTCGATATGCTGACGGATGAGCGGGTAGATGTTTCCTGTCATTGCTTCACTGTCCCAGCCATATATATTGCCCAATCGTTTTGCCTCATCAACAACACCATCCTTAAACATTTGTTCAGCTCGCATAGCAATCCGATTCTGCAGAATGTTTTTCTCTACGGCTATACCGAACACATAGGTATCTAGAAGCAAACTACCACGACGATATTGTGGAGCGCCATCTTGGAGTGCTGCGCGCACGAGATGCCGCTTATTTTTATCATTAATTGGAAGCTGAAGGTTATGGTGGATACAATACTGGTAGAGTTCCTCTATAGACATGGCCTCAAACAGCGATCTAGTCTCTGCGGGCGGCTGTTTCGGGTAGTCATAATCGAAAATAATACCGTCGACATAGAGCCCCGTGCCCCCAGCAATTATCGGAACATTTCCCCTCTCCCGAATATCTGAAATAGTATCCGAGGCGTACTCTTTAAACGAAGCGGCAGTATACCGCTCTCCGGGAAGAGTCAGATCTAACCCCCAGTGTGGGATACCTTGGCGCTCGGCAAGAGTAGGCTTAGCAGTCCCAATATCCATATCACGAAATACAGTGCGTGAATCAGCACAAATTATCTCGCCCCCTACCCGTTTCGCTACCTCAACGGCTAGCGCGGTCTTGCCACTCGCTGTCGGCCCAATAATAACGATTAGAGGCTGTCGGGTCGCCATCGTCTCTCCTCAAAGTCTGCAACGCGGTATTGTGTTACTTTAATACCTTCGGCCTCAAGATCTTTTTTGTGGCCGGCTTTACCGCCATAGTATCCACTTGCACAATCACCATTACGATTAACAACCCGGTGCCAGGGCAGATTTGTCGGTCCAAAATGTGCCAAACCACCAACTTGACGTGCTGCGTACGGGTGACCCGCCAAACTTGCGATATCACCATACGAGAGTAGTTTCCCACGAGGGATGCGAGCAACTACAGCATACACATGTTCTCGAAAATTACCCTCCCGCAAGACGCTGAACCTCTCGTACTACCTCTGTCCAATCTCGGCAATGAACAACGTGATTGCCCAGCTCTATCTGCCGGCTCCATGGATAGTCACCGAAAGAAATAACTTCACTCACTCCCGAATCAAGTATCTCCTTGAGGTGATGCGGTAAATCGTCTATCATCACATCCGCATTGATCTGTCGGCATACATCAACTTTACTCCGTCGGATATGTTCGCCGCTTCCATCATCAAAATGGTTGGTATGCTCGAGGCTAGCAAAGCACCCAGCGAAATAGTCATCTAGCACCTTCCTCGTATAGGGTTCGAGAAACCCAGCTCGCCCTGTAATCACATGAAGCTCATGTATCTTTGCGAGCTCATGAACACCCTGTATAACTATTTCATCCGGGACGAGCTCGGTATACCCAGGATCCAACATGACTGTTTGAAGTTGCCGTATGGCCTCCTGCTGCGTCTGAACGCCGAAAGCATCGTAGCGCGATTGATACATGTCGCTAAATTTGAGGCTCGTACCATATTTTTTGTTATACAGAGATGGAAGCAACTCAGTAGAGTTGACGAGGACATCGTCGAAATCGACTGCAATAACCAACCTCCGCACTACAGACCCTTCAGGTATTCGGAAAGTTGGTCGAGTGCTACTTTCTCTTCGCCCGCCTGTGTTCGCACACTAACTTGTCGAGCTTCTTTGTCCTTTGGACCAACGATAAGCTGGACGGGAATCTTCAGTGCAGTTGCCTCCCGTATCTTCTTTCCGAGACTCTCGTTTCTAGAGTCTGTTGTGAATCGTACTTCGTTATATTTAAGCGGTTTCATCAATACCACCTCTGATAATACTGATGTTATTTCGTCTACATAGTCGATAACCGTTTCATTAATCGTCAGGATTCGTACCTGTTCTGGAGCAAGCCAAAATGGCAACCAGCCCGCGGTTTTTTCAAGGTAAAAGCCGATAAATCGCTCTATGGAACCTAGTATTGCACGGTGGATAATAATGGGCTTCTGCTTGTTACCTTCACTATCGATATAGGTTAGATCCATCCGCTCCGGTATCAGCACGTCAATCTGCGAGGTTGCAATGGAGTCTTCTTTTCCTAAAACATTCCTCGTTTGAACATCGATTTTCGGACCATAAAACGCAGCTTCGCCCTCGGCTTCGACATATTTCACATCGAGCTCATCCATCGCTTCGCGGATCAAATCACCCGATTCTTGCCATACGCTCATCTCGCCTTCAAACTTATCTTTATTAAAGTCAGGAAGCGACAATCGATACCAATAGTCATCAACGCCCATTACCTCATAGACGTGCTTAAAGAGCTCAAGCACTTTTTTGAACTCATCCTTGAGCTGATCTTTTGTTACATATATATGTGCGTCGTTTTGCGTGATTGGTCCCCGAACACGGATTAACCCCGAAAGAGTCCCCGATAGCTCATGTCGATAGAGCCCAGCATGCTCCGCAAGCTTCAGTGGCAGGTCATTGTAGCTTTCAACGATTGTGTTGTATACCTGGTGGTGATGCGGGCAGTTCATCGGCGAAACATAAAATTTTTGCCCTTCTGCATCAACCATAGAAAACATGTCATCAGCGTAAAACTTGGCGTGCCCGGATTTTTGATAGAGTTTTTCGTGAGTGATCACAGGGGTGTCGACATACTCATATCCTCGTTCTTCTTCGAGTTGCCGCATATAGCGACTAAGGAGGTTTTTTAGCTTTGACCCACGAGGAAGCATCAGAGGTAGTCCCTTGCCAACATCTTCGCTAAAGGTAAATATCTGTAGCTGATCGCCAAGTAGTCGATGATCGCGCTTTTTTGCATCTTCGAGCAACTCGAGATGGTCGTGAAGATCGGCATCAGTCGCAAATGCGATGCCGTATAAGCGTTGCATCTGAGGATTTTCGTTTTTGCCACGCCAATACGCACCCGCTACACGCATGAGCTTAAATGCACCTACTGCACCCGTACTGTCAGCATGCGGGCCTCGACAGAGGTCGGTAAAGTCACCATCGATGTAAAATGATACCTTTTCAATTGCAGACTCTCCTGCCGCTTCTAGTCCGAGCTCTTCAATATCAAGGTCTTTGGCTAGTGTCGTGCCGCTACGCTTGAGGTCATTCAGGAGTTCTAGCTTATACGGCTGCGCGCTACCTTGAGCCCACTCGATCGCATCATCAATGGCCTTTTCACTGCGCTCAAAGGTATAGTTGGCCGCAATAATCCTGCGCATTTCCTTTTCAATCTTTGGAAAGTCTTCTTCGGATATCTTCATATCACCGAGGTCAATGTCATAATAAAAGCCGTTTTCAATCACCGGACCGACACCGAACTTTGCGTCTGGCCATAGGTGTTGCACTGCTTGAGCCATAATGTGGGCCAAGCTATGACGCATTGCATATAGTTGATCTTCGTTCATGTTGGGACTCCTTATAAATAATATAAGCACGCATATCGTAGATTTCTACGTGCGTGCCTCGGTCCCTTTTATGGAGGGAGGTTCCACCTTGGCTATTTCTCTTACCGCTGGAGGGTTTAACGTGGCCCTAGCGATCGCCATCCACGTGCTCAGCGGGTGGTTAGTCCGCGTCATTGCTTGTATTCATAGTACAAAACACCCTTATAGATTGCAAGTATCGCCCCTGTTTGCTATGATGGATTAGCTATTGAGCGGGCGATTAGCTCATTTGGCTAGAGCGCCACATTGACGTTGTGGAGGTGATAGGTTCGAATCCTATATCGCCCACCAAAATCAGGACCAGTCTAAGTGACTGGTTTTTGTTTTGTATCGACAAAGAATAAAAATGACTACCCGCGGTGATACCTCGACTCTCTGCGCCTGGGGACTTTCCCACACTTACAAAATGTTATCCACGGGGGAAATAGCGAATATTTCAGCAGATTATATCGCAGGTGATATATCGGCCACATAGCCCAAGGGTTGACATATTATGTCGCTTGTGCTAATATAAAATAGCTATGAAAACAGCACATGAAACCACTTCCTCATCCCTGTCAAAGTTCAGTATCGGCTACGAGCTTGATAAGTCATGGGCAGAAGTTAAACACGACATCGACAAACGTACGGAAAAGTAACATCTCTACCCTATAGAGAGCGCACTAACCACACGCACTGACAGAGGCTATCACTAGCCTCTGTTTTCTTTATCTAGACACTACTTAAGAGGATTTATCTGTCGTAGGTGCGGTTTCGCGTGTCGTTTTTTCGGTTACGTCGAAGGTATCGAGATAGCGGCCCATCATGAGATGAGTCTGTGCAGTGAATGAAGCGAGTGAGTTGTATAAAATCGCCGTAATAGGCATGAGAACCCATTGCAACACCATACCTACCGTACGATGGCGTTTGAGCCGCGAGGGACGTGGTGGGAGCATGATAATACTCAAGATGATTGTTATCGCTAGACCGAACATCGCTGCGCGCTGAAGATTGCTGACAACATGTGGCAAATTGTGAGCGGCGATATTATAGGCTGCCTCAGGGTTGAGGATAAGTGGCACCCAAGCCCCTACGGCTATGAGAATCGCAACCGTGGCTAGTGACACATGGCTATCGACAAGGCGCATAAACCGTCCGAGTGTAGGCCAAAACGGCGCTGGTCGATGGCGAGCGAATACCCTTGTAGCCACGTAGGGTATATCCGAAGCCCCATACCCCCATCGGCGCAGCTGTTTGAATTGTGCGACCAGAGTGGATCTGAGTGTTTCGCCTAGCACTGCGTCTTGGTAAATCGGCACATACAAGGGCGTAATATCATACTGACCTTTGAAGAAAAAATAGCTTCGCCAGTATTGGTGACCATCTTCGACGATACTGCGCTTACTCCAATAGTTCATCCCCATCAGTGGTTTTAACGGCTGCGAGTGCGCGGCGAAGTTACGAAGTGTATGCGGTCGCACCGAGCTGACTATTGTCCAAAACGAGTTGCCGATTGCGATCACCCGCATCGGCGCAGGCGCATCCCAGATATTACCAAAGTAGAGTGCAATAGGTTGATAAGACATCCGTTGCCTGTCTTCGTTAACGATAAATTCATAGGTAAGATAATTGAAATAGCTGCGATGCGGCTTGTTGTCACAGTCGAGAGTCGTGACGATGACATTTTCAAGCTCGAATGGCTGCTTGGCAAGCCATCCTTCTGTCTGAAGTGCAGCGTACGTTATATTCGGCCCCTTACCTGAAACCTCATCTGGTAAATGCGCAGGGTGTTTAACAATCCGAAAGTCATAAAACTGCGACTTATATTCGCGCTGAAGGCGCTGTACTGTCTTTTCGATTCCTTCTCCGCCTCGCTCCTCATACCCAAATACGATAATCATGCGGCTACTGTCGTATTCATTATCAACGAGAGCCTGTAGTGTCGGCTGTATGACCTCATAGGGCTCGTTATAGGCTGCTATTACAATAAGTTGATACACCTCGGCAGGCGTAGGATATGCCTCTGGCCGCTCTGACATCCGCTTGAGGTTACTGATATGAACACGGTAGTCATAACCCGCAGATGTATGGTCTTTTATCCGCGAGTAATTCTCGACTGGGTCTGCAAGCTGCGCCAGACGATCTTTCCAGTCAATCCGCTGCGCCCGTCGTAAACGCAGAGCGCCAACGACAGAATGTACAGCTATGCCCGCAGCTTTTACTATCATTGTAACGATGAGTAGCAACAAGTAAACCGAAGCCCACAAGGGGTTGATGAGCGACAAAACTACCATCAATATGAGCATGCCATAACTCAGAAATCCTGGCAGTATCTCAAAAAGCCTGTAGAGCCGTGTCCGTTTGTGTAGCGGTAACTCGAGGTCGTCCATGACTGCCTTTTAGATAAACGCTATCTGATGTATAACATTTGCTGCGTAGAGTATGCCGATGAATAAAATGACCAGAGTACCGCCTCCAAAAATCATGCCAAAATCACGACGTTCTAACGCGCGAAATTTTAACATCAGCATACTATGCCCGACTGCGATTGCAGCGAACAGCGCTGCAAAGCCATATAGTGAATACCACTTACCTTTATAGTAATTTGCATCTCCGAATGATACATAGCGGGTGGCAACTTGAATGTCGCGCGGTTCGACACTAAAAGCAATAAACACGACGCCTATCAGCGCCAATAGAGCAATGCTCGCTATGAGCAAGATGTAAGGCCGGTCGTGTAGTGTTGCTTTGATTTGTTCTTTGTACTGCATTGAGATAATTTTCGTTATGATGGAGCCGCTGACCGGGATTGAACCGGTGACCTACGCTTTACGAAAGCGCCGCTCTACCAGCTGAGCTACAGCGGCAGCTACCGCTTCACCAGTATATCATTTGTCGATACAAAACCGAACCGCGCTACCAAAGACTCGTTGCATCAATGACGCGGAAATGCTATGATTATCTAAGTTTCAGGCTCTATCAACGTGCGCTCGTAGTGAAGTTGGCCCATCACGCCTCCCTGTCACGGAGGAGATCGCCGGTTCGAATCCGGTCGGGCGCGCCAATATAGACCCTGAAACTTTTTATTTGGTTGAAATATTGATTCGGGTCGATAGTGATATACTCTCGTACTTTGCCCTCATCTTTTAATGCCTGTATATTGCATATCAAACACCGTAAGAGGTACGTGGACAAATTCAAAATTTACTTGTTTGTCATTTGCCGAAATTACACGAACGAATATATAGCCGTCATTTGTCAGGCTCTTGATTGGGCCGCTTACTATGCCCTTTTTCTCTGCAGCGATATCACTGACGCTTACACCGTTAAATACGCTCGATTTACTTACGAAGCCAGAAATACCGTACTGGACAGTGTCCTTATCCTGTTTGTTTAGAGATTCGGCAATTGCGCTGAGTGATTTTTTTGCTTTTACCTGTGATGAAATCACCTCAACCTGCGATGTGGCTTTGTCGTCAATTGCGAAGGAGACTTTGCCACGGAGTATACTATTTCGGTATTGGGCTTGAGTATCCTGTGTAGTCATGCCGAATACTTGCTGCGCCGAAGACTGTACAGCATCCGCGCTGAGGGTACCGTTGTCGGCTTGCTTAAGACTCTCGAGTGCAGAATCGACCTCATCGGAACTAACTGTTATACCCTTACTTTTAGCTATCTGCCTGGCATACGCATCTGCTATCGCACGATCCATTGCATCTCGCTTCTTATACTCTAGTTGCAGCTTTCCATCTTGGCTATCAGGTTTAATCTCGTCGTATTTATTGAGATAATATTCCGACGGTCGATAATACAACAGATAGTCGCTATAGCGGATATCTTGACCATTGATTGAACCTACAGGCAATGGCACCACCTGAGTCACCCTGTAGAAAAACGTTGTTGTATTTTGGACTATATAAAGTTGCCACCAGCCGATTGATAATAGTAAAATAATTGCTGTAATAGATACTACGAGAGTGTTTATTACCAGTTTGTGCTTTGCATACTGTAAGGGGTATTTATACCGACGACCTTCAGCAATGACTCGTTCGCGGTGTTCCGCAACAGTCTCGTTTGTAATACGGCTCGGCGCTTCTTCTTTTTTTCGCCGACCGAGCTTAGGTATCGATACTTTTTTCATCCATTTCCCGCCCTTCTCGTGCATACACCTTTTCTACGGCGTCTTGCAGCTTGTTGTATATCTTATCGGGATGTTCAACTTTGTGAATCACAAGGTCACCAACAAATGTCTGTATAACGATGGTGCCGAACTTGAACATTTCTCCACTGAAACCAGGTATAGTATAGCTGATATTTTGGATTTTCGATAGTTTGAGCTCAACGACATCTTTACCGAAAAAGCCTCTTTGCGTCACCTGCCGGATGCGCTGATCGCTGACAATATAGACAGTAAAGTACCACATCATAAAATGATAGGAGAACAGCACGAGCCCGAGGACAAATCCGGCAATCGGAAGCAAAAACAACTCAAGTTTGGTCTGCCAAATGAGCGGCGGTATCGATGAAATGGCAAATGGAATCAGTAACAGATAAAATCCTTTTCGCATCGCGATGATATGTCGACGAAATACAAACAGAAGTTCTTCGCCTTCGCGTTGACCCTCGAAATCTGGATTTTCCATACATTCTAGTATACCATGCACGTGTTACAATACAGAGGTACTACGCCTCGGTAGCTCAACTGGATAGAGCAGATCCGTCCTAAGGATAAGGTTGCAGGTTCGACTCCTGCCCGGGGTACCATAAAAATAGACGAGCATCTTGCTTGTCTATTTTTATGACGATTCGTGACGCGAATCCGAACCTACAAGGTTCGGCGGAGCGAAGAAAGGAAACTCGTGCTCGCACATGTCCCTTTCGGAGCGTAGGAGCGCAGCGATCTCCTGCCCGGGGTACCAAAACAAACGGCCTTCGTATACGAAGGCCGTTTTTGTGTTCCTGCTATCGAGTGAACTTCTCGTGTAGTGCCTCGTAGTCATATAACTCATCGTCACTAAACCAGTGTAGGATCTCTTGCTCTGCTTCCTTTGGATCACCGCTCGCATGGATAAGATTCGGAATTCCTTTGGCAGCTGTATCAGCATAACCGTAGCTCATATGGCTGAAGTCCCCCCGAATCGTTCCTGGTGCCGAAGACTTCGGCTCAGTTGAGCCGACAAGTTTGCGAACCAGCGCTACCGATTCAACACCCTCAAGTACCATAGCAATAACGGGACCTTCGTTCATCATTTGCAGTGTAATATCAAAGATGTGCTCACCGGCTCGAGTTTTTAGTTTACCAATCTCTTCATAGTGTCTCTCATAGTGCGCATGGTCTGGCGCAAGCATCTTGGTGCCAACGATCCGCAATCCTACGCGTTCGAAGCGTGTTAGAATCTCACCCACCAGTCCTCGCTGCAGCGCATCTGGCTTAAATACAATCAAAGTTTGCTCTAAATTAGGCTTGGCCATAGTTCTCCTTGTTTTTCCTATTTACATTGATTATAGCAAACTTAGCTACATATCTAAACGTCGCAAAATACGGTACACTGGGGATATGTATACCTCTGAACTTATTCTTGATTTTGTCGAACATCTCGAAGTCGAACGTGGTCGTGCCAGTGTAACTGCATCGAACTACCGCCACTACCTGGAGCGTCTGATTGAATTTGCAGGCGACATAGAGGTTGATAAGATCACACCAGAGTTACTACGGAAATACCGCCTGTGGCTAAATCGTTATCAAAACGACAACGGTGAATCATTGTCCCTCATAACCCAGAGCTATCACCTGATAGCGCTGCGGGGCTTCCTCACCTATTTAGTCAAACGCGATATACCAAGCCTCAGCCCAGAAAAAATCGAACTACCGAAAACCGTCCGCAAACAAGTAACCTTCCTTACTCACGACGAAGTTGGCCGTCTCGTCGACGCCATCCCTGCGGATGGGGCCCCCCAGCATCTCCGTGATAGAGCCATCATCGAACTCTTGTTTTCGAGTGGGCTACGTGTGTCTGAGCTTGTCAATCTAAACCGCGATCATATCAACACAAAGCGACGCGAGTTTACCGTCCGCGGAAAAGGTCAAAAAGACCGTCCTATCTTCATAAGTGCCAAGGCAGCCAGAATTATCGAAGGATACCTCGCTACGCGCACCGACTCTCTACCCTCTCTTTTCTTAAACTACAGCCGAAACAACGTGACTGATTCGAGCGGAAACTACCGTCGTCTCAGTGCCCGCAGCATACAGCGTCTCGTCGAAAGATATGCCAAGCTTGCGGGTATCACCAAGCACGTTAGCCCTCACACGATGCGCCACAGCTACGCAACGGATCTGCTTATGAATGGAGCTGATATCCGAAGTGTGCAATCGATGCTTGGGCATAGCGACATCAGTACAACTCAGGTTTACACCCACGTTACAGACCAACATCTTCGCGACGTCTACGAAAAATTCCACAGCGACGAGTAGCATATATACTCTAATTATTAGGGAGTACAGCCGCCATCATCGTAGTCTGACGGTTTAGAGCCGATAGTAAATGTCTTGCAGAAATTACCAGTGACGTCCACCGTAGCTCGTGGGTATGGAAAGTCAGAGGCAAATTCAACACGAGTCTCAACCCGACGGAATAAATCATTGGCACGACCTGTTGATTCAATCGATGTTTGAACATTGTTGAAATTATAGGTCGTTCCCCCAGGTCCGTTCATCACTACCCGAACATGAGTATTGTTATAGATGCTCGTAAGACGTAAGTACGCAACTCGTTGAATGGTTGCACCAGGCACATTAGGGAGGCGTATGGTCGCTTTACATAAGTAGCCATCAACTCCATAGGTGGCGGCACACTGCACCGGTAGGGGTGACTGAGACCCGCCCCTTGGGTCACTAGTTCCAAAATTGAAGTTGTTTGTGCCGATGGAATTAGGATATAGGTAGAGCGTATGTGCATACCCATCCGCATCGAAATCAGCAGCGCTCATCTTACCGGATTCATACTGGATTAGTTGCGCACGTAAAACTGGGGGCTGCTCTGCAGGCCAGGTGGCGGTTGAAAGCTGTGGCAACTCTGTAGTACCTCCTGCCGGCAGCTGCGGCGTGGCGGCATCCTCACTTGTAAACCAAGATACCTCAATTTCACTTACATCTGTACTTCCGACTGGAGTGAGTGGCACGATGAGCGAAGCGTCACCAGCACCTGAGGTACTGCTGCTGAGCACGTTGATGTAATCTGGTACATTAGGATTAACGATCACACAGGTATACGCTAGATTCAACTCATCACCGCCACCGCTCGAAGCAGACTGAACTGCGACTTCAGTGTCTCCAGGGGCACCTGCAATTCCAGCATCGATGACTGTGCTACATTTCGGGTTAGCGGCATTGATAGCAGCACAAGAGTTTGCTTTCATTATTCCGGAGCCTCGCAAGCATTCCAAAAGTACTCGCTTGCCATCTTCAACTCCTGCCATCGCTGCGTCGTACGCTCCTTGCGACTGTTCGTCATCTGCTGAACGACCCTGTTCTTTGATCATGATGCCAATAAAGCTCACAGATATTAATGACAAAAGAAGTGAAGCGAAGATAACAATAAATAGAGCCGATGCGCCTCTGTTCACCTTACCCTTTTGATATGTTCTACATCGTATGCTCATACTATTTATTCTCCCGTAACCTGTGCTACGACTATGAACTGCCTGACTGCACAATTATTAAAATTCTCAGATGGATCGGTAGGTGGCTTGCACACGCCGCCACTTGTCGTCTGCGTCTCGCGAGTACCGAGGACTATATTTACTTGTATTACACCTTGCGAGAAGCCATTACTTTTTGTATTCAACAGTGTCTCGCTGTCCATAGAATGTATGGCCACAGGCGTATTGTCAGTCAAAAGCATCTCTGTATAAGTATCGCCACTGATGTTTGTCTTTATAAATGCTCCGCTGCTGTCCATTTTGCACCACACCCCGCCTCTGTCTTCAATACGAGCGAGAGTAATCGTCTTGGATGTCGCAAGGTCTTTAATCATAGTCCCACTGCCGTTCAATAAATCAGCAGAATTATATACATACGAAACATTACCTAGGCACAAACGCCCGACGCCGCCACTAGTAGTTGCATCGACGCTCACAATCTGACTCGGTGAAGCAGCCGAGGCGTCGCGCCTGACTTGATCCACTACCTCACGACCAAGCTGGTTAATCGTTTTTAGAGAAATCCCGTACTGATACGTATGAGAAACACTCATCGTTGTCATTGCCACCGCAAGCATAAGCAGTGCAACAAATACTATCGCCAAATTGAGCTCAACAAGCGTAAATCCGCGCCGTTCACGATAGTTATTCATAAAGCCTCACAATCGTGCCCAGAGCAAATGGACGTTTAGAGCCGGGTGCATACCAACAGGTACCAATATGCATGTCATACGCAAGTGTTGCACCACCTGAACCCGCACTAGCAACCGTTGGTACAACCCACATACCCTGAAACGTCGGTGCCGTACCGCTCACATCGAATTGACTGTTCACTCCTGCTTCTGTATAGGGCGAAGGTGTCGCCGTCAAATCATAAAATTTTAAGCTGTTATCTGCCCCGCTCTTATCGACACTTAACATGAACGAATCAGCAGGTGCTGACGCTGGACATGCATCGACGGATGAGCTGGGAATAGCTGGCTTTGTAGCAGCGAGTGTACGAATTTGCTGCCAAACCGCTGGGTCGGAAGTACGCGCATAACGAAGCAAGGAGGCCTGTGCGTCAATCTGCTCTCGAACGAGAGTCACCTCAAGGCTTTGCTCGGCCAGAGATACACCACGGTTCATAATACCAGTCGTTCCGACGGCAACAAGCGTGAATACCGTAAAAGCAACAATCACCTCTACAAGAGTATCGCCTGCAGCGAAACGATTTAACATGTACCCTCTCCGGCTGGTATAAACTGAACACCGTTGGATGTTGAGGCGCTACGAATGACACGGACTCCGTTTGCGGGTGCATTCGTTAGACCGTTTGTACTGACACAGAGGTTCACCTTCTCTAGAGAAGGTGATGCAGACCAGAAATTGGAAAGGTTGGTGTAGTTCGTTGAGACGTAGGTACGCGTCAACCCGTTTGTTGGTAGGCGCAAGATTAAGACCCCAAAATCGCGTGAGGCATTTGGGTTAGACTTGTTGGTGTAGATCTTTGTGTCCCAAAGCATCGAGTAATTGGCGTCGTCACTCGTCAAATCATCAGGTGCGACAATCAAACCTAAACTATTGAGGAGTGCTGTCTCGGTCGCAGGATTTTTCAAGCCTGCGGATGTGGAATAAATCGGCTGCGAAGTGATGGTTACGCCGTCGGTAGAACTAATCAACCTACCTGCTACCGTACAGTCACTCGTACCACGAGGTTGGTCTGTTGCATTACTGACGATAGCGCCTGATTTGCATCCGCGTGTATTGGGTCTGTTGTTTCGGACATTGTCGTTTAAATTGTATTGTGACTGCATATAGTCAAGAAACGATCCTGTCGCTTCATCGTATCGTTGGCGATTGATCGAGCCGGCAACACCCACCAGGACCCCAAGAAGCATTAGCCCGGAAATCGCAAGAAACAGAATCACTTCGATCAGTGTAAATCCCTTACGAGAATGCGTGCCCATCATAGGCGTTATTATAGCATAAGCAGATATATTAATCAGAGCGAAAACAGAGCCAAAATACCAATGAGATCATTCGCTCTCCAAACAATACACTTGATGAAGGTGCCGACAAGAAATAGCGGGCCAAACGGAATCTGCGCTTTTCGATTAAGCTTTCCTGTCGCCAATGACGGTAGCACAATGAGCGTTCCGAGAAGATTCGCGAGAAACACCGCCAGGAACGACAAGCTGCCAGCTCCGAAGAAACAGCCCGAGCGCAATCACTCAGTTTAACATCGCCAAATCCCACCCAGGTGTTCTCCTCGCCATAGCGCCACATAAGAGAAGTAGTACAGCCCACCATAAACACCGGTAAAGAGTGCGAGTGACCGAGCAAGTCGACATGTGTCGTATGGCCGAGTAGACGACTGAATAGCGCATAGACACGCACCAGCCCAATCAAAAGCTATAGTTCATACTATCAGGAAGCAGTGACCATTTGTAGATCATAGGCAAACAAAATTGCTCGCCAGCACGATGCACGACCAGCCATATGATAAAGATACTCACTTCGTGCCGAAGTCGACAGATGCAAACGGCCACGCTAAATATGATACGACGAATGACGACGCTAGCAAGATCGCTTCAATCGAGAGCTCAAACCAGCCGATCGGTTCATGGCAATATCGGCACTTTCCGCCAGTCGAGAGCCAGCTCACCAGCGGCAGCAAGTCATACCAGGCAAGTTGTCTGCCGCAGCTCAAACATCTCGAACGATCATGCTGGATTTTGTTGTGCTCTAGTACCTGTAGCTGTTTATACTCCTCTTTGTCGTATTCATCTCCACGCTTCTTATCTGCTCGCAGCTGAGCCCACCGAATCGCCACACCTGTGCACCTGCAAAACTACCAGCAAGTAAGACCAAAACAGCAAGCACGTAGCACCCAATACCAAGTCTCAATTATCATAGTCTTCAGTATAGCAAAATAAGCGCCCATTTCGGGTGCTTATTTGTATTGACATTCGACTATCGAGATCTATGATGCGTCGACGCAGTATGTAGTAGTTTGCGTTATCGAGTACGAGACCAACTGCTGCCTGACGAGCGTTTGCACCAGTGTTCGTAGCATATGAGCCACTACATTCGGCATCCAGGGTAGACGTAAATTTTGTCTTGTCAGTCGGCGCTGTACCTGGTACGGCTCGTCTGCAACGATTGCATAGCTGTACCCGATGTGCCGCTGCGTCTTTGTCATATTGGTCGAGCGCATCAACATATCTTGACGAATTGTTGCCTTGTCAGTTGCCTGATGAAGTGGTTTTCGCTCACCTGTAGTGTACTTCGTGACCGCTGATGCAGACGATGCTCGCATCATTTTTGCGTGCTGTGTCGCGTTGGCTTGCCTGCAAGTGCTGGCAATGCGACGAAAATCATCAAGAAGATAAGCGCGGCAATCGCGAGCACCAAGATGACCTCGATGAGGGTGAATCCTCGTTTACTATTTGTGTGTACGTTCATAAAACCGTTCCACCTTTCTATGAACCTTACTTGATTGTTAAAGCATAATGCTTATGTATCATCATACTGCCTATGGAATGTCGAATATGTCTAGTTGATTTTATTGACGAGACTATAGATGGGAAAAAGTATAGCGCCTACCATGCCACCGACAAATACTGCCATCACTACCATAAGCAGTGGCTCGATCGTGGTTGTAAGCGCTTTTATCTCTGAGTCAAGTTCATCTTCGTACACTTGAGCAGTTTTGCCCATCATCTCGTCGATTTTACCCGACTGCTCACCAATCTTGATCATCTGAGGAACCATACGTCATCATGTATTCTTCCTTCTCGAGCGCAGACGATAATGCCTTTCCACCCTTTACTTTTTCGGCAGCACGATTGATCTCATCGGCAATCAGCGACGTTGTTGACGCCTTCGGCACTAATGCGCAGCATGTCGAGCATTGCAACACCTGTCGCTAGCAATGTCTGTCCAGTGCGAGTAAACCGTGCCATGTACATCTTTCGGAACATGCCGTTAAAGAGGGGTACGTTCAGCTTGAATGTATCTTTTGCACGGATACCACGTTTCTGTCTTGAGGTACTGCGCTGAGAAGTATCCAAGCATACCAAGTATCATAATAACCAGCCACCAATAATTGATGATGAACGATGCATGTACCAATGAGTACAGCGTGTCAGCAGCGGTAAGCGTTTGGCCGAGGTTGGCATAGAGACCCTCAACCTGAGGTACCACTGTAAGAAGCATAAAGAGCATCACGGCGACAATAACGAGCAGAACGATTGCTGGATACACCATCGCGCCTCGAATTTTGCTAAGTGTCTCTGCGTCTTTTTCCTTTTGGATCGCAACACGTTTGAGAGCTTCATCGAGCGTACCAGATGCCTCACCAGCTGATACCAAGGCGATGACGATACTGTCGAAGACATCAGGATAGCGACGCAAGGCACTCGAGAGTGACTTTCCGCCCTCGACCTCGGTGATGATGTCCTGAACAATATCTTGGAGGCGCTTGTTTTCGGTTTGCTCGGAGACGGTGTGTAAGCTCTGAGAAAGCGGCAAGCCAGCACCGATAAGCGTCGACAGTTGTCGCAAAAATATCACTCGATCTTTTGCCGTAATACGACCAGTCAGTTTCGCAAATACATTCTGGCTTTCTTCTTCGGACTTTGATGTTCAGCGGTGTAAAACCTTGCTGGATCAATGTCTTGGCCGCAGCATGTTCGGATTCTGCTTGCACGGTAGACTTTACAACTTTGTTGGTTGATTGGTCTCGAGCCTCATAATGAAATTTGCGCATGTAGTATCTATCCCCTCATCAGCCTTTCAAACTCAGACAAATCTACTGCGTACTCACGTGCATTATCGTAGGTGATTGTTCCGCTCTGCACGAGGCCCACTAGCGTACGGTCCATTGTCTGCATACCTTGGTCAGCACCTGTCTGGATAACCGCATCGAGCTGGTGGCTCTTCCCTTCACGGATGATATTACGTACCGCTGGATTGGCAATCAACATTTCAGCGGCGACGACACGTCCGCCGCCGATAGCCGGAACAAGTCGTTGACTACAGATCCCCATCAGGATGTTTGCAAGCTGTGAGCGTATTTGTGGCTGCTGGTGTGGAGGAAACACGTCAATCATACGATCGATACTTTGCGCGGCCGAGTTGGTGTGGAGCGTTGCAAAGACTAGGTGGCCTGTCTCTGCGATTGTAATCGCAGCTGAAATCGTCTCAAGGTCACGCATCTCACCGATGAGGACAACATCTGGGTCCTGGCGAAGACTCGAGCGAAGAGCGGCCGAGAACGAATAGGTGTCGTAGTGAACTTCACGTTGTACAACGACAGATTTCTTAGACTTGTGCGTAAATTCGATTGGATCTTCGATCGTGATGATGTGGTGCGATTTTTCGGTATTAATCTTATCGACAAGTGCATGCCAGCGTCGTCGACTTACCACTACCTGTCGGACCGGTAACAAGCACAAGACCGCGAGGATAGTCAGCAAATGACGTCACGACATTAGGCATACCGAGCTCGGTGACAGATTTGATCTCGTTTGGAATCAAACGCAGCGCTGCGGCCAAGTTGCCGCGTTCGTGAAAAGCGTTGACGCGAAAACGACCAAGAGTTCCGAAGGCAAAGCTAAAGTCGAACTCTTTGTCCTTCAGGAGTATCTGTTGTTGATCTTGATCGAGAATCGCAAAAACGAGGGATTCGACGGCAGCTTCATCGAGCTGCTGCGTTCCCGCAACCGGAACGAGTGCACCGTCGACACGAAGCATTGGCGGCAATCCTACCTGGATATGGAGGTCAGACGCCCGCTTCTTGATGACTTCCTCGAGTAGTACTTCGATTCGTAAGTTTTGATTCTGCATTGCCCCTCCCTACTAGGTGTCCGATGTTACGCGATTTACTTCTTCAAGCGTCGTGATGCCAGTCAGAGGCTTTGAGATAGCCGTCCTGACGCATTGTTATCATGCCCTGCTCTACTGCTTTACGCTGTATCTCGGCACTGGTAGCGCGATCCGTGATGAGTTCCTGGATTTCTTCACTGACATCCATGACTTCGTACAGCCCAGCTCGTCCAGAGTAGCCTCGTGGAGTTGCAGGAGTATCGCGCCCCTTAACTAAAGTATAAGCGTTTTGACCCGCAAGTGGCAAGTCTTTATAGCCCAGGTCTTCAGAAACCTGAGCGACTTCTTCTGCGGTCTTGGGTAATAAGTGTCCGACAGTCGTGAGAATGTTTTGTGTTTCGATAGGATTTGACCAATACGCTTCGCGTGACTTCGACACGCGGCGGACAAGACGCTGCCCAATAATAGTGTTGACGGTGCTAGCGATGAGAAATGGCTCAATCTCCATATCGAGAAGGCGCGGCAGGACACCGGCTGCAGAGTTGGTGTGAAGAGTACTAAAGACTAAGTGCCCTGTCAGCGCTGCTTGAACACCGAGATTAGCCGTTTCCTTGTCACGCATCTCTCCTACCATCACGACATCAGGGTCCTGGCGCAAGATGCTACGAAGGCCATTTGCAAACGTCAGACCAACTTCTGCATTTACCTGGATCTGGTTCACGCCATCCATCTTGTACTCAACTGGGTCTTCGAGCGTCACGATATTGACCGTATCGTCCTTGATCTCCTTGATAAGAGCGTAGAGGCTGGTCGACTTACCACTACCTGTTGGCCCAGAGGTCAGTACCATGCCATTTGGCTGTTTGATACCCTTGCGGATGGTGCGCAGTGCACGACCAGCATAGCCCATGTCTTCGAGGTCGAAGCTATTCCCGGTTTTATCAAGCAAACGAATAACCACCTGCTCGCCCCAAACGACGGGACTGATAGCAATACGAAGGTCGACTTCTTTGTCGCCAACTTTGACGGCAAACTGACCATCCTGAGGAATTCGGTGCTCGTCAATCTTGAGTTCCGAAAGAATTTTGATACGACTAACGAGCGCTGGCTCAACGGTCTTTGGTAGCTGCATAATCTCACGAAGGACGCCGTCGATACGACAACGAATCTTGAGAGCTTTTTCAAGTGGCTCGATGTGAATGTCACTCGCGCGTGCTTTCACGGCATATTCGAGAATAGTCGTCAGTGCACGACTAATCGGGGAGTCTTGTGAGATCGTTTTGATTTCGTCTGCATCTGCAGAGTTTGCTTCGTCCTGAGAGGCCTTTGCGGCAATATTGACACTCGACAAGTCTGTCTTGTACTGGTCAAGCACATGGCGGATACTCGCCTCTGATGCCATAAAGACCTTGAGCGGTCGTTGGATGCGATTCGCCAGGTAGTCAACAGCCTGTACATTGTTTGCGTCGAGCATCGCAACTGCGAGCCGACTATCAACTTCCGCAAGTGGTACCGCCATGAAACGTTCTGCGATATCTGCTGGAACGAGCTGAAGAATATCTTGATCGATGATGCTATTTGTTAAATTGACATACGGTACACCCGAAATTTGAGCTATAGCGTGCACTAACAACTCATCGTTGATCATTTGCTTTTCAGAAAGAATACTAAAGAGAGGTTTTTTGTCTTTGACCGATTCTTCCCGCGCTTGGGCGAGATCTTCAGCAGCTAGTAGCCCCTCGTTCTTTAGCAGATCGAGTAGTTTGTCCTGGATGTCATCGGTGAGTAGTGGCATAGGCTCTACCCAGCCCTACTTCCCGATTACTGTCTTGACCGTCGGGTTGATTGCTTTATCGTTAAACACAGTAGCGCTCGGCTGATCACTATCGCTAATTCCTGCAGGAATTGCCTCAACAGTCGGAATCTTTGCGCTTTGTTGATCAACCTTCAAAAAAGGGAGCGAATTCGCGATAAAGAATGCTACAACCACAGAGAGTGAAGCGATAAAAACGAGCATAGCTATGTCAGATTTTTTCATTACAGATCCTTATCCTCTAGCGTAATTACTTTTGCCGGTTCAAAGTAAGCGTGCGCACTGACGGTCATTGTGTAGTTTTCAGTTGATCCTTCGACGTTAATGGTATCGATATCGATGACGCGAATTGATCGCTCAAATCGAGTAAGTAGCTCTTTTAGCTTGTTCGGATCACTAGAGCTAACTGATACAGTAAAAGGAATCTTGTTATCCACCGGTCCCTCCTCGCCTATCGGCTCAACCTGCAAGGATTCGAGCTTGAGTCCTGAAATCCCCGCAATGAGCTTTTGCTGTAGCGAGGCACCTAAGGCAAGAGGATTTGCATCTGCAGGCAGTGCGTCGAGCACAACTTGTACCGCATTTTCATCACCACTTGTTTTTGACGTCTTAAGGTTTGAGTTGGTCTGAAGCACGCGTATGTCATCGCGAAGTAATGCGACCGACTCGTTATTGGTCTTGAGAGTATTGACGGTATCTTCTTTGGCTCCAGCAACACGCACCTTGAAGGTAATTTGCTGCCAGAGGAACCAGCTGACAACGATTGCAAACCCGACGATGACAGATGCTCCGGCGACCCATACGAACATGGCTTTGTTTGAATCTTGAATCTTTTGCCGTTTATGTACAGCAGTTTGCTTATCGGCCATTACTGTCCTCCTTCATCTGTCGCAGGCGCGCTGAACAGGCTATCTGGCACGCGTAGTTTTGAATCAGTTACATCAATCTTGCGCGTTGGTGCCGCAATCTTGACATCTTGAATTGCGTTCGTAAATAAGTCTTTGTAGTACATTACAGTCATCTCGAAACGAAGGACACGTTTGTTTTCAGAATTTAATCCATAGCTTGTTTCTCCGACCTGTACGTCGGTTGCAAATGGTGTTGACGTTGAAGTTGCTCCTTCTGATCCATCAGTGTACTGAACCTTCGTATTTTGGATAGTTTTTGTAAGGGATTCTACAGCAGTATACCCACCATTTGCTATGCCCTCTATATGCAGTGTACCCTCTTCTGGATCTGATACTCACAGAGGTAAACCTAACATCATTCGGTGCAGCAGGATTAACTGCTTGTAGCACACTAAACAGACGTGAGTCCATCGATTTCGCTTGATGCTGGGCTGAAACGAGCGAAAGCTGGTTCTGAATTGTCACCATGTCGCTGAGATCTTCTACATTTGAGAGTTTTTCGTATTCCGATTTTATGCCTTGGTCAGCAAAGTATTCACGTGCCTGCTGTGAGAATAAGATTAAGAGCATTACACCAACCAACGCCGCTCCGGCAATACTTGCAACGATAGAGAGCGAGATAGCAATATCGCGCATACGACGGGCTCGAAGATATTCTCGCTTTACATCTGGAATGAGGTTGATCTGGATCATGAGTTACCTCTTTTCGCGAGGCCGATCGCTGTCGCAAATTCATTGGCTACAGGAGTGAGCTGTGCTTGGACACTTTGTGAAACATTTATACCCTGCCACGGAGTCGCTATAGCTGCAGGTACGCCAGTTTTGTTTGCTATGTACTGATCTAGCAACGGCATAGTTGCGGCAAATCCTGTAAGCATTTGTGCGGAGATGGCAACGTTTGGATAACGAGTGTGGAAAAACTTGATTGACTTTACAAGCTCGGCAGAAAATGTGTCGAGCGTTGATTCAAGTGCATGTAGCACCTGGCCATCGAGGCGATCTGAAGCCAACCCAAACTTCAGGATGAACTGACGCGCTTGGTCCTCTTGAACATTGAGATTTTGCGTTGCAGACTTTATAAAAGAGTTGAGCCCGGTTGGAATCGTACGAATGAGACGTGGCGTATCTCCATTTACGACGACAATATCCGTTGATTGCTCACCCATGTCGAGCAGCAACAGCGCTGCTTGGTTGCCGTTCGGTACCAGCGCGCGAATCATAGCTACTGGGTCTGGTTCGGCAGCAATAACATTAAAGCCTAGGCCTTCGATAAATTCGAGCCGCTGCTCGCTGTAGTTTTTTGCGACACTAGCGATAAGCACCTCTTGCTGGTCCTGCACCCGGAGTGATGGACCAAGGAGCGCCCAGTCTACCTTTGTATCGTCTATCGCACCTGGGATATACTGATCGACTTGGTATTTCATAGTTGCACGTAGTTCTGCGTCATTGCCATTTGGCACATCTACGACCGTACTGAATGTCTTGTTTGATGGCAATCCAATCGCTACATCTCGTACCTTGATGCCGCTCTGGCCCACTGCAGTGATGATTGCTTCCCCTAAACGACGCTGCGCCTCAGGCGAATCACTTGCGGTTATTTTACTATCGACAGGCACGTAGGCGTAGTGCTCAAGATTCCAAGTTGTTGGACCGCCACTAAGCTCGACGACCCTGACAGCGTTAGTACCTATGTCAAGTCCAAAGAAATTTCCCAGCCCTTTTATGATTTTCATACTTGTCGTCTAGTATACATAAGCGTTTTTACTCTCGCAAGTGTTTTCCATCAGTATCGTGGTGGTAATTCCCGCTGAGAGACTGTTTGAAGTGTACCGCTCTGCCTTGATTGGTTATATGCCCAAACGTAGGTATCGGCTTTTAGGTCGATTCGCTCTGCCGGGGTGTTTAATGTGGCTGCTGAGTCCGCACCGAAGGAACGATTAAGGAGTAGCTTGTTTGCAATGACAGGGCCGTTGATAGTGAGCTGTCCATTATCACACTGACCACCGCTAAACTTAGACGGTCCGTTTGAGCAGGTATCTATCGTTCCACTGGCAACAAGCCAGGCATCGATGGTATTGACGTTACCATGGATATTAATATTATCTGCCAAGATAATCATTTGCGGCATATCCGCTACACTTCCATAGGCGCCTACGGGCCGAATAATGTCGCCTGAAATAGTGACGTTTTGGCCACGCTTATCGACGAGGAGATTCTTGTCTGCGGCGCCACCTGGCCAATTTGTGTTATTGACGACTTTCATATTGAATTTTCCAGCCGCTGCATATCCAAAGATATCTGGCAAGAGGCCGAGATCACTCGTCGATGAAACAAACGTACCAAAGTTAGGCGCCACCGTATTGTTATTGGCAAATGTCAGGTTACTCCATGCAGACTGAGCAGATGAGCTCGCTCCGAGGTTCAAGCCCGAAGCAGAAGCAAAGTTGGTTATCTCTCCGGGCGCAAGTACGCCGTATTCACCCCAGCTACCATAGCTTTTTCCAGCGCTACCCTGGAGAACACGGCTAAGAATACCAGAACTCAGAGTGGAGTCACCCGGAGTAAACCCGCTTCCTACTCGTACGTCATTGCTCAAAATATGTACTGAGGGAGCTTTCTTTATTTCTACGCAGGTTGGTTCGCTGTAGCTCCAGTCCAAATCACTTTTCGAGGTTTCATAGTTGTTCACTATCGTCGTGTAGCATACGTAATCTCCGATTTTTAAACCACTTAGGGCTGCTAAATCATCAGACACCGCCGAGGCCACCGAGGTATCACCAACTGGAAACACCCCCGTTCGTTGACCGAGAGCAGCGCAATCCGTCGAAGACGGTGCCATTGCTGAGACAACGTCGCAGTGGAAGTTTGCATTACCCGCCAAAGTTGTAGTGCCCGCACCAGGAATAGCCGCGGAATTTGTCACGACAAACCGAACAAGACCTGCAGTCACATTTGCCTGTGAGTCTGTCAGCCCTTTGTTGCTCACCGACGAATCAATCCCAGTAACTTGAACCCCAGGAAGCGCTGTGAGCGGAATACCCGTTGGCGACAGAGGCACCAACGATTGACTAAACGCAACGGTGTAGCAGGTAAAGTTTCCCGATGAGCCGATGCTATTGTTTAAGGTTAGATTGGCATAGGCACTCGGTGTCCACCTGAGCCGTCGGCATATTTGCTTACCTGCATCACTCGCTGTAACCACCCGCGGCGAGGCGGCCGAATACGAAAAGGAATCATTGCGAATAAGATCGGGGCTTGGTGAGACTAAGGTTGCCGTGGTCGATCCAAATGTCCAGTTCGCTCCCGGCTGATTTTGAACTCCTAGACCCGTTTCTGAACTTTCTGGGTAGCGATTAATGGTAAATTGTTGATTCTTAACCGTGCCGTTGACCTCGAGCCGATGTAGCCAATAGACGGTATCGCCAATATTCAGGCTCGGTTGGGCTGGATAACCATTTTGGCCGACATTGTCTCTAGAGGCAATCGTATAGGCTCCTCCACTACTGACATATAGATACGTGTTTGCTGACGTTGTCCAGGCAGAACGAACATGTACCAAAAATGTAAACGTGCTGTCCGATGGGCTACACTGCGCCCAAGAACCATAGCCGCTGACTGTTCTGCCTAGATTGGGGTCGCTCGAACCATTCGCCACGCAATAATAACTAGGTGTTGATGTCTTGTTGACACCTACCCTCGTGACGTTATACGTATAGTTTTTATCGACTGTGAGTGCAGGGTTGAGCGGTGCTGAAAATGGGATAGGATTGAAGATTCTATAATTGTCCGTATGGCCGATATCAGGATAATCAACTGTCACGTCTTTATTTGTTACAAAATACGGAATATCGGATTTTGTATAATGCTGCCGAAACTGTACTGTATTGTTGTTGTTCGTGCGGCGATAAGAAACAACATTCAGCTGGAGCGGTATGCTCGAAGTACCCGCATCGACGGTTAGAGATGTGAGCGTAGGATTACCCGCGACACTAAGCCACGATACGTACATAATATTGTAGCCGTTGTTCGTATAATCATCGAACAGCTCAGCTCGTTCCGCCGGCGGGGCGATATTTGTACAGTTATTTTTAAAACTGGTTATATTCATCGCGTAATCTTTGTTCACCGTAGTGCCTGAACATGCTGCATTTGCGGTATCGCCATATACGAGCGAAGTGCTTGCCGCTAGTGCGAACATGACCACCAAGCCTTTTCCACTAAAAATACGCTTCGATATATGCACTATTCGCCTCCCCCAGTGTTTGTACCATGGCTACGATTTGGATCTTCGGCAAGCCTCCCTATCTCAATATCACGCTTATACGACTCAAGGCTCGTTTCGGGTGTAGGCCAACCGTTTTTTGCTATCGTATATTCAAACGGCATCATACCGCTCAATATATCGTACTTTTCCTGCGCCTTGGCGTAGTCGCCACTACGAATATAGAGTGCCGCCAGTAAAGAGACGTACTCCGGTGAGCTGTCATGCTGCTCGATAGCCTCGATCTTTGCAATTTCAGTATCGATTGCTTTTGGATCATTCTTTTTGAGTACCGCGAACCCTTCTTGGACAGTTTGCGCATCTGCGACGACCGGTTTCGGATCGATAAGCGGCTTGAGGACAAAAAAGTACATCGCTACGAGAATACCAAGAGCCAAAACTACTACGAGTGAGATCGCTATGATAACGTTCCGCTTCTTTGCAGCCACAGATGATGTGTTATTCGAACTTGAGATAATCGTTGGCTGGTCCATAATTAATCACCATTATAGCCACAAGCGTCATAAAATGAAATGTTTCGGGTATATTTCTTTATTATCGGCACTCGCTCTATTTCACTCTTGGTGGCTCCTCTGTTAAGATATAGATATGAGTTTATCTATCGGAATCGTTGGCTTGCCAAACGTCGGGAAATCGACGCTTTTTAATGCACTCACCGACGCAGAAGCGCTTGCCGCCAACTATCCGTTTGCGACTATCGAGCCAAATACCGGTATCGTACCAGTACCCGACCCTCGTCTAAGCGTGCTCGAGAAGCTGTATTCTGCGCAAAAAGTCATCCCTGCGACTGTTACCTTCGTCGATATTGCTGGACTCGTGGCTGGCGCGTCAAAGGGAGAGGGCCTCGGCAATAAATTCCTGGCAAACATCCGCGAATGCGACGCGATCATCCATATCGTACGAGCATTTGAAAACGACGATATCTTGCGCCACGACAATGCAGCTGTTGATCCGCGCTCCGACATCGAAATTATCAACACCGAACTGATGCTTGCTGACCTGCAGACAATCGAAGGCCGCTTGCCACGCCTCCAAAAAGAATCCAAATCTAACCCTGTGGCTCGTGAACAAATGGCCTATCTCGCAACACTCCAGCGACACCTCGAAGACGGCACTGCCCTTTCGTCACTCCCGAGTCTCGATCATGAGGCGATTGATGACCTGCACTTACTTACCGCAAAACCTGTTATCTATGCCTTCAACGTCGATGAAGCTACCCTGACGAATACAGACAAAAAAACCGAGCTCACGAAGCTCGTCGCCCCAGCAAGGGCGCTATTCGTCTGTGCCAAACTCGAGGAAGAACTCAAGGGTCTCGACGAAGCCGACGCTCGTGAATTACTAGAAAGTTACGGTGTCGACGAAACAGGACTGCAGCAGATGATCCACGCCGCTTACGACACGCTTGGCCTCCAAAGCTACCTCACCGCTGGTGAAAAAGAAATCCGGGCCTGGACAATCAAAAAAGGCGCTTCTGCGCCACAAGCTGCCGGAGTGATTCACACCGACTTTGAAAAAGGATTTATCGCAGCATCTATCGTTGATTATGATGACCTCGTCGCGGCTGGATCAGAAAACGCTGCAAAAGCTGCCGGCAAACTCCGCACCGAAGGCAAAGAATACATCATGCGGCCTGGTGATATCGTCGAATTTCGTTTCAACGTAAGTAAATAAGCTCTAAAAAGTGATTCACCCCGGGTTTTCCCCGGGGTGCAATCACCTCACCTCCTGTTCTACTCAGTGCGAGTCGCTTGGACAATCCAGTTCTCGATGGAGTGACCATCGATGTGTTGTGCCTCGAGATTGCAGGTGAACAGCGTTATGACGCGCTCTTCACCACTCGATTCCCACACCCAGTCGTACTTCGACGACCGGTACACATCGTTCTTCGGTGCCTTGAGAGGCCCTTTCGTCACGACGAACTTGGCGACAGTAAGACTACCGTTGTCGAGTTCATAGGTGAGCGTGACGATGTCGCCACGCCGGACACTATCGAGGTCGCGGAAGACGCCGCTGCGTCCACCACCACCAACATGCCCGGCAAGAATTCCCCGTTTGTCAGACAGGTTGCCAGGAACAATCGGCCAGCCGACGGGACCATACCACCCGATTTTTCCAGGTGGAGGGTCGAGCTCGTCGTTTGAGTTCCGTTTTATCGGAACGACGGCGTTGTCGACGATTGGCGTTTTGTTGGCGTGCTGAATCGTCAGGTGAATCGGAACTCCGTTGATGTCTTCGATCCGGGGGACCGCTTCGACAAGCGAGCGCTCGGAAGGCTTCTCACCTGGTGTAGGCGCAACAATTGCCGGTCCAGCAGTTGCCGGGACGGTTGGCGACATCACCGGAGCAGGCTCCATTGGTGTCGCCTCTAAGGTCAAGGGTATCCAGTTCATGCCAACTCCAACCAGGAGGCATGAAATCGATGCCAGCAGTAGCAGTGTTATCGCCACTGCGATACGTCGCGCGTTTCTCCAGAGTTTGCCCGGTAGAAACACAATCGCGTCAAGGACGCGAAACAGCGCATTTCTCACGGGTTCTCCTGATGTGTAGTGTTTAGATGGTGAGGTGCAATCCGCGAGGATTACGCGGGTTATAAAACGCCACCTCACTCAAACGGATTGATAAAATTATAGCATAAAAAGTATATTCTGTAAACAAGGGAAAGCCCCCGATGCCATGCTGGCCATCGGGGGCGGTTCGATCGGACCCTCTCACCCCGTGATGAGGGAGTGAGTCCTATCTAGATCCGATCTATCCCTTGTGCTGGCCTCAGTGAGCCGCCGTCTCACGACGGCCGCTGAAGAGGAGGCCGATGCTGAGCGTGAAGAAGAGGAGGCCGACGCCGACCTTGACCAGCGACCAGTTCGGGCTGAACCCGGTCTGGGCCTTCGCCTTGACGAAGACCTTGTCGGTGTTGGAACTCGAGGGAGTCGAGACGCCACTGGAGGTGGTCGGCGCCGAGCTCGAGGTCGACGATGCCGATGCCGACGGCGTCGGAGTGATGCTCGGCGTCGGGGTGATGCTCGGAGTGGGCGTCACAGACGGCGTCGGGGTGATGCTCGGAGTGGGCGTCACAGACGGCGTCGGAGTGATGCTCGGCGTCGGGGTGATGCTCGGAGTGGGCGTCACAGACGGCGTCGGAGTGATGCTCGGAGTGGGCGTCACAGACGGCGTCGGAGTGATGCTCGGCGTCGGGGTGATGCTCGGAGTGGGCGTCACAGACGGCGTCGGGGTGATGCTCGGAGTGGGCGTCACAGACGGCGTCGGGGTGATGCTCGGAGTGGGCGTCACAGACGGCGTCGGGGTGATGCTCGGAGTGGGCGCTGTGCCGACCCCGACAGAGATGGTCTGGCGACCAACCTCCACCTGTGCCGCGTCACTGACGACCACGATGTAGCTCGCGGCCGTAAGTTTGTCTGCGACGAACGGACCTCCTGGCACCGCGAGGGTGCCGCTTCCGGACAGTCCGAAGTCCGGGAGCAAGTTGACAGACACGGTGTAGCTGCCATTCGCCGCGCCGTTGGACGACACGGTGATGGCACCGTCGGCCGCGTCGGCCGATGATGCGTCCGACGTTGTGACGGTGAACCCGGGAACGGCCGCGAAGGCTGTCCCGATACCCGTCATGACGAGGAACGCCCCCAGCACTGCCGCGACGATCGCGGCCCTGCGCCTGGGCTTCTGTGACGATACTCTGGTCATTGCAGTCCTTCCCTACCCTACTATGGGCATGGGTCGAAACGGACCCCCGATGGATATCGGGTTCGGTACGCACTTCGCGCGCGATCGGCTGAGTCTAGTCCTTAGGATAGATCAAATTGTAAAATATCCAGGAGCCGACCAGCCCCGGGTTATTTTATCGACAATTCGATCATCTCCCAGAGCTCGGCTCAACTGAACACGCACGCATATACGTGACACGAAAATTATAGCACAATTTCAGTGAATTGTAAATTTCTACACCTCACTTTACTAGAGTTAACAGGTAGAATCGTTCGCGATTGCCATGCGAGCCTGCCACTGCACTATCGGCTTTGTCCCGGATCACAAAATACTTCCGACTCCATAGCTCAAACTCACGTAAGATTTCGCGGCGAATTCGATCGTTTTTGACGATTCCGCCTCTTGTCAGCTGTGTCCGATTCGCTTCAAACTGCGGCTTTACCATAGCGACAACTTTCGTTGTAGGGCCGCACATCGATGCGACATCGGGCAAAATCTGCCGAAGACTGACAAAACTGACGTCCATGACGACGATACTAGGCGTTTCACTAGGCGTAAATCCTCTTATATCAGTCTTTTCATGTAAATCGATACGTATATCACCTCTGAGGCATGGGTGTAGTTGCTCGGTCCCCACATCGACCGCTATCACCTTGCGGGCACCATGCTGCAGTGCATAATCGGTGAATCCTCCCGTGCTGCTCCCCACATCGAGCACGATCGTATCGCGAAAATCGAGTCCAAACCCCTGCGCTACGCTCGACAGCTTTAATCCTGCCCTGCTGACATACCTCTCAGGGGCAGATAATGATAGTTCGCTGTCATCTGTCACCATGGTTCCAGCTTTTTTGACTTGTTTGCCGTCGACGGTTACCCGACCAAGGCGAATCCAGCTCTCGGCTTGAGAGCGAGTCGAGACCATAGCACGTTTTACGAGAGCGACATCGAGACGTTGTTTCATATCTACCAGTATAACTTACGGGTAGAGAATCTTCTCTACCTCTCGCGTAATCGTTGCAATCGTTGCGTACGAACGGCCTTTTGTCATGACGACGATGACATAGGTGCCTTTGGGATGTCTGACAATCGCCGCATCGTGTACGTAGTCCCAGAGGAAACCGACTTTGTCGTAGACCTGTCCCCCGCTTCCAGATGGTACGCCCCATCGATACGGATGTGACGAGAGTGAGTGCAGCAACCTATCACGCTGTGCACCGCTAATAAGTGTGCCTCTCTCGAGTCCTACCATGTAGGTAGCGAGATCGCCGGCGGTAGTGTGCACTGCCATCGGATCGGTAAATGTGGTGCCGTGGCTAAACCCATGCTTCCAGGTAAATTGATTGACATTGCTCCGGCCAAAATCGCTCAGCCACTGCTCGGCACAAGGGTTCGTACTGGCAATCGTCATACGATCGAAGCAGCCCGAAACAGTCGTATCCAGCATTGAGTCATCCCAGTGAATTTTCCCCTGGTTCATCTGATCGAACAGGTAGAGTGCGACATAGAGTTTGTAGGTGCTCGCGCTGACAGTACTCAGATTTGCATTTGCCGAGGCAGTCCAGTAGGAATTGGATAGCTGTTCGATGACGATATTGGCATTTTGCTCTCTGGCAGCATCCTTGACGTACGCACGCAGGCCCGATTCGGTTGCGGTATAGCGGCGATTATAGATGACCTGCGGAGCGACCTCAACAAGTGGGATGGACATCGTTCCTGTACCTTCGCCACGGAGGAGGTACGCTTCGAGAGAAGTCTTGAGCGAGGCATCGTCGACGCGCTTGCCGACTTTTCCACTCTCTCGAGAGACTTCTACGCCGTTTTGTAGCTGTATGTTGGTCTGGCCTGCAGCGACTCCTACGGATTTGTTGAGCTCGGCCACATAGGCATCGAGCCCTTTTGTCTGCAACTCGAGCACCGTCCTGCCTGTCTTTGTCTCACTGAGTGTCAACCACGACGCAATAGTATCGACATCGGGCGTAAAAGTCTTGCCGCCAACCTCTATCGTTACTTGTCGCGATAACGCCGCCTGCGCCTGCGCTGCAACATCCTGGATATCATCCGACTGTTTGCTCGCGGGTACCGACTCACTCGGTATCGTCAGATCGACAACGCCATCATAGGCTATCGATGCATCGAGCAGTGCTTGCTTGATTGCCTCGGCCTCAACCTTCCGACCAGCCGTATCCATGGTAGCCACCAACTTGCCATTTTTTATAGCGACGCCGGCATTGATAGGTGCAATCGCAAAGCGCTTTTGACTCTCAGCAACAAACTGCTCCAAAACGGTATTGCTATAGGTCATCGTCAGCGTATCGACATGGGGCACCTGCCAGAGAATCGAAAGAGGGATAAAGCGTTGCCAAAACGGATAGTCAGTGAGCCGTAGCGCCATCGACTCTGCCGTCGGTTCTGCGCCAGTCTCGGCTAGTGAATACTCAGCCGTATCTTTGCCGACATGAATCCGTAGTTTTTTCGCTTGGAACGACTGGGTTATGTGCTGTGATAGTTCGACGTCAGTCTTGCCTGCTACATTCTCGGTCCCCAGCCGTGCAAGTGGGACAGCGCGCTCAGGTGGATACAGTAGCTGAGCGGCGATAATTCCGGCAGACACAAAAAACGCCACCCATATCATGATACGGTGGTGTTTTTTGTCGGGCATCAGTCGGAAATAATGATGCCGAATATGCTTGTGCGCACGCCTATGTAACGGAGCGCTGTCCCCAACCGACCGCTTTTTTACCATGCGGTCATTATAGCATTTGCGGAATTACTTTTGACGTTCTCGGTATTCGCCTGTCGCTGTATCAACACTGATTACGTCACCAGTTTTGATAAACGAAGGAACTTTGATAGCCAGCCCGGTTTCGAGCTTGGCGTCTTTGAGAACGTTTGAGGTCGTGTCGCCTTTGACGACATCTTCGGTATAGGTCACTTCAAGAAAAAGGTTTTTTGGTAGCTCAACATTGATTATCTTTTCACCAAAAAACTGTAGCGTAAGCATGTCACCGTCTTTTAGGTACGAAGCGGCGCTATCGACAAGGTCTGCCGAAAGCTCAAACTGCTCGAATGTCTCTGGGTCCATAAAGAAGAACATATCAGCATCTTTATAGAGGTATTGAACACTTTTTGTACTCACTTCAGCACGCTCAATTTTGTCCTGACCTTTGAAGGTTTTTGGTATGACCGCGCCTGTAACCAGGTTTTTGAGCTTGACGTTGACGATGCTACCGCCACGTCCCATGACTTTTTGGCCATACTCAATAACTCGGTATGGCTGACCATCGATTTGGCACACGGTGCCCTTCTTTAAGTCTGTTGGCTGGTACATTGGATTAGCCTTGTGCGACAAATGGTAGCAATGCGAGGTGACGTGCACGCTTGATTGCTGTAGAAAGTTGACGCTGTTGCTTTGCACTCAGGCCAGTCTTGCCGATTGGCTCGATTTGACCGTACATGTTTATGAATTTCTTTAGCGTATCAGCATCTTTGTAGTCAAAGAATGCTGGAGCATCGTTCTTGTATCGTTTCATTGATATCTCCTAAAACTAGAATGGTATTTCACTCAGGTCGATAGGTTTGTCGTCGATGTCATCGACGGCTACGTCCTGAGATTTCTTGCTTGATGATGAATTGTTGCTACTACTCTGTGAGTAGTCTGCTGAGTCGTCTGAACGACCGCCGCTGACAAAGTTAAAGTCTTCGACAACAACTTCGACAGCTTGTCGCTTGTTGCCATCTTTGTCATCGTAGCTACGCTGATCGAGGCGTCCGCTCACGAGGAGTGGATTGCCTTTTTTGACGTATTGCTGAATGACTTCGCCGACTTTACCCCATGCAACACAGTTGATGAAGCTTGTCTGCTCTTGCTGCTGACCGTCTTGACCACGCCAGCTACGGCTGACTGCGAGACTAAAATTTGCAACCGATTGGCCACCCGACGTCGTACGTACTTCAACGTCTCGTGTCAGGTTTCCCATCAATATTACTTTGTTAAACCCCTTGGCCATAATGACCCTCCTCCTTGTTACTCGTTCTCAGACTTTTCTTTGGCAGCTTCTTCGGCTGCTTTGCGTGCTTTTTCATCGAAGCGTACGAGCAAGTAGCGCAGTACGTCATCGGTGATGTTGAGCATGTTGCTAATCTTTAGCGGTGCATCTGCAGGAAGCTCACACTCCATGTAGACATAAACAGCAAAATTCTCGTTACCAATCTGGTAAGCGAGTCGCTTTTTGCCCCAATTATCTTCTTTTGTAATCTTTCCACCGGCATCAGTAACGAGCTTTCGCACTTTACCGAGCGGTTTCTCGAGATCAGCCTCGAGATCTGGGTGAATAAGAACTGTTAGTTCGTACTCTTTCACGTATGGTACCTCCTTTGGAATCCATGACGGATGGTTATGATGTTTCACATAACCTTCGGTTTATAACAGGTTAATTATAACGCTATGCGGCCATTTTGTCCAGATGGCTTGGGGTAATAAATGCGCGTGGAGTCGGTTGCATCTCTGGATGCCGCTCATATAGCAACTCTCGGGCGCTATCATCGGCAATTTTGGCCGTGCCTGCCGTACGACGATCCTTCTGAATGATATACGCATCACTCATACGTGCTTCTAGGCTCTGAAGCATCTCTTCACCGATATCGTCGGGCATAGCGGCATGACCGTGGGTAACCTCGAAGGCACCATCGTGTTCAATGGTAATGAGCCACGGTTCAGCGACGCCTTCTTCATATATTTCTACCTTGAGGCGCATTTCTGGCTGTAAGCCTGCTTCTGGGTAATTCATGTCTTGCCTATACACGATGTCCGCAAAGTAGAACTCCTCGATTTTAGACTCATCCTCATAACGCGTTCCTGTCACCATCGATTCGGCGATAGTGTCACCGACGTGAATTGTCTCACCGTGCCGCCTTCCCTCTTGTTGGCTCCACATATTTAAAAAGAGGCTCATGATTTCATGACCTCGATTGTATTCGTATTGTGTTTCAGGCGTTTGTACCGAATCCCGGTCTCTGATACTGGGTTCAGATGCTCTATCAATCTGTGTTTCGATAACCGCTGTCATATTATTTGTTTCGCGTGCTTACGCTTACCCTCTTTGTTGTACGCCTCTGCCAATGTGTTGTCAAGCTTTAGACGCTAATACTGCTCAGGCTCGTTGTCTGCAGAGGCGAGGTCATCCATGTTGCTAATCAATACCTCACGAGGGCGAGAACCGTCAGCGGCACCGATAATCCCTTGCTCTTCCATCTCTTCGATAATACGTGCTGCTCGAGCGTAGCCGATGCGCAGTTTGCGCTGCAGTAGACTGGTGCTGGCTTTTCGCGACTCTGTCACGACGCGCACGGCGTCCTTGAACATATCGTCACCGCCTTCAGAGTCGTAATCCATGACAACGCCACCCTTGCCATTGAGGTGCACGGGTTGTGAGATAATTTCATCGTTGTATTGTGGCGGTGATTGCATGCGCAAGTGATCGGCAATCTTCTTGACTTCATTGTTCATCACCCAAGCACCCTGTACACGAGTTGGCTTGTTCATGGTCGCCGTCTTGTAGAGCATGTCACCTTGGCCGAGAAGCTTTTCGGCTCCTACCTGATCGAGAATAATACGGCTTTCGATTTGGTTACCAACAGTAAACGCAATCTTCGCAGGGATATTTGCTTTGATAAGACCAGTGATGACATCGGCTCGTGGGCTCTGTGTTGCAAGAACGAGGTGGATACCGACCGCACGTGCCTTTTGCGCGAGTCGCACGACGAGCGCTTCGACATCACGCGAGGCAACCATCATCAAGTCAGCCATCTCATCGATGATGATAACAATGTAAGGCATCTCGTTGTTTTCTGGCTCAGCGGCTTCAGTCTCGCCGTCTGTCACCTCTATCTTTCCACGCTTTGGCTTGGAGAGGCTACTGTTGTAATCGGCGATATTGAGTTCACCAAACTCGGCGAGAAGTTTGTAGCGGCGCTCCATCTCATTGACCGCCCACTTCAGGGCGCTCACTGTCTTTTCTGGATCAGTAATAATTGGCGTCAGCAGGTGTGGAATATCCTGATACCGCGCCATTTCGACTTGCTTTGGGTCAACCAAAATCAGTTTCATCTTGCTCGGGCTGTTGCGGTAGAGCAAGCTACACAATAGTGTATTGATCATGACGGACTTACCAGAGTTGGTTTGACCCGCGATAAGAAGGTGTGGCATCTTGTTGAGTTCACCGACGACGGGTTCACCGGAGATGTCTTTACCGACAGCAAAGCTGAGCGGCTCGTGGTTTGATTGCCATGATGAGCTCTCGAGTATACCGCGAATACGAACATCGGCTGCTCGGCGGTTTGGCACCTCAATACCAACTGCCCGCTTGCCAGGAATCGGCGCTTCGATACGAAGGCTACTCGCAGCCAGGTTGAGCGCCAGGTTTGTCTCGAGTGCTGAGATACGAGACAGCTTGACGCCACTTGGAGGGCTGAGAGTGTACTGAGTAACCTTCGGGCCAATGTTGGCGCCTTCCATCTTTACATCGATGTTAAATTCGTGTAGCGTATCGCGGATAATCGCCGCATTGTGTTCGATGTCACCAGCGTCTGCTGGATTTTGCTTTTTCTCAAGCAAATCAACACTTGGCGGCTGCCAGTTGGGGTCGTTCGCCGTAACCAGCGCTGACTGTTCCTCGGCTGCTTTATCTGGCTTGACGCTGCCTTTGAGGCTTGAGAGGCGCCTGCCGCCCTCGTCTTTGCCTTTTTCGGCAAGTGGCACGCCAGCATTGAGTTTGAAATCTGTAATTTCTTGCTTTTTATCGACATTTGCGGCTTCGCGCATAACTTTGACATTGGCCTTCTCGTCGCTCTCGTCACGCGCTACGACAACGAGGAAGCTATCGATGATAGACTTTGGCGAGATACGGATAACAAACAGGAGTGTCAGTGCAATAAAGAGGATATAGACAAAATACGCCACACCGCTATCGACAAGTGATAGCATGCCGCTATTGACGGTATCACCCACAAATCCACCGTGTGTCGTGCCGTCGGTTGCCTTTGAAAGGCCGAACAGACCAGCAAATTCGATAACCAGTAAGATGGAGGCGAACTTCATCACCCATGGGAGACGGTTGTCTTCAGCACGAAAGATTTCGACTGCCGTATAGACAAATAGTACTGGCAATATGTAAGTAGCGTAGCCTATGGTCTGCAAGGCAGTGTTGTTGAACCATTCGATGATTGGCCCACCTGCCCCAAACCACGCGACGACAAGCAAGAGTGCAAGCGCGATAAAGATAACCGCTCCGACCTGAGACCAAAAGCCTGATGGCAATACGTGCTCAGGTGCTTGCTGCTTCTTGCTGGTTCGTGTAGATCGCTTTTTTCTTTTTGCCATAACTCAAACTTCATTATACTGCTAGGTCAAACAGATGTCGATATCTGTTTATGCTTATACTGTAGCATAAATTACAGCAAAATGCAATAGTTATTATGCTTTTTTGAGATTATTGCCACTCTTAGTAAGGTCGTGCTTCGGGCTTGTGAGCAGGAACCTGGACTTCACTGTCTGGTTCTTGTGGTCGGGGAAACTTCTTTTGAGGTGGGCGTGGAATAAACGGCTTCTTCGAGTCGTCCGGCGCCGGGCCGTTATTGTTTGGCTTAGAACCGCCGCCTCCGCCGCCGCCAATTTCATTGATGACGGGAATAACGATCGGAGTACGGCGTGTCTGATCATAAAGAATGTGCGTGATTTCGTCACGAAGTTCTTTTTTGAATACATCCATATCGACTCGTTTGCCACCAAGGCTGCGGGCAGCTTTTTGCTTGAGGTACTGGCGAATCGTGTTCATCAGTTCTTCATGAGTCACGCATGTAGATAAATCCTCGAGAGATGATATCTGGACTCGTCAGGAGGCGTCCGGTGCCTCGCTGTACGGTCAGTACGATGATAAACATACCTTCCTGAGACATGTGGATACGGTCTTTTAGGACCACTTCACTGACCACTGCACCGCTGTCGTCATACATGACGCCGCCAACGGGGATGCGACCAGCTTTTCGCGCGCCATCTGGAGTAATCTCGATAACGTCACCTGGGTCACAGACAAAGATGTTTTCGCGAGGGATACCATTTTCTTTTTCTGCAAGTCGCGCGTTGTGCACGAGCATGTGAAACTCACCGTGGTATGGGATATAGTACTTTGGATTGAGTGCGTCGATAACACGGATGTGATCTTCGTAGATAGCCGTGACCAGAAAGGTGAAGCGGGCCGACACCGGTGAGGTGCGTCTTGCCGTTTTGGATAACTTCACTTCCCTCTCGCATCAGACCGTCTACCGTACGGACGACATACTTTTCGTTACCCGGAATTGGGTTTGAGCTAAATACGACAACGTCGGTACCTTTAATCTTGATGTGCTTATGCGAACCACATGCCATACGGTTGAGCACAGCGTTGAACTCACCCTGGATACCAGTACATACTACTGTAACTTTGCTGTCTGGGTACTTGGCAATGTCCTCCATCTTTACGACGACATCTTTTGGAATCTTGATAGCGTTTGCACGCAAAGCAACTTCGAGGTTTTGAATCATGCTATAGCCGGCAAATGCGACCTTACGATCGTGCTTTTTGGCTTCTTCGAGAATAAGCTGCATACGGTGGAGCTGGCTACTAAACGAGCTGATGATGATACGGCTCTGGCCGAATTTTTCCATAACTTCGCCCATACTGTGCTGGACATCATATTCGCCATGGTGTGTGCGTACCTTCTGATTCACAGTTGGTCGACTCGTTAAGAAACGACGAGGACGCCTTCGTGTGCTGGCAATCTCAGCCATACGCTCGAAGTCAAACTTCTTGCCATCGACTGGCTTCTCTTCGATGCGCCAGTCACCACTTGCGACGATAACACCAATTGGCGTACGAATCACGACAGCGGCGGCATCTGGAATCGAGTGGTTAACGCGAACGAATTCGACGCTGAAATTATCGCCAAGCTGCACGCGCTCATGCGCTTCTGGATCGACGATATTATAATCGGGCTCATAGCTACCATCGGTTTCTTCCATGGTGCGCTGCAGCATACCGACCGTAAAACGGGTTGCGTAGACAGGCGCCGGAATTTTGGCTGCAAGGTGACGAAATGCACCGATGTGGTCGAGGTGCCCGTGAGTAAACACGTGAGCACGAATCTTGTGCTTGTTTTCTTCGAGCCACGTGATGTCGGGCGTAATGTAGTTGATACCTGGGTAATCTGCGCCTGGGAACAAGAATCCCATGTCGACAACGATGATTTCGTCGTCGTACTCAAACGCTGTCATGTTTTTGCCAATACCCATCTCACCGACACCACCGATTGGGATGATGCGAAGAGTTGGTTTGTTGTTGTGGCGGTTTTTTGGCTGGTCTTTCAGGCTAAACTGACGGCCTTCATAGCCGTTGTAGACTGATTTGTTGACCGGCACGTTGATCATGTGCTGCGAAGCACGCTGATTGACGTCATCACTGGTGCGACGTTGCGCACGAAAGACCTCACCCTTGCGGATAGAGGTGTTGTCGATAGCGGTTACACCGGTTTTTTTGCGCTGTTGGTTTTGCCCATTAGGGCGCTTTGCAGCGTCATCTGACTTTGGGTTCGAAAGTCGTCGTTGACCCATAAATACTATTCTCCTGTTCGTTTGTATAGTATTAAATAATTTTCAAAATATAATTACTCAGAGGTGAGAGGTTGTCACACGTTACAGTTTCCCTCTCTGAAGTTGTGTATAGTATAGCAAACAAGTGCCTGCTGAGCAAGTTTTTGTCATTTTTTAGATACATATCTCCCCTCCTGGCGTCACGAATGTATATTCATGAATCCGGGGGTGGGGACAGAGGAGCCCCCGCGACGCCTCGTAGGCGTCAGACGTAGGGATGAAATCTGTCATCGTTGGAACTCCAACAGAAAAGGTTGGACCATCGATATCATGAAGTACATACCCGGGATGACCACGGCAATGGCAAAGCCGAGTCCGAGCATGCATGCACCGACAACAACGGCCTTGTCATTATCGGGATCTACTTTTGCAGGAAAAATCCCTACCGCCATCAGAATGGCTCCGATAATTATTAGAGCTTGGAACAACACTTTGGTCTCCTCTGTCTGATGTCGCTTTCGCGACGATGTGAAGGTTGCCAATAGCACGGTTTGTGCATTAGCCTAAGTATATTATAACAAACTAATCATACTTTGTCAAAGTTTTTCCTACTTACACCCCCATAGTACACTGTGCTTTTGCCAGGACATTGATCGAGCTGTTGTTCGGCTTATGTGCCATGGCGTAGAATCACCTTAGTGTAGACAGCGAGTACATGAACAAAGTTAGGAGATCCGATATAGTTGAGGCTGGATTCTTTGGCGCACTAGAGGAAATACTAGTGGTGACTTTGCAAACATTAGCGTACTCGAGCCAATCAGAACGGCCACTTAATTGTTGGTCATGGCGGGTTTTTCAAACAGTGCCAGAATATGTTCCATGAAGTTCCTTATCAGCAAGTGCTTTGGCTGCCAAGAAATCATCGATAAGTGTCTGCCGCAAGCTACCATTGTAAAGCGCGGCCGCTGGGTGATAGAGCGGGATGACAAGGAACTCTGAATCGTGGTACTTTACCTTGCGAGCATGCCCGTAATCATGGGAGATACGGAGCTCTGGGATAAACGCTGTCCCACTGTGTCGCCCGAGGGTGATGACGACCTTGGGTTCGAAAGTCGTCGTTGACCCATAAATACTATTCTCCTGTTCGTTTGTGTAGTATTAAATAATTTTCAAAATATAATTACTCAGAGGTGAGAGGTTGTCACACGTTACAGTTTCCCTCTCTGAAGTTGCATCTATACTAACATATCAGGACAGAAAAGTCAATATTTCACTTCGTGCAAATGCTTTTTTATCAATTGCTCTGCCAGCTGACATTCGTCGTTAAGACCATCTCGCAGACTGTCGCCGTACATCCCGAGCAGTCGAAGCAATATAACGCCGTGCAGCTGCTTAGTGTCTCCTAGCTCAGAGATCTGAATAAAATCTCTTAGAAGTTTCTCTGCTGCCTCAGGCTGTCCGCAACGAATCGCCAGCCTGCCATACGAATACGCAACGTCATTAAACCGCGGTAAATCGTCACCAGAACGCTCGCCGTCAAAGACAATCCAGGTATCTTCAACACACATTATTTGCCAAGCCGTCAGGTCACCATGTTGCATTGTATATGACCAGCCGTCAGCACTCTCTTGGACCATTCGCACGGCATAGCTTCAACGTATCCGGTAGATCGATATCTCGTAGCCACCAATTTAATTGATTGTTCGGGTGACGACGCGTGACTTGGTGATCCTGACGAGGCTTATACTCTTAGAGATGTCTGTATCGAATGCCACTAACATTCTGACATATCGTCTCGAGGTTATCGACCCACCGACCGGGTTTTGTTGGCAATGCTAGAAGCTCGCCCTCCAGCCACTCGCATACGAAGCTTCCGTCATCGAGTAAGCGCGCAGCCTTTCGGAGCGCGCACATTGAGTCGATGAATAAGTTTGTTCGATGTGGCTGGCGTATTCACACCATAGGAGTTCCCGACGCAAGTGCTCGACTTCTTCCTCTTTGAGCGCCTGCTTCAAAAACAGTACTTCTTCATCGATTTCTACCCGCGCATATCGAAACCTGTCTGTGCGACCGGCGATGTTGCTAAGCTCGCGAATCACTCTCATTTCTCTACTCCTGCAAGTCGAGCTGCGGTCACAAAGTCCTCTATAAGCACCGGGCGCATACTGCCATTGTAAAGTGCGGCGGCTGGGTGATAGAGCGGGATGACAAGGAACTCTGAATCGTGGTACTTTACCTTGCGAGCATGCCCATGGTCCTGTGAGATGCGGAGTTCTGGGATAAACGCTGCCCCACTGTGTCGCCCGAGGGTAATGATAACTTTTGGCTGAATAATTTCGAGCTGGCGCATCAGATACGGCCAAAATTCAGCCTTTTCTTCTGGCAATGGATCACGGTTGTTTGGCGGACGGTATTTGACGATGTTGGTGATGTAGACGTCACTTCGGTTCATCCCTGCCGCTGCGAGCATCTCGTCGAGAAACTTCCCTGCAGCCCCGACAAATGGTTTTCCCTGCTCATCTTCGTTTTTGCCAGGTGCTTCGCCGATAAAGACGATATCAGCGTCTGGATTTCCATCACCCATAACAAGATTCTTTGCCTGGGACCGTAATTCAGCGCAGACATTGTCTGTTGTGATTTCTTTGGCGAGTTGATTGAGCTTCGTTTGTGCATCCATACAAGTCCTACTTCAAAAACAGTGAAACGATATAAATTCCAACCAGTACGATAGTAACGACATATGCTACTACCTTGTATATTCGCGCGGCCCGCTGACTGGCATCAGGATCCTCCCACCGTATCGCGTTGTCATTAATGCGAAGGCCTCCTATCAAAGAAACTACAGCTATGAGTGGCAAGAAAGAAAGGTTTTCAGATGAGAAAAGCGGATTGCCATTGAGGACACTGAGTGCCACAATAAATAATATAAAACCGACTGCAAATGCCGCTATCGACCAAAGGGGGCTGATGTGCTTGGATAATATAGACATACGACAAGTATATCGTTTTTTATATTCGACGGATAGAATTGCATGAATATCGTATAATACAGAAATATGACACGGCAAACACAAAGAACGTTATTTGGCCTACGAACTGCACTCGATACTATTCTCGATAAGGCTAAAGATAGCAAAAATCACGGTGATAAGCGAACGGCCGAACTTGAAGAAGAGCTTCGTGAGATCGAAGCACGTATACGCATGACCCTCGAAAAAATCACCGAGGAAGCTAGAGCCAGCACGGATACCCATGCGCGTGCAGCATGCACAGGCAAAACAGGCCGCGACGCTCGAGATTCTCCAGGTAGAAATGTTGCGCCTCGCAGCAATCTATCACCGCCAATCAGATGTGGAAATGATTCAGCATTTCATACGCGAACAACACGCCGTGATTAGCGCCAGTATGGAAGTTACGACTAAAAAGCCGAGCCTGGTCTCGCTTGATACCCAAATTAGCTTGCTTCATGAAACCCTTACCGAAGAACGCTTACGGGTACGCCGCAATGCCCAAAAAGACTGGGCCAAGTTCTGGATCAGTGTCACAATCGGCCTGATATCACTCGGCGTCAGTATCTATGCTCTTACAGATGAGCTAATGGTTTTTCATCACGCAGAACAAACGCACGTCGCATGAGCTGGTAGTAGATGACGCCAATGATGAGCACAGCGATACCGAGTACGCCAAATCCTTCGTCACACCAAGTCCGCCTACGACTGCGGTGGTGACAATTGGCACCCAGAGCATATTAAGGCTTTCTGTGGTGTTCATCACTGAGAGCAACGTCGATTTATACCCTGTCTGGAAACTCGCCAAGAGATGATCTTGGTAGATGATGCGTCGGTATCGCCAGAAACTTATTGAGAGAACGGCAGCAACCACAAGCAACCATACGTTGCCGCTATACCCTGCCAGATACACGGAGAACAAAATACCGATGTCTATTATCATGTACGTGCTAAGGCTCAACTCCTTGAGTTTGTGGATGACGAGCCCAATTGCCGCACCGACAAGACTCGCGACTGCAAATATCCACCCCAGGTGTTCAGGTGCAATCCCCAGCTCCCGAAGCGCAATCGTCACGATATCAAATGAGAAGTATGATTGCCCCAATGACTCCGAATAATAGGACAGCGAAGAAACAGTGTCATGTTGCCGCTGCAGACGCTCGAGCGCGATAAGATCCGCGCCATTGTATTGGCCGGACTTCGTGGTCGCATTACGTCGTGCATCACCAGTCGTCGTCGCGAGAAGCGCTAGGAAATGCGAACGTGCCGACCACAAATGGCAGTCGTGGATCAATTGCATAAGTTAGCGGGACCAGAGCGATAAATACAGCGTTTAACACAAGCGCTATGCTCTGAGCACGGCTAAGGACCTTTCGAGTAATCCTTTTTGCGGTCGATCACTTCTAGGCTGTCGTGTACCAATGATTCCCCTGACCCACTCATAAATGCAAACCCTGATGATTCAAGCGCGACACCGATGATAATGCCCGCTCTTGGTCGGAAATGCTGCATAAAACAATGTCGACATAGTGAGTAAACCCGCACCGATTCGCAGTGCCCTTACTCGTCCGAACTTATCGGCAAAATAGCCGGCAGGCACATTAAAAATGAGATTGATGAGTGCATATGCCGAAGCAATCAAGCCAATTTCTGGAATCGAAAACCCCACGTATTCTGTATAGAATATCGGGATAATTGGTAAAAATACACGCTTGTTAAATATCTTCTGAACCGGATACAGCCGTAGGTTACGGCGTGCTTGCTCAGTGAGTTGCTGTTGCGCATCAAACTCGCTCGAGCTTTAGCGGCAAATACGGCGTATTGTTCATCGAACGAAACTTCGCCGCTAATCTCAACTACATTTTCGTCGCTCAGACGGCTCTTCGATCTCATTTCTGAATCGTTCGAGCACCTGCTTCGGCTTTTTCTGCTGAAATACGTCGCTGGTCATGCGCTTCTTCTCGTTGCTGAACGCGCTGTAGCGCCAGTTCATGCGGATACTTTAATCCGGACAACCACAGACGTATCGCTCCGAATTTTCGTGCAATCTCGTGCTTTTCATCACGCTCCACTCGATGTTTGCGTTGCAAGTCAAACACGCACGCTGTGACCCAGCATGAAAATATCTGTTCTGTCGCATAGTGCATTGCACCAAATGTGAGCTGATTGCCATACTTTCGCTCGTCTGGGTCTACATGAGTGGCCTGAATTGCATCGAGCGATCCCCACATGGACATGCGTATAGCCGTCACTATTGAGAACAACCGCCCCTAGCTCATGCGCCAGTTGCCTGGCAAATGTCGTCTTTCCAGAGCCTGGAATGCCGACAAACATGATGAGGAGCGGTTTGTTCATAGGTTTACTCTGCGTCTTTGAGGCTCAGGCTCAGACGACCGCGGTCGTCGATTTCCATCAGTTTGACACGGACCTTTTGGCCTTCTGTCAGGACGTCAGTCACATTTTCGACTCGCTCGTTTGAGAGCTTCGAGATGTGTACCATGCCGTCGGTTCCAGGCATGATGTTTACGAATGCACCAAAGTCTTTGATGGTCACGACTGTACCTTCATAGGTCTTGCCTACTTCTGGCTCTTCAGTCAGGCCACGGATCCATTCGAGTGCTTTTTCGATTGACTCAGCATCTGAGCTCGCGACAGTGATCAGGCCATCGTCGCGAATATCAACTTCAGCACCAGTTTGCGCAGTAATCTTGTTAATCATTTCACCACCCTTGCCGATAACGGCACCGATTTTCTCAGGGTTGATCTTGATCTTTTCGATACGAGGAGCATATGGGCTCATGGCCTCGCGTGATGCTGGCAGGATCGTGAGCATGTGCTCTAAGATGTGCTGTCGACCAGCTTTTGACTGCTCAATCGCCATCGCAAGTATCTCGACAGGCAGACCGTGAACTTTCATGTCCATCTGCAGCGCGGTGATACCCTTTTCGGTACCAGTGACCTTGAAGTCCATATCACCAGCAAAGTCTTCTGCATCGGCGATGTCAGAGAGGACATACGGCGTGTCGCCATCCATCATCAGACCCATTGCAATACCACTGACGGGACGCTTGAGCGGTACACCAGCATCCATCAGCGCCAAGCATGAGCTACAGGTTGCAGCCATGCTGGTTGAACCGTTTTGGCTCATGATTTCTGTGACGGAACGGATGGCATACGGAAATTCTTCGGCATCTGGAAGCACTGGAATAAGTGCGCGCTCTGCGAGGTAGCCGTGGCCGATCTCGCGGCGTCCTGCACTCATGAGACGCTTGACTTCACCAACAGTGTAGCCAGGTGCGTTGTAGTGGTGCATGTAGCGACGTTCGCCGTCGTTTACTTCCATAGTGTCGACCATCTGCGCGTAGCTGAGTGGAGCGAGAGTAACGATGTTTAGCGCCTGAGTCACACCACGAGTAAAGATACTCGAGCCGTGTGTGCGAGGCAGAACGCCAACTTCAGAGCTGAGCAAGCGAATCTGGTCAAGCGTACGACCATCTGGACGGAGGTTATCTTCGACGATTCCTTTGCGTACATCTTTGTGGACGGCCATAGTGAATGCTTCGTCGTATTCGTCACGAAGTTCCTTGGTGTATTCTGCCTCACCGACTTTTTCGCTCATCTGTGCGTGGAAATCCCAACGAAGTTCGTTGACCATTTCGTTGCGCTCTGGATAATCTTTGCGCAGGCTTGCACCGAGCTTACCTTCTACCCAAGTATCGACGTCTGTTTGAATATCTTCGTTTGGCAGGATGAGCTGGTACTCTTGAACTTTTGGTGCAACTTTTTCTTCGAGCTCTTTTTGCAAGGCAATCGCTGGCTGCATCATTTCGTACGCCCATTTCATGGCATCGACGATAACCTGCTCTTCGACTTCGTTTGCACCGGCTTCGACCATGGTGATACCACTTTCGATACCAGCAACGACGAGATCGAGGTCGCTTTCGGCACGCTCTTCTGACTGTCAGAAACGCTTTGAATTCTCCGTTGACACGACCGACACGGAGGCCAGCGACAGGACCGTCAAATGGCGTACCTGTCAGCATGAGTGCGCTCGAAGCGGCAATCATAGCAATGACATCTGGTCGGAAGTTCGGGTCCATACTGAGGACACTCGCAACGACCTGCACTTCTTGGCGGTAGCCTTTTGGAAAGAGGGGGCGAATCGGGCGATCGATCAAACGACCGATAAGTACTGCCTCATCACTGGGGCGACCTTCGCGCTTGATAAAGCGGCTGCCGGAAATTTTGCCAGCTGCATAAAATTTTTCTTCATAGTCTACTGACAATGGGAAGTAGTCGAGCACAACTGGGCGTGTACCGACCTGTGCGCTGCCGAGTACGACGGTATCGCCATACCGAACGAGCACGCTACCGGTGGTACGAAATCCGACACGGTTGACCTCGAGAGTGAGCGGTTGTCCGCAGTAGTCAGTGGTAACGGAAAAAATTTCCTTGCCACTAGGATTGATGATTGACATTATGTCTCCTTTCATCTGATGCGCGGAGAGTAACAGGTAGTAAAACTTACTATGTGAAAGTTCTTCTATCTATCACCTTCCGCGTTTGATTACCTTAGTATTATAGCACGAATCACATGCGCACTTATGCTAGAGTGGTGGTATGAACGAACCAAAAATTCTTGTGACCAAATCAGATGTCGATGAGGCTCTCGCTCGTCTTGCCGACCAACTCATTACTACAAACGAGCAAAAACCCCTCTATGTAGCGCTGCTTCGCGGAGCTGCTCCATTTGCAAGCAAGCTCATGTTTGCGATCGCAGAGCGCGACCCTACCTATCACCCCGAGCTAGACTACATGATGGTCAGCACCTATGGAGATGGTCGCACCGCAGGCACGCCTCGTGTCGTCACAGACTTAGCCCCAGATACGAAACATTGACGGTCGTACCGTCATTATTCTCGATGATGTGCTCGACAAAGGTATGACGGCGGCATTTGTGATAACTCACCTACTAAACAGAGGTGCAGGTACGGTAAAGCTCGCAGTGCTCGTTGACAAGCAGACACAGCGAATCAACCCCATCATACCTGACTACGCCTGTTTCACCGTCAAAGACGTATGGCTTAGTGGCATGGGGATGGATGATGCACGAACAGCCCACGAAGCACATCGCTGGGACGAGCGAATTATGCAAGCAAACTAAAATACCGCCTCCTACCGGAAGCGGTATTTAAAGATATCTCACCCTACTTACGTAGTTTGAGGGTTGAAACGACTTTCTTGTACGCGTCGAAATCTCGGTTTTCGAGGTACTTGAGGAGACGTTTACGTTTGCCAACCATTTGGATAAGGCCGCGGCGAGCCATATTGTCGTGCTTGTGAAGCTTTAAGTGGTCTGTCAGCTCTTTGATACGAGCGGTCAAAACCGATACTTGCGCCTGTGGGCTGCCAACATCGTTCTTTCCCGTCTGCGTAAGAGCAATAGCCTCTTGCTTGTTCTCTTTAGTTATCATACTCGAATAAGTGTAGCAAAAAGGTAGGTATTTAGCAAGGTTCGCTATGGGCCCCAGCGTCAAGATGGCTATGTAGGGTCGGAATTTATTTTTTGCATTATATATAAGTCGGGATCGAATGCTCGTATTTTTGAGTAATAAATGTCTCTTACATTCTTAAGCGGCGGGACGATTCCATAACGCAGATTATCCGTGCGTGTGAAGTCATGAGTCGTAGACGGAAATGCTTGTTCAAAAGCTCGTAGGTTCTCCGCAGCTCCGCGATCGTCCGCCATCCACACCTCGCCACCTGGTTTAGTCACACGGAGTGCTTCTCTGACTAAACTCTCCCAGTCTGGTGGTGACACTGAGGGATCTGAGAGGATGTTTTTTATCAACACAACTCCAAATACATCCTTGTCAAAAGGTAATCGACGTCCGTCTGCGTACACCGGCGTCACGTCAACCTCGCCCTCGAAGCCTACAATTTTACTACTCGATCGATACATAGATTTCAACTGGGCTGGTGACGTTGGCTGCATTTGGTGCGCATAGCCAGGATCTATAGCGTATTTTCGCAACATATCAACTGTAACAACCCTACCCATTTTTGCGGCAAATGAAGGCATAAAACCAGGCTCAGGGTTTCCATCATGGTCTATCGTGCCCACTTCTAGTAGGAGGTTGTCACTCTTGGGCCGTCTTGTCATATCGTGTGATGTCAGAGTCATTATTTTTAATGATAGCATAAACGTGATGAAAAGTCAACCTACTCCTTCGTCTGCACATCGTCCGCAAGTTGCTGAGCGCTCCCTATAGACAGCCGTCCTATATCCGTTCGACGTAGTTCACTACAATAGGCCCCCGTGCGGAGCGCTTCACCGATATCAACCGCGAGACTGCGGATATAGGTACCGCTGGAGACATGTGTGCGGATGTGTAGCTCTGGGTATGAATAGTCGAGAATTTCGAGCTCGTAGATAGTCACTTCTCGCTCTGGTATCTCTACTTCTTTCCCTTCGCGGGCTAGTTTGTAGGCGCGTTTGCCACCAATCTTTATAGCACTGTATATGGGCGGCTTCTGGCGGATTGTGCCACGAAAATGACTCAAGGTACGTTCTATGTCCTCCTGCGACGGCAGGGCGGCCCTGGCGGTCTCATAGGGGGTAATTTCACCCTCTGGATCCCCTGTCGTGCTGAGTGCACCGAGTTGGATTGTCGCCTCATAGACTTTGTCGAGTTTTAGGAACTCATCTGAGCGTTTTGTCGCCTCGCCGAGCAAGATAATCAGAAGTCCCGTCGCAAAGGGGTCAAGTGTGCCAGTATGCCCTACCCGTAGCTGCCGTTTAGTCGGTTTTTCACCTCGCTCACGATACTCGGCACGTATCTGGGCACGAATCTTTGCCACGACATCAAAACTGGTCCAGCCAACTGGCTTATCGACAAGTAGTACGCCGTCAATCGCATGGGTAAGATCGAATTGCATCACGCATCATTATACGCGAGTGCTACAGATAGTCGTAGTGTGCTAGTTTTGGCCAGGAATCTTGAATTGGCCTGGGTCAAATGGCGCCTGAGGTTGGGCTGGGTCACTTTGTACAGGTGGGGCCAACGGAAATGCCGCGTCCAAACCTTCACTCGAAGCACTTGGTGGTATAAAGTTCGGATCTTGAGGAGGGACTGCTGGCTGTTCTGGCGGGAGGTCAGTTGGCAGTGGCGGCAAGGTAGAAAAGTCTGGCATTGGAGGGAGAGGAGGTAGCTCTGGGCTCGGATTGTCAATGACGGGAAGTGGTGGTGGGGGCGTCGGTGGTGTCGCCTGGACAGTAGCCAGCTGATCCTCTGTGCTAGGAGCGGCATTAAATGCATCGTTGATTGCAGCTCGAGCTTCTTCATGCGGCAATCTATTTTCTGCATCTAGGTCTGCAAGCGTTGGCTCGGCTGTGTCTTGAGGCGGAAGTGGCGGCAGCTGAGACTGTGGTGCCGGGATTGGTTCAAACGACATAGGATTTTGTTCAAATCCTGGTTCCGCAGCAGCTTGTTCTTCCAGGCTAGGAGGAGCTGGCTCAGGTGGGACGACAGATGCAGCACGCGCAGTCCCCTGCTCGTCGCCATCCATGATAGAGGTCGGCTGGGCCGGGGCTGATTCATCAGTAAAGGAGTTGATCGCCGGAAGACTTGCAGGAGCGTTACCAACATACTGCAAGGTACCGTGATCATGGCTGAGAAGCTGCTTGTTACGATCCGATTGCTCTTCACGCAGCTTGGCGGCGGCCGCCTCTTCGGTAGTGGCGTTGAGAGTACCACCCATCATTGGCTCGTGTTGCTCTTGTTGTCCAGGGGTCGGCAGTGACATTTCAGGACCAGCTGGCGCAGGAGCTACCGCATCGTTCGACTCGGCCGTTGCGGCCTCGAGTTCACTCTTCAGGCTGTCGAGTGCGGGGGGAGCATCGTTGATGGCGCCACTTGCTTCAAGGTTGTCAGCAAGAGCACGTTCTGCAGTTTCCTTCTCGAGTGCTTCAGCAGCTTTTTTTGCCGCAGCATCTTGAGAGTTTTTCTCTGTCTGGGCAGCAACTTCATCGACATCGCCACTCATCTCATGCGAAATTTGCATACTGCCATCGGCAGCTTGCGTATCTTTCGGTCGCTCAGTTGTATCTGGTGCCTCCTGGTTCTGAGGTTCTGAATCGGACGGTTTAGATGTGTTCTGCGGGATTTCATCTGCTTCTTCGAGCTGTGTCGCAATCAGCTGCTGGTTTGCACCGGCGGCCATCAGCTGCGCTGCCATCGTCATAACTTTGCTAGTAGTGTGCTGGTTGCTAAATCGCTCGGTTGCAGCAACGATACCAGTCAAAAATGCGGTCGCAATCTGCTCGTCAATAAGGTTCTTGTCCCCTTTTAGCGACTCGGCAACGCTGACGAGCATCTCAGAGTAGCTACTTGCTTCGTCATCGTGCCAGTTGATAGATCCGAGATCACTCGATTCGCTACCAACACTAAGGGAAGCTACCGCTGCGTCGTGCATTATTTTGCCATGATCTGCGAGTGCTTTGTCGAGGTCAGCTTCGTCTTTGACGCCAATCGCGATGACCATTTCGACATTATAGTCACCTTGGCTAAAGTCGAGGTCATCCTGGGAAATTGTCGTCCGGTAGGGCGTGATAAAAATCTTTACCATGTCCCCATCTACTTTGTAGCGGAGGTGGTCGGCCTTTTCTTTGTCGAGCGCGATGATAAAGTCGCGGAGCGAATTGACGGTGTTTTCAAACGTCTTTTCAGGATCCAGGAACGTAATGGCCGGTGGAATATCACCAGAGAATACAGCGGTCGCGTGCTTGCCCATCTTGTTGAGAAGGAGCGTACAACCAAGCGCAGCCGATAGCTCATCGACTGTAGGATTTGTGTTGACCGTGACAAGAATTGATTCGACGTCTTTTAACTTGTCAACGATTTGTTTTTGTGGACTTTGATCCGCCATATGTTTCCCTAGGATTTTTGTTTACGCTTATAACGTTAGTCAAACTATACCATAAGCCGTTATCTGTAGGTCAATATATTTCTCCCCTACTTTACAGAGATGCGAAAATCGGCTATACTACATCAGATTGTCAATATAAATCTAACTAGAGTAAGAGGAACTAACCTGTGCCAATCATCAAGTCTGCTATTAAGCGCATGAAACAAACAGCTATGCGCCGCGACCGTAACGTCGCGACAAAACGCGATATCAAACTCGCTGTCAAAGCTTTTATGGCAAAGCCTTCTCAAGAGACCCTTTCTGAAGCCCAAAGCAAAATTGACACAGCCGTCAAAAAGAACGTGCTCAACAAAACAACTGCGGCTCGCCGTAAGGCTGCACTTGCTAAACATGCAAAAGACGCTGGCGTAAAGCTCAGCTGCCAAGAAAAAAGCCGCTCCAGCCTCGACCGCTGCCGCCAAGAAAGCGCCTGCGAAAAAGCCAGCTGCAAAGACTACTACAGCTGCTGCGAAGAAACCAGCTAGCCAAGAAAGCTCCTGCAAAGAAGCCTGCCGCTAAAAAGCCGGCTGCAAAGAAAACGACACCAAAGAAATAGTCGTTACGTAGCACAAAAAATATCCCCCGCTGACACTTGCGGGGGTTATTTTTTGAGAGCGATTTCTACTAAGGCTTTTTCGATAAGCTCCCACGGCTCGCCGCGGCTGGATTTTAGCTGCTCGTCCGCTCGTGCGAGCGAGCGCACGACCTGCACTGATTCGCTCACGTGAGCATTGGCGCGCAATTGGTGCCAGTTGTCGCAAGGCATACGGATTTGCGCCGATATCCATGGCGATCTGCTCTGGAGATTGTGATGACATCGTCAGGGCTGCGAGATTGCTTGCCTGCGACGCCAGTAGGCCAAACGTCTGATGGCCGTCTTGCTGTGCGCTCGACAGATGTGAGACCATGCGCTGGACGGTCGGTATATCACCCTGAATCGCTCGCTCTAGTAGTGAAAAGACGTTCTCGCTGAGCGATGGCGGCATGACGGTATCAAGTACGGCTTCATCGACCGTATCTGCGAGGCTGAGCTGCTTCACCGCGGTAGCCAGTAGTTGCTGGTCGATGATTGGCTTTTCATCGATTTCACTCGGTCGAATTGCACGCTGCACCATACTTCGCGTGATTGCCGTATCGAGTGAAATGCCGAGTTTCACCGCATAATCACGAAGCCATGACTCTGCCTGCGCAGTTTGTCGTGAGGACCAAGCCTCGCAGTTCACGAGCTTGGCATGCGTTTGCAATGCCTTATATGTCTTTGTGCGTTTATCTGGCTTGGTCTCGAGAAGAATCAGCGTTGTCTCATCGTCGAGTTTTTCTGCCCAGTCAGCGAGCGCATCCCAGAGTGATCTGTTTTTGCTACTTCGTCTGATGACGACGGCCTCGCCGCCGCCAAAAAGAGTCTGGCCGCCGAGGGCATCGCCGAGCTGATTGACCGACATCTGCGCGCCATCAAAATGTCGATGCTCGGCACTCACCAACAAGCGACTTCACGGCTCTTCATGACGCATAAATACATTTTCACCTACCAACAGATATATCATCGCTCTTTATTGTACCTGACAGACCGGGCAGGTGTGCGTTCCCCTGCCGGCAACCTTGGATCTTTTCTATGGTTGCATCGCACCGTGGGCACTCCTCACCTTCCCGACGAAACACGCGAGCGAAGTCGATATAGCTGCCGCGTTTTCCCTCGGCGTTGACGTAGTTTCGGTCGGTGCTACCGCCTTTTTCGATGGCGAGCTTCATGACGTATTTGATTTCGTCGAGCAAGAGTGCGAGTTGCTCATCGGATGACGTCTCGAACGCGCGATGCTGGATGAATCTTGGCTCCCCAGAAGCGACTCATCGGCGTAGATGTTCCCGACGCCAGCGAGCACCGTCTGGTCGAGATATCGCTGCTTTGACGGTAGTATTGCTGCGTCGACGTATGCGCGGTATGAATTCACTAGCCGTAAATTCGTCTTCGAGTGGCTCAGGACCAACACGCTTCATGAAATCGATATTTGGGACTTCGAGCTGCGGGTACAGTTTCATCCAGCCAAACTTGCGCTGATCGTTGAAATACAAGTGCGAACCATCGGCAAATTTGATGGTTACTCGCGTGCTTCTGTCTGGCAACTGACCGATAAGCGAATCGTTTGGGTGCCCTGCCCCGAAACGTTCATTGCCGACATACACGAGCTGCCCAGTCATCTTGAGATGCGTCACGAGCGTGTACTCGCTGGACAGTTCTATGAGTAAAACTTTTGCTCGACGATGGACGGCAGTGACGACGGTGTTGCGAAAAAATTGCTCTACCTCGCTGGGGCTATTTGGAAAACTCTTTGGCGAATCATGAACTTCAACAGTAGATATAATGCGTCCGACGATGAGACGCTCTAGGCCGCGTCGAACCGTTTCGACTTCTGGTAATTCTGGCATGTGTCTAGTATAGCGCTCTTCGATGTAGTATCGCTACGAAAGATGCGGTGTCATTGGGCGGCTATGGAGCGACGCCCTGGACGAGATAGTCGAAACTATACACCGTATCTGCAGCGACAGGATCGAGCGACTTCAGAACAAACCCTTCAGCAGTGCGAGCGACATAGATACGTAGTGTCGCTGCATTTTCGTCTTGAGCGCTGACCACGACCTTGTACTCACCAGCATAAGCATCAGCAAACGTGATTTTCGCAAGTACTCCGTCGGTGACGTTAGTCGAGCCTGCTGTCACCGCGATTGTACCAGCGCTATCTGTGCCGTCTACAGTGGCTTCTGGCGTAGAAGTACCGAGTGCAGCACCAACCGCGATGTCTGGTGCGTCACCGCGAGTCATGATGTGACCGTTGATATAGATATCACCTGTGGTGACGGTACCGATGAGCAATGTATCACCACTGACAGTAAGATCCCCAGCTACATCGAGATTGACAAAGCTTGCGTCACCCATGACATTGATGTCTCCTGAAACAGTCAGACCACCGAGTGCAGCATTGCTGCCATTCATCACTGCATTTTGAAGTGGCGGCGAGTAATAGTTATTCGCAACATAGACCATGATGGTGCCTGTGGCGTTCGTCATGGGCTCGAGTGCTACCGCATAGGTATTTCCCGCACTGACAGCCTTGGTGGCAAAACCGGCTTGCGTAGGCGAAATAGTCAGCTTGTCACCGGCTAAAATCGCACCGTTTTCGCCTGTCACCTTGAGCGGTACGCGCCCATTCAACGCAATCGGCATGCGGTGTGCGCTGACAGGGATATCTTTACCGATAGTTTGGTATGGAGCTGTTGAGACAATACCGAGTACAGTGTCGCCAGCTTTTGCTTTTTTGAGGATGCTGATTTTCTTGGTGCCCATAGATTTTATAATGCCCGTCTCTGCATCGGCACCCTTCGCTTGGTAGCTAAGCATATTTGGTGTCGTGGCGACCAGCTCGCCTGCCATCACATTTTGCTCCGTTGGGTAAAACTCAGCATAGTCGTTTGGCGTCCCATTACACACGACGAGGTCGCGGTCTAGAGCCGTGACATTGGCACTGGTACCAGAGTGACACACGCCATTGGTTGTAGCTGTAGAGGTCATGTTTAACCGTACGTTGCCATTTACGTTTAGACCTTCTCCAATCGTTACTATGCCACTCGAGTTACTAAATGATAATGGCCGCAGTGCGTTATATGTTCCCCATTGGTTATTTGCGTTTGTAGTCAAGAAGTACGTAGTTGAATCGTCCATGCGTAGCAGCGTTCCGTACGCACCAATTGCTGCATTTGCCAATCGAAGCTGACCGTAGCCAGATGCTAACGTGCCAGCCGATTCTATCGTTACTTCACCATGTGCAGCATCGACATTGAGTGTATCGTAGGCACTACCACCGCCCTCCCCTACCCGGAACGCATATGCCGTGCCTGGCTTGAAGGAGCTCGTAGCACCTGAGGCACTCTGGATTGCTAGACCGCCGGTACCGACTTGTAGATTCACCGTGGTTGCCCCGGTAGTATTACCAATGGTAATGGTTTTGGCGTAAGCGCCATTTCCGATGACTACAGGACCGGTCGTTCCACTATCTATGATCATCGCGCTCGTTGTGGCAGAGCTGACGCTCAATATTCCTGTGCTTTGCAGAGTTGAAGAGATGAGAGTTGCCGCACTGCCGACGTTTATCGTGCCTGTACTTGTATTGACTGTCAGCAGCGCACTGCCACCAGTATCTTGAACGAGCAGTGCGGTTGCAGATGCAGCAGAGTTAGTTCCGCCTACGGTGAGATCGCCGTTGAAGTTAAACTTGCTCAAGGTGTTGCCTGAGCTGTTTCTAAGCTGAAAAAGATCTCCGGTCTGACTGGCCATCCCTTGGATATGCAAACCGATAGCCCCTGCCTCAATGGTAGTGACTCCAAGAGCGGATCGATTCCAGAAGGTGCTACCACCCTGGATATCGACGTAATTGCCGGCATTTTGATTTACCCGTAGTATATTCGTTCCATTGCCCGCATTTACCGCAAATATGTCTCGCGTAAACAAATCGGCACCTACTGCTCCCTGCACCGTCATACCGCGGCTGTTATTTAACGTCTGCTGTACGTACAAGCTAGACTGCGGCTGCACCGTACTTCCCGGTATTACACCGACAACGACAGGGGTGTTTGATGAACCTAGGTTCAGCTGATTTTCCTGATAGTAGTTACCGTTTGAGGCAAGTGTCGCGCTCAAACCGTCAACATATACCGTCCGTGCGGTCGAAGACACCTGTTTGACAAATACATAGGCACCGCCACTTACAGAGGCTGGAGTTGTGAAGTCCACCTGTATAGTCGCCCAGTTTGTGCCTATAGTCTTTGTGGTTGCATAGGTAGTCTCAGTCACGCCATTTGCTGCATAGCCCAGGATTAGATCACCGGATACGGTGGACTTGACGGACACGAATATTGTGTATGCTGTGCTCGGAGCGAGCTGGATTGGATAATTGACACCACTGTTGGCTACAGCACCATTGACAGCTGAGATGCTCCCCTTGCCATAGTAAACATTGGCGAGGTTTGTGTTTTGAGTCATAGTCGTACCCGTACGCGCCGACCAGCCAGCTGTATTGACATCGGCGCCCGGGTTGGTAATGAGGTTACCGTTCGCGGCACTAGTATCGGCTGTGATCATACTGTTCCCGACTTCGTCTTTGACGGTGAACGCGGTTGCGCTCGCGGCGCCGGTTTGTACATTTACGGAGTTATTAGCCAGAGCGATTGATGATGTTCCCGCCTGTACTGTCGACGTTGCACCTGTGTTCGTAGACCCGGCAGTGAGCGTCTGAGCAACTGCCGCATTTGTCCCTATATTTATAGAGGTTGCGTTCGTTGTACCTATAGCTAACAGACCTGCAGCAGCGCGATCAAAGCTAGGAGCGGTGACTGAGCTGGAGGCAGCAAGTGTACCTGTGACATTTGTATTCTTCTGAAGCTCTACTGTTCCGACTGGGTTGAGGATGATGTTGCCGCTGGTTGTGGTCTGAAGCGTTAAATTACCAGATGTTCTGTTCAGTGCAGCAGAGATGTTAGTACTAGCCAGGTTACTGAGAGCGGTGTTGGCTCCTGTCGTATCGACAGTAAGACAATCTGCCCACCCACCGTTTTGGTAGCAGCGGAACTTGTTGAGGCTGGTGTTGTAGTACATCGCCCCATTCGCCCCAGCCGGATCGGTACCGTTGTTATAGCTATCGAGCATGAAGAAGATGGCAGTTGCATCAGTACTACTGGAGCCTATTTGGATACGGTTGTTGGTAGAGTTAGAATCGGCGGTCAGGAGAGCAGCGCCAGAGGCGTTTTGTATTTGGAAGGCGGTGGTTGAGGCTGTTTGTTTGAAGCGGGTGTCAAGACCACCTTGTGTCGTAGACTGCCCGGCATAGATGGTACCGGTACCGGCGTCGTTGATGGTAGCTGTGCCGGAGGTCGTACTAAAGGTGTTGTCAGAAAGATACGTATCATCTGAAGTAGATGTTGCTATACTGATAGCATAACAAGTGGAGCTACAGCTGGTATCGGTTATCTTGTTGCCAGTAAGCGCATTAGAATCCGAGTTTGATACGGATATTCCATTATTTGCACTCGAACCCCCTGAATCAAAGATTGAGTTGCTTGTGATGGTGTTGTTATTTCCGCCATTCAGACTGATGCCAAGGCCGCTGTTCGCCTGAAATGTATTGCCACTTACAATATTGTACTGGCTGTTATTACCTATAATAATCCCTAGGGCGTTCCGATTTATTGAGTTGCCTGTGATGGTGTTGTTTGAGTTGAAAGAACTTGCGTCAATGCCACGACTACTATTGTCCAGTATTTTGTTACCAGTGATATTGTTATAGCTGGAACTCGACATGAGCAGACCCTGCGTTAGATTTGATTGTATAGTATTTCCAGTAATAGTATTGTTGCTGCTCGAAAGTAGATAAAGGCCATCCTCATCATTTCCACGAAGTATGTTATTGATAATCGTATTATTTGAGCTTGACGAGAGGTAGATTCCATAGCCGTTTTTCCAGTTTTTTGAAGTTACGTTCATAATTGTTCCGCCGGGTATGGTCGAGCCCGACCCCACGCCATCAAAATAGATACCCGTCTGCACTGAGCCCCCCGTTTGGTTTGCCAAATTGCCATCGAGAAGAAGGTCTTGAATCACTATGCCTGAACCGTTCCCGGCAGTGGTAGTATTCGTGATCGCATTGAGACTTATGCCGAGGCTATTCGGTATAGTTATAACCGTTCCCTGTCCTACGCCAGCGAGCGTCGTGTTGTTAGGTACAGATATTGCAGCATCAATCGTATACGTTCCAGCGAGCAAAACAACCTTCCCTGTCTTTCGTCCTGACCCAGCCGGATCTGCAGCAGTAAGCGCACTGTTAATCTCTACTTGGTCACCATCGTTCGCTGCACCCGTGTTGCCATCAGCAACGTAGTCAGCGGCGGCTTTGTCGGCATCAGTACTGTTGTTTGCTGCCACTATAATAGAGTCTTTGCCATCTGCTTGCCACTTACCATTTGCGTAGGTAAGGAGTTGTTTGGTAGTTGTGTCGAAGTAGACCATGCCTTCAGTCGGAGAGCCAGGTCGAGATGCTGTGTTGCCGCCGGTTATGGTAAGAGATTGATTAGCAGCTAAGGTGGTGTCCTTTGCTAATGTGATGCTAGTAGCGTTGGTGGTACCGATGGATAGCGCACCTGCGTTAGCTCTATCAAGACTCGGAGTAGTGACTGCCGTCGAAGCAGCAAGCGTACCAGTGACATTGGTGTTTTTTTGAAGCTCAACTGTTCCGACAGGGTTGAGGACGATGTTACCACTGGTGGTCGTTTGTAGTGTTAAGTTGCCTGCAGTGGTGTTTAGTGCTGCGCTAAGATTGGTACTGGCAATATTCGAGAGCGCAGTATCTGCCCCGGATAATCCTGGCGTAGCTGCGATAGACCAGGCCGTCCCGCCCCAAACCAACGTTACGCTGGTACCAGGACTTATCGTCTGCCCCAAAACAGTAAAGCTATTCGTGCCGTTGATATTTGTGATATAAAATGTGCGTCCTGCGGTAGTAGTGGTTGGACTCGGCACGGTGTAGGTGCGTCCAGAAGCTGTTGGGCTGATGGTCACCCCAGTGTAGATATTGACAGTGGTGGCTGCGGTGCCGATAGCCCCTGCGGCGAGATTGCCGAGCGCTAGTGTGGCATTTAGCGTCGCGCCGTTGTTGGTAAATGTGCCACGCGTCGTTGCATTACCGACCGTAACGTTTGAGTTACGTATGGTAGCCGTACCTGAGTTGGCGCCAATAGTGATTGCCGTGCCAGCACCAAATGCATTTACAGTTGTGGCAGTCGTGTTCAGGAAGTTCGCAGTTGTGGCGTTGGTAGCAATCGTTCCAGAGTTGAGGTTGATCGTACCACCTGTAGCAAGTGAGATACTTCCCGTTGCTCCACCTTGAATTGTGGTTGCACTCGTCGTCGTTGTTGAGCCTAGCGTGACTGTTTGCACAGCAGCGACGTTACCGATATTGATTGTGCGCGCACTAGCGCTTGATCCTATCGAAATTGTGCTCGCTGCTCCAGAATCGATAGCAAGCGTCCCGGTAAGGCTGGTGCTCCCCACCGTAAGCCCTGTTGTCGTTGAGGTTGTTCCGACAAGTAGCGTACCGTTGGTAGTGCGCTGTATGCTTGGCGCCTGTAGGACTGTGTCTATGCGACCCGTTCCCGTAATCGCAAAATCTGCCGTCTGTGGACTGGTTCCATTCTGGATATACCCTGCCGCACCAGTGGCTGCGGCAAACGCACTGCTGTCGAGGCCGTCGAGTGTTTCAGCATTGTACGCATACGCACTCGTACTCATCTGGTGACGTGGCGTCATCGGGCTTTCCCAAGTAGCACAGCTGGCCGTAGAACAGTTGGCAGTAGCAGGAGTTGCCATCGTGATCTCGAAGTAGAGAGCACCGCTAGCAAAGAGGCTGGCGCTGAGAGGATTGGACTGACCGAGTTTGGTGCTGAAGAGACCATTGGTGACTTGGACTCTGTAGTCAGTACCGTTGTTCTCTCTTGTTTCGGTCCAGACAGCACTTCCCCCACTGGCGACCGTAAAGAGACGAAACTGCATGTTGTACAGACCATTTGGCATGATGACACCGGAGCTGTCGGTCAGACGGCCCTGGAAGTTCATAGTAGTCGGAACAGTGGTGACAGCATTGGCAGTCGGAATAGAGGTAGTGAGAAACGCAAAACAGGCCAGTACGAGGCTGGCCGCGGATACGGCTAAGAATGACAGCCGGAGGGCTGAGCTGTTTCTTTGGAAAACCAAAAAATGTTCCTTTGTTTTGATTTTGTTTTGTTCTACCTTTTCTGTTTCTCACACATAAAGGTTACTTATAGCATACCATGCCATAAGCGGTTAGTACAGTGAAATTTACCAAGAGAAAGGCGATTCAATACCGTCGACGACCGCTCGACCTCCGCGAGTTACTTGTTTAAGTGTAGGGGTGGGATTCGTAAAAGAAATTTCCGGTATCTGGCTATAGGTATCGAGGGGCGAGCCGTCATCATTTACCACTCGTAAGCAGTAGGATTTACCAGCAGCGTCGGCAGAGCTCGTCAGTGAAAAATCCCACAAGCCATCTGATCCCTGCGTGACGGCATCAATCAGAAAGGATCCCTGTTCCTCGTAGGTCATATAGGTGGTTCCGCGCGCACCATTTGTAGGGTCTCCTGTGGCACTCGACAGTGCCGAGCCATCAGTAACACTAGGGTTGGCGTAGAACCCTATGGGCGCCGTCTCAGCATAGTACACAGTGATGCCGATTGCATCGGTTCGTGCATATCCCCGACTCGTACCATCGCCGTACGGATGTGCAGCGAGCGCAGCTCCAAAATCACTCGCGTTGATATCGTTAGGAGTCCAACTCAACCCCCATAAATCGCTCGACCCTCCCCAGTTCTGCGTTTCCCAAGTGTTACCACCCGTTGCTTTGTCCGTACCTTGAACACTATTATTTTTAACCAGTCTAATCGATGCATCAAAGGCATTAACGGGGTTCGGACCTGAATTTGAACCGACCATATTGACCTGAATACCTAAAATTGTCGCACCTGTGGGAATCGAAAAACCATATCCAGTAGCCTTCAGATACTGCGAGTCGGACCCGCTAAATGACTTTGAGCCGGCGTCAGCATACGCACCATCGCTGATATCTGCGGACGCAGGGCTTGACCATGTCAACCCTGGGAATGTCGTGTCATTGACGACTGATGTAGGATAGAGCGTCTGCGTCTGGATAGCCCACCACATCTACGTATGTTTCTCCACTAAAACTAGTATCGCACGCCCCTGAGCGCTCAGCATACTGCAGCTTTAGCGGTATACTTGTCGCATCGTTTGTGTCTACCGCTACGCGTTGTCGAAGCCGGAGAGGTATTTCTGTACCAATCGCTACGGCCGTGTCCTGCACATCTAACGCTGCTCCCGGCGTAGCGCTATCGGCATTGGTAAACCATCTATAATTTGCCTGCGTGAGCGTAGCAACGGCAGCGCTGGCAGAATTAGAAAGTACGAGAAGAACTGGGAGCACGAGCACTATCAATACTATGGCCCCAAGACCAAAATTGCGACGACTGCCATATTCCGTATTGCCGATCCGCCGTGTGGGTCTCAGCTTGATACTCATCTAGTACGTCCTCGTGTAATCAAATGATATTCCACCAGCAAGTGCATAGTTATTTTGTCCTGCAGCGATATGTACCTTAAACACTACCATATCGCCAGCGGCTGGCGTACATGCACCGAGTGGCGAAGCAGCAGTAGCTGTTGCCCATGCGCCATTGCTTGTCACGGCATTGCTACCAGTCGAGCAGGCAGTACCACTCGCGTCGCTATACAGTGACACACTCACGACCTCTGTTGCTGTCGATGTTCCCCAGCCCTCAATAGCAAGGTTGGCAAGCGTACCCGTCTGGTAGTCGCTAGGCATGCGATACCGGACATAGATATCATAATCCTGTGCGGTCGCCTGTGTTGTGGTCCACATATAGTAGTTGTGGGTCTGAGTCGCCGTACAATACGATGTATTGAGGTTTAGCCGCGACGTACCTGAGCAAAAGTCTGAAGTGAGATCGCCAGTATTATTTGTCCCGTCAGGAGTAAACGTAGCACTGGTGTATTCCGGAGATATGGTAATGGAATTTGTCTGTCCAACACCTCCACAGAGGCCCCACGTGAGCGTGCCTGGCGTACCGCTATTTTTTAGACACTGGTTTGCCGAGCCGGCGGCCGAAGGAAGTATAAGATTATAGCTCGTTACAGTGCTCGGCACACTAATCGTGACTGAGCCTGACGTGGCACCGCTAAGTTGCATCTGAGCGCCGAGTACACCGGCTTTACCGAACACTGCCACGCTGGATGCGGTATCGACAGTAAGTATCGATGATCCACTAGCATTTTGCACCTGAAATGCAGTGGCGGAAGCAGCTTGTTTGAACAGAATGTCGAGGCCACCAGCAGTTTTGGACTGCCCTTCGAAGATAGTACCGGTACCGGCGTCGTTGATGGTAGCTGTGCCGGAAGTCGTACTAAATACGTTGTCAGAGAGGTAATTGTTGTCCGAGGGAGAAGATGTGATGTTTATCGGAAAACAAGTAGACGTACAGCTAGTATCAGTAACGGTGTTTCCAGTAATACTATTGCTGTCAGACGATGAGATATATATGCCATCATTGCCTGTAGCGCCGCCGTTGTTATGCACGTTATTGCCACTAACAGTGTTGTTATTCGCATTCGTATCAAGTGAAATACCTGATGTGCTATTTGTCTGTACTGTATTACCAGTGACAGTGTTGGAAGACGCTGTGAATAGACTGAGGCCGGCTGAATTTGCTTGAACAGTATTTCCTACAACACTGTTATTATTTGAATTCACATCCAATGAGATACCTGCGGCTGAGTTTCCTTCTACAGTATTAGCCGTAAAGGTGTTGTATGTTGAAGACGTAATAAGCATACCAGTGAAGTTGCCCTGCACAGAGCTAGCAGTAACACTGTTATATGAGCCTGATGAAAAAGATATACCGTAGCTACTATTTGCTGTTGCAGTATTGCTCGTGAGCTTGTTGTTCGAACTATTCCGAAGACAGATGCCTATACCTGCTTGGCAATTTGTGGTATTCCCCCAATACCACTTATCTGCTTTGACTCGCTCAATCACTGCTCCTTGCCGTGCACTAGAGCCGCTACCACCACCCATATTGTTGAAATCGATGCCAGCCATACCGATAGCGCCACTCTGGTTGGCTTTATTGCCATCGAGTCGCAAATCTCGTATCGCGACACCCGTTCCAGTCGTTGTATCTGTGTTTACGATTGCACTGAAATTAATATTTAAGGCGTTTGGGATGGTAATGAGAGTCGCATTGCCTACACCTGTCAGTGCTGTGTTGTTCGGCACTGAGATACTTGCATCAAGCGTATACGTTCCAGCCAGCAAGACGACTTTACCGGTTTTACGTCCAGACCCAGCAGGATCTGCAGCGGTAAGTGCACTGTTGATCTGTACTTGGTCACCATCTGCGGCAGCGCCAGTATTACCATCTGCAACGTAGTCAGCGGCAGCTTTGTCTGCGTCGGTGCTATTGTTTGCTGCCACAATAATCGAGTCTTTTCCGTCTGCCTGCCACTTTCCATTTGCATATGTCAGCAGTTGCTTGGTAGTTGTGTCATAGTACACCATACCTTCAGCTGGCGAGCCAGGACGAGAGGCGGTGTTACCGCCAGTGATTCGAAGGGATTTACTTGCAGCGACAGTAAGATTACCACCGACATTCGTATCGTCTTGGAGTTCTGTGGTGCCAGCAGCGTTTAGGATGATGTTACCACTGGTGGTGGTTTGGAGGGTCAGGTTACCCGCGGTGGTGTTAAGAGCGGTATTGATATTGGTGCTAGCAAGGTTGGAGAGACTTGTATTTGCTCCGCCGCCGCCTGCGCCGATACAGTCAGTCCAGGCACCGTTTTGGTAGCAGCGGAACTTGTTGAGGCTGGTGTTGTAGTAGCTGGCTCCGTTGAATCCAGTTGGGTCTGTGCCGTTATTGTAACTGTCGATTCCAAAGAGTATTACGTTTGCGTCAGTGGTAGCGCTCCCGACCTGGACTTTGTTTGCCGCTGTGTCCACGGTGAGGGCGCTCACCGACGAGGCGTTTTGCACGACTAACGCGGTGGCAGTCGAACCGGTTGCCTGCAGGCCACCAGTTGACTGGAATAGTATCGTACCGGCGTCATTCAGCTGGCCTGAATACACGGTGTCTGTGGCTGCATCCGAAATCGCCCCTCCATTAAGGGTATTATTTGATACATAGGTTCCGTTAGCATTAGAGGTAATGGTTAATGCGTCATTGCTTGCACTGTGTGCGGTGTCGGTAACGATGTTGTCAGTAACTTTATTGTAGTCTGAGCCAGTAAGATAGATTGCAGAATTGTAGCTCGACCCACCCGGTTCATCTATTTTGTTACCGCTGATGGTGTTGTGGTCATACCCACTGATGTATATGCCGTAATTTGGTACATTAGTGAACTCATTATCAACGATTGTCTGATGCCCTGATGAAGATAAGTCTACATACCCGTAGTCAAAGCCGTCTACATGGTTGTTGCTGTAAGTATTATATGCGGAGCCATTACTTGAACTCAAGCCGTTCCCACCAGTCACTCCAACGAGGCTATTGCTCGATATAACATTGTAGGTAGAGACGAAGTCCATCGAAATTCCGGTCACAGTCCCCGCGGTTACGTTGCCGGTAACGCTACTATGGCTCGTGGTTGTGAAATATATTGCTTTGGTAATCGTGGCTGAGAGACTTGTAATTTGGTTACCCGCCACTGTGATTGACGAAGAGTCACTTATCAGCAGCTCATAATCGGCTGACCCATCAGAAGAAATACTGTTGCCCGAAATGGTGCTAGATGAACCATCCGACAAACGGAACGGAGTAGCACCGCCTGCGCCACTCATATTTATCTGGTTATTTGCATACACGTTATCGCTAGAGAAAGCATCATATACAAGTGTGCCAGGACTCGCCAGACGGTTTCCCAGAAAACTGTTGTAGGAAGATGACTTAACATACAGGGTGTAATCAAAACTGCGTCCCAGGACACTATCGCGCAGAACATTGTTATTCGACGAGTTATAGTAAACCCCTCGGCCACGAACGTCAACCACCGTGATGCTATCAATGGTGGAACCATTTACCGCAGAGGTTCCATATAAATCACCCATGTTGTTCATGTAAACGCCATTCATAGACCCACTAGTTTGATTTGAAGAATTTCCATCTATCTTCAGGTCCCGTATGGTAACGTTTGTACCCGTTGATGTGTCCGTGTTGACGATCATGCTGTATGAGCCATTTTGTGCATTTGGTATCGATATGACCGTGCCACTACCAGCTCCGGCCAGTGTGGTGTTGTTTGGTACGGATATGGCTGCGCTGAGCAAATACGTTCCTTCTGCCAGGTATATTTTGCCACCGGCTGCAGCAGTAAGAGCGCTATTTATGGTTGCCTGGTCGCCCGTGCCAGTAGCCACATAATCTGCGGCGTCTTTGAGAGTCTGAGAACTGTTGCTAGCTGCGACAATCTTTGTAGCAGTGCTACGGTCCGCCTGCCACTTACCGTTTGCGTACGTCAGTAGTTGCTTGGTTGTTGTGTCATAGTACACCATGCCTTCTGTTGGAGAGCCAGGCCGAGATGCTGTGTTGCCGCCGGTGATTCGAAGGGATTTACTTGCAGCTACGGTCAAATTGCCTCCAACATTGGTATCGTCTTGGAGTTCTGTGGTGCCAGCAGCGTTTAGGACGATGTTACCGCTGGTAGTGGTTTGGAGGGTGAGGTCGCCGAGCGGTGGTGTTAAGGGCGGCATTGATGTTGGTGCTAGCAAGGTTGGAGAGACTTGTATTTGCTCCGCCGCCTGCGCCAATACAATCTGCCCACCCACCGTTTTGGTAGCAGCGGAACTTGTTGATGCTGGTGTTGTAGTACATGGCACCGTTGACGCCGGTTGGGTCAGTACCGTTGTTGTAGTTGTCCAGAGCAAAGACGAGGGCGTTCGCATCAGTTGTACTTGAACCGATCTGTATTCTGTTGGTACTGGTGTCGACCGTCAGGGCAGCAAGGCTTGAAGCATTTTGCACCTTGAAGGCATTAGCGTTAGTCACACTGACTGCATTTGTGTTTGTCCATGTGTTAGCAGTGCTGAGTTGGCCAAATCGCCGCTGAGTCTAATCCATCCAATGTCTCAGAGTTGTATGCATACGCACTCGTGCTCATCTGGTGACGTGGCGTCATGGGGCTTTCCCAGGTAGCACAGGCTGGCCGTAGAACAGTTGGCAGTAGCAGGAGTTGCCATGGTGATCTCGAAGTAGAGAGCACCGCTAGCAAAGAGGCTGGCGCTGAGAGGATTGGACTGACCGAGTTTGGTGCTGAAGAGACCATTGGTGACTTGGACTCTGTAGTCAGTACCGTTGTTCTCTCTTGTTTCTGTCCAGACAGCACTTCCCCCACTGGCGACCGTAAAGAGACGGAACTGCATGTTGTACAGACCGTTGGGCATGATGACACCGGAGCTGTCGGTCAGACGGCCCTGGAAGTTCATAGTAGTCGGAACAGAGGTGACAGCATTGGCAGTCGGAATAGAGGTAGTGAGAAACGCAAAACAGGCCAGTACGAGGCTGGCCGCGGATACGGCTAAGAATGACAGCCGGAGGGCTGTTGTTCTATTGTGAACCATTGAGGGTTCCCTCTTTGAATTTTTTTATTTTTGTCCGACCTTTTTTGTTTCTCACACATAAAGGTTACGGCTACAATACCATAAGATTATGACAAATGTAAATACTTATTGAGACTTTTTTTGTCGAGATGAAAAATCGAGAGGTCGTTTATAAAACAGTACCACCAAACCAGCTGATAGCGCGATTAGTAGTGGCGCCAGCCAGCGCCAGTAGCCTGTTACAGCAAATACCCATTTCGCACTCGATTCGTTTCCAGTATCAGCTAGGATCCTGATTGGTCCAAAATAATCTCCATTCTGCACATAGTCAACGGTACGTGTGCGCCCAGCGAAAACCAGAGGGCCCTGTACGGTTCTCGTACTATACGGTTGCGCTTTTACTGTCAGCTCTGGAAAGAAACCTGTGTATGATTTTTCATCTCCTGGGTTGTGTACGCTAATTGTTGCATTAAGCCCATCGCCAATCTGAAAGAGTGAAGCACCTATCGCGGTGATATCTGCTTGGTGTGAAGTCGGTGTACCATTTGTCAAAAACAATAATGTACCGACACGAACAGATTGTACAGCCCCGCTTGATATAGCGGGTTGAGTCGATGCAAAAATTGCTGCAAATATATCTCCTGTTGGAAGCTTACTGCCATCGAGCAAAAAGTATACTCGCATAGCCGTCCTTGGCTTCAGGGTAAAAGAAGCTAGATCGAGCGTAACGCCACTAGAGACCTGAGTATTGTCGTAAAACTGTAGTGAGCCGTCGTTATCAATCTGTCGAAATGCCTGAACACTTAATTTAACATCTACCGGCACATACTCCGGGTTGGATACATCTACATAGCCTTTTTTTGTCTCCGCTTTTTTGAGCGTAGCCTCATATTTGAGCGGGGCAATCTTGAGTGATTCAGCGCCGACTTGTGGTGAAAGTACCACTAAGGCGAAGACAGAAATCATAAGTGCACTCAAAAAGCGATTCATGGCGAAATCGTTCCGGTAGTTGTAATAACATTTGTGTATGTACCCGTCGGTTGCGTCGTTGCAACGTCGAGACGCAGTCGCATATTGAGTACATCCTTTGCGCTCTGCTGGCCATTTCGTGTGTATATTGATGTTGCAGATCCTGGAAAGGCCGCATATGCTGCCCCAGCACTCCACTTCCCGTCTACTGCAGTGGCGTTTGTACCATACAGCGTAAAGCCCAATCCCTTTGTCGTTCCCTCGGACCAGGTGGCAGGTGAGGCGATACTCCCTGATACAGCGGGTATACTATTGCCTCCGCTTGTGAGATTTTGGTTTTGGTTGACCGAAAGTACATAGCCATTTATGGCGTCAGTGTTCACGATCGCATCATAGCCACTCATTTGGGATACCCCAGGGGTTATATCGGTTGCAAACGATACCCCAGCTGTGTTGCCCGCTTCTCCCGCGTTGTACTCGGCTTTTACCTGGTTTGCCGATAAGGCTCGTGAAAATAGCTTAACTTCGTCGATTTTGCCGACAAAGGTACGCTTGTCTGCGTCACTCCACTGACCCACTTCAAAACTACCGGTATTAAAATTTAGTGGTCCTGTAATATCAGCGCGAGAACCATCCGGGTTTCCATTGACGTACAAAGCAAGCTCGCCTGCCTTGAATGTCGCCACAACATGGTACCACTGGTTATTCGTCAGCGTTGTGGTGCCCGTTTTGGTCTTTTGGGTGCCGTTATCGTAAAACGAGGCTAGAAGTTTACTCCCAGAAAGCCGTAAATAATTTGCGCCTTGCTTAGATAGGAACATCTGGTCTTTCGACACATTCGTCGGATAGATCCAGGCCGACCAAGTCAATTCAGTCGGAGTTGTCATCTGGCTAGGATTAGCTGCATTTAACTTATCGTCAACCCCGTCAAATTGCCATGCGCCACCAACTTTTCCTGTTGTTGAGGTCGGACCATTGATAGCGTATGCATTCAGGTCGTCCGCACCATGATCGCGTAAAAGTGTACCGTTTGTTTCGTCTAATGGATAATGTGCCAAAAGCCCACTCGGTTGCACACTCAGTTCCATGCTATTTTGCAATTGCGCAACATAGCCACTGTCAAGTTGGTAGCTGCCACCGCTCCCTTGGCCAATCACACTATCTCCGCCACTGCTGGTCAACTTATAGCTACCTCCGGTTGTATTACCCCCGAAGCTGTCACCTACCTTACTGGCATCAATTGTGTAGTTGCTACTTGTATACCTTTCGGCATAAGAAATTTGCACGAGAAAGAGAGATAGTACTGCAACGCTCAGCGTGACTAAACTAATACTCCGTTTCATACTCTACTAGTATACCGCATTTGGTTATATGATAAATGCCGCAATAATAAGAATCGCCCCACCGAGACGAGTGAGTACATTTTGCTTTGATGTTGTTTGACGATTTCCAAAAGCCCAACTATAGCTCCGTGAAGCAAATATAGCCAGTACGAGACCGACGACGAGCAGACTAGCATGCACTACCGACCAGGCAACTGATTTTGATGACAGCGTAGAGAGATCGGTTGCATCCAAGAAATCATCGATAATTTTGGGCCTAGAAGACGTAGAGGAGTCTTGCACGGATTCGGCACTGCCGATACCTGCGTCATTAACAGTGACTCCACCATTTTCGACAGCAAAGACCACCGGCGCAGCAAGGCCAACAATCATCACTACTAGAACCGCATATACCATGGTCACTTTAGTGACGACGGATATATGCCGCATACGCGCCTCCGACTATAAGGATGAAGGCGAGAGCAATCAGCCAGCGTGGCATGATCAGCACGTATTGTGACTTCGTAAACTCTTTGCCGAGGTAGTTTGCAGAGATATCAACTTTATAGATGCCGAGCCACGCTACCTCATCCCAGTTTTGGTCTACCGTTCGGGTCGTCGCGGGGTAAATGATGCTAGATTTGTTATATGTGTGCTTCAGGGTACCGAAAATATCTTTCACTTCAATTTTTGAGTCTGCAATGAAATCAACATTCCCATCATTTTTGATATCCATGGTGGTGACAAGTGGGGCGTGGAACTGAAAGGCGGGTATCGAGCTGCTAATAACTGATCCTTGCTCATTGATATCCCCCGCTACATTGACACGAAGAATGGAGCCAACTCGTTTTTTGCGTAAGACCTGGTTGCCATCTGTATCTTTTGGCTGGGTTTCTGCAAATAGTACCGCATAGTGACCCCCGATACTGGCATTTTTTGGCACGGTAACCGTATAAGGAATCTCAGCAGTCTCACCGGGTTTTAATGTACCCTCAGTCGTAGGAAATGTTACCCAATCATATGCGTCTGCACGAGAGGCTTTTTCATCACTATAATTTGGACTGTAGTTATTGCCCGAAACACTATAAGGCTTCGAATAGACAATAAAGTCAAAGTTAACCCCGCCGGTATTTACTACTTTAAACGTACCTGCTTTTGACGTCCCGGCTTCTATTTCATATTTCTGAGATGACGGCGAGACAGTGATTTCTTCTACGCCATTTTGATCATCAGCAGCATGTGACAAAGCTAGCTGCGCCAAACAAGCCTACAGCAGCGACCAATCCTCCAACCAAAATAAAAATTTCGCGTTTTTTCATGAATGTCTTTACTATACAGCATCATGGCTATGCTAGACCAGAGCAAAACGAGCATAAACGGCTATTAGCACCAACAGCTTTGGTGCTAATAGCCTCAATAGACGAGGAGTCTACTCTAGTTTGTTGTTGCCGTATACGTAACCGTATCAGTGTATGTACCGTTCGGCTGGGTACTGGCAACTTTTACTCCATACCAAACCGTTGTAGTATCGCCCGAAGCAGTAGTGGCAGTGGTTTTGAGGGTGTTTGGTGAACCTGTCGCAGGTACGCCTGCCCATTTAGAGGTAGAGGTCGTACTGTTGGTTTCTGCACTATATGATCCATCAAATCCACCGACAGTTGCTACAGCGTAGCCCCATTTTCCATTTGCTAGTGCGGTAGGGGCCGCCTGGGTACCGGCATGTGCAGTAATCGTATTTGCACCCGAAACCAATGTCGTCGTTGCATCAGCATCCGCAAGTGTGAGCGTATAGCCCGTTGTAGCTGTTTGTACTGACTGATACTGTGTCAGAGTTGCTCGAAACTACAGGCTGATGCACCCGGAGTAAGCGCAATCGCAACTGTACCACTCGAGCTCATGCTAATTGTTGCTCCAACCGTTGCGTTGATAGTCGTATTTGCCGATGTTGTAGCGGCAGATACAAGTACCGGCGATGCTGCCATAGCAAACGCTGCTGCGACACCAGCAGTTCTACTAAGATATTTTTTTAGTGCTGTCATTTTTGTTTTCCTCGTCTTTTTTATTTTTAGACTTGGGTACATTATCTAGAAAGCTTATGTATTTGTCAAGGCGTACGTGTAGCGCATATTACATCATCGAACTAAGATCTACAGGTTTTTTAATATATGAAGTGTTTCAGTATTTGACTGATGCTGTATGGTTTGCATCCCTACTGCCCTTGCCCCTTCGCAGTTGCGCTCCAGATCGTCTACCATGATACATTCCTCGGGCGCGCATCCGATACGTTCACACATAAGCGTGTAGATAGCAGGATCGGGCTTTACCATACCGACTTCATAGGAAAATACCGTCGCATCAAAAAAGCTCCGCAGCTCGTCGTGCGTAAAGAGCTGGTCGATCGTCGTGTCACCTATGTTACTCAAGCATGGCGATCTTAAATTTATCGCGGTCAACACCGATAATATAGTCAAATAATCCTTGGTTGCGGACGTGAGCTTGCTCGGTGATATCTCGTACTTTCTTCGTTGGGAACTTCAGCAAAAGTGCGGTAGCTTCAAGATATTCATGATAAGAAAGAATACCCCTATCGCGATGGAGTCGGATATCGTGTAGCTCGTCTTTGTCTTTATCTGGGCAGCGGTCGTAGAGCTCATCGGCACTACTGCGATAAAGCACACCAAAGCAATCGAAAATAACAGCTCGTATCATGAACTAAGTATAGCAAACCTACAGTCCGAGTTGCGTAGATGAGATACGATACTGCAAGTCGATGTCTGGCATTTGGGCTGCAAAAAGATCGGTAATCTGGGGAAGGCTTGCGCCAAGTGTCCCTGGCGAACCTTTACACGTTGATGTCCAGTACCACTGTAAGCGGTTATCGTCTTCGTAGAGTGAAAACTGGTACACTTGCCCTGTCGCACAGATGCCGCGTAGATCACTTGCTTCCTCAGGAGAGTATTTTCCTGGAGTCGTAAGTGCGGCCTTGTCGAGAGCATAGACAAACTCTTCGTAGGCGGGAGTGTTGTTATCGAGGGTAGCTTGTGACTTTATATCCTCCAGGTAGCCTTTGTACAACGTATAGACACGTTCGCTTGTGGATATACTGATGGATTCGCTACGAAAGGCGTTATTTCCGACAATCGGGCCACGGATACTCATCACCATGGAACGGCCGGCGTCGACAGTCAATAGTTCGTCACGTGCCTGACTTTGCGCTTCTCTGTCTACAGATGGGCGCGTGCCACCAAAAATATACTTTCCCACGGTAACTAGCCCTAGTATCAGGGCGACAACAACCACAAGAAGAATGATGAGTGGAACGATACGAGCTGAGTTACTCCTATACATGTTGCTTATGATACCACGACTAGCAAGATTAGTCAAGTGTTTGCGAGTGATTCAATGCCTCTTAAAAAAGGTATCTACCGTTGTTTTCAATAGCCTCGCGAAGTAGTTTTCCGAACTCTTTTGTATCGACGAATTCATAGTGGCTGATTGGTCCGAGTCTATCTGTAGCTATCCGCAACAGCATGGTCTCGACAGAATTATGAGTGTTGCCGTTTCGGATTGCACAATACCCTGCGAGCTCACAGTCAAGACGCTTTTGCTCATCGATACGATGCTGGTGCTCCAGATCAAGCAAGCGAAAGTGAAACGCTGAGTGTGTTTTTACATCGATATTTACTGACTTTTTCGTTGCAGGATCAGTAATAATCATGTCAATTCCCTTTGAATCCTGTATGCGGCTCGTCATCCGCACCCGGTAGCCAAGTTGCAGTGCACTGCGATACACGGCGATTTCACGGCTCAGACCGTGCACGATTGCTTTGAACTGATCGTCACTAAATGGCGCTACCCCGCAGCGTTCGCAGTACTTGTCGATCTCTTCACGAAACCGAACGGTGAACGTCTCGAGCGTCTTTTTGTCGAGCGCGAGCACCGTATCGACAAAAGTATCATTGAAGTCGATGAGCTCAAAGAGCCGCTTTTCGCGGTTTTTGTACCCGCCTCGATGACTATCCATTTGCCGCTGAGCTTCGGCAGCTGCCGGCGATTGCAAGATGAGTGATGCGAGCAGGTATTCGGGTTGACGAGTGAGGTGTTGCTTGAGGTAATTTACTGCGCGTTCGTTGCGTTTGAGCACACCGCCGCGCCCATCTGCCTCATGTAGTGCCATTTCGAGGATGTTTCGGGCTTTTGCATAGACGCTATCTTCCTCGTAAATAGTGCGGTCGTCGAGTCTGCCGCGAATATGTGGTTTGAATTGTCTCCAGGTTGTTGCGTATGCCATGTTTTTTGTTTTGCCCGTTTCTAGCTATAGAGTATACCAGACGAGCTAGCTATACATCCAGCGAATTGCTTCAGCAAGGATTTTGATACCAGGCTCCAGCTCGCTATCCGGCCGAGAATAATTCAAGCGAACACACTGCCTGGCATGATCCCACTCAGCAACGCTCTGCCCCGGAAAGAAGTACTCGCCCGGCACGACAATAACTTTGCGTTCTTTCAGATATTCGTAGAGTTCTTTTGACGTCTTTGTTGCGCCATCACACCACAGCCAGAAGAAATAACTTCCTTCATATACGTGCAGTCGCCATGGCAGCTCTGCCGGGAGCTGCTCCGTAAAAGCACGGCGGGCAACAGCAGCGCGTTCGGCATAAAACGGCTTGATATGCTGCTCGGACAAATCGATAATCTCACCGCTGCTGACGAGTCGCCTCGCGATATATTGACCGATGCTCGGGCTCGCGAGATTGACGATGGCATTTGTACTCGAGAGGGCCTTCATGAGTTCTGGTGGGCCGACAAATATCCCGACGCGCGAGCTTGGCAGGCCGACCTTTGAGAGGCTAAAGCTGAGCACCGTATTGTCATCAAAGTACGGCGTTGCGGTATCGGTGATAACACCCGGAAACGGCAATCCGTAGGCGTTGTCGATGATGAGCGGGATATCATTTTGCTTGGCCAGCTCAGCAAGTTGGCTGATCTCGGCATCGGTCACGACATTTCCCGTCGGATTTGTCGGACGAGAAAACGCGATGGCAGCAATCGACTCGTCCATAGTGATGGCATCAAAATCTATGGTGTATTTAAATTCGTGTTCACCCACCTTCTCGATGGTTGGCCGCACAGACGCAAATCCGTCTGGTTCGATGAGCTGGTCTGCATAGCCGATATATTCAGGCACGAGTGGCAGCATGATCTTGCGCTTGGTTTCAGACCTCTGCCCTGCCAGCAAGTTAAACAGCATGAAAAATCCGCTCTGACTGCCAGGAGTGATCGCAACATTTTCGTTCGTCAGATTCCAGTCAAATTTGTCGTTGAGCAGTGTCACGACCGAGCTGATGAATACATCGTTTCCCTGTGGCGTATCGTAGTTTCCGAGCATCGCAGCGAGGCGATTTTCATCGCCTGCTATCGCGTGCAGTTCTTGGCGAAATGCTTCAGTAACTGCGGGATTTGCGCTGGATTGCCGCCGCCAAACATCGCGACTGGTTTGTCGCCAGCAAGGGCTTTTCCCAGGTCATCCATGAGCTGGAGTATGCCCGCTTCACTCGACATTCGTTCACCAAAATCCGATAACTTCATAGTATTAGTGTACCACTTACCTGCCGGTGCTACCGTACCCACCAGCACCACGCGCTGTTTCGTCGAGTTCGTCTACTTGTTCCCACTCTGCAGTCTCGTATCGAGCTATGACCATCTGTGCGAGGCGCATGCCGGGCTCAACAGTAAATGGCTGGTTAGAGGTATTGAGAGTGATGATTCCGATTTCGCCGCGATAATCTGCGTCGATCGTACCGACACCATTTGCCGGCATGATGCCGTGTTTTGCTGCCATGCCGCTACGACCACGAATTTGCGCCTCGTAGCCAGGTGGCAATGCGATAGCAAGTCCCGTCGGGATAATCGCTCGTTCGCCGGGCGCTATTGTCACTGGCTCATCCATACAGGCACTCAGATCCATGCCTGCAGAATGTTCTGTTGCATACGACGGCACTATCGCATCGTCGCGTAGCTTTTTGATACTAATTTTCATAATACTTCTCCATCCGCTCTAATCATTGCTCAACATTAATAGTCTGTCGTCGAAGCCACCTCGCTTTGTGCGCTTTTGTGCCTGAATCTGCTTAATTTGTTCTGGCGTGATGCCTTTGAGCTTTTCAATTGTATCGAGTATCTCGCGGACATCGGCAATCTCTTCGACGAGATTATGGTCGGAATCTGCATGCAGTAGTTCGGTTGCCTCTTCAACAATTTTTTGACGTAAATATTTTTCAAATTCACTATCGTCGAGGCTCCGGACAGGCACGTCCCTACCATCTTCATCTTTGATAATTTTTGGAATTAAGTCACGAACTAGTTTTGGGTATTCGTTCTCTTCAGGTAGGTTTGTAACTGTATGCTGGAACTGCATGATCACTCCCTACCATTTGATTCTAGCCACTGTAACAACACTAGAGCAATCCGTTCTTCATTCATACTACCAGCGAGAATCATGCGCTTTGCTTCGTCAAAATCAACCCAATTGTCAGCTTCGATTTCCTCGCCGACTTCCAGCTCTTGGCCGTGCACGCTTGCTTGCCATTTCGTTGCTTCAAAGACATAGAGATCCCACTCGACTGTCGTACCTAGAATCAGATTTTTTGTACAGTTCTAGCACGTCTATTTCGATTCCGGCTTCTTGCTGAGCTTCGTTGATAGCCTGTTTTTTTGCAGCGTCGACGATATCATCATCGCTTTCTCGAAATGCTTCAAATTCATCGAGCGTATCAAACACTTTCCCACCAGGCAGTCTATAATCCCATTCGCCTAGCTCACGCCGAAACTCACGTGTCAGCAATACCTTTTTGCTGTCTTTGTCGGCGATGATAAGCCGCGTACCTGGCGCACGCCGCGCTTTTTCGAACACCCGCCCATCTGGCTGTGGCATTTGCACCAGCTCCAATATTCTTCCACGAGCTATAACTTTTTCTTGCATACTACAATTGTATCGTAAACCCGACGATTGCGACTGATACTGAGATAAAAAATACCATTTGTGCAACCCAAAAATAGCGATGTTTCGTAAGCCTGGAACCAACGTACATGAGCGTTATATAGCAAAGATACGCTGTAATCCAAGCTAACCCAACATTTGCAGCAGCCGCTGCCGCTATAGTGTAGAGCAGATACGCGACTGCCATAACCCAAGCACTAAGCTGGTGCGCATCTCGGAAATATAGGGGGGTGTGGTTGGTTTTTTCCGACAAAAGCATCACCTGCAAAACATCGAATATAACAGCCAATACCAAGAGCACAGAAAGCATCTTATAACCGTGCGACCATAGCCCATACGAGAACACAAAAAATGATACAGCTAAAAATATGTGCATGCTTCGATGCACAAGGAGTGCCATAGGATTGGCCAACGCGTTCTCGCTGATTGAATTTGCCAATTGTCCTCGATTGTGCGCCAACCATAGCATAAGGACGTGCCATGCGTTACCTACTATTAGCGGTGCTGCCAATAGCCATACTGTCATCGCTTTATTGTTTACTCGCAATTAGCTCAATGAGAGTATTCGTTGACCTAACAGCATCTGTCCTACTGAAGGTAGTTGATAGATCTTCATCGAATGTATCAATGTGTTCTATCGTTAGCCCGGCTTCTTCGACTGCATTTGATATCGATTCTACTGTATGGAAATACCTGACTGCCGGTTCGCCCGAAGGGTCAAGGTACGTTGTCATGTGTGTAACCTCATCGTATCCTATAACCTTGGTACCTTTGAGCTCTTGACTTTCGGTAGAGCGAACAACGACGAACATGCGGCTATTTTGCTTGAGTACCCGAAAGATGTTCCTTAAGGCAACTTCAAGCTGCTGCGCTGTCAAATAGTGGAGTACGAGCCTAGCGTAGACAAAGTCAAACGATTCGGCAGCATACGGCAACTCGTTCGAGGCGATATCTTCGATTCGCAGATCGATGCGTTCAGACAAACCTGCAGATTCAACCTTTTGCCTGACCAGTTCAAGACCATCTACGTCAAGTGTCGTAGCGATAACGTTTCGCTCACGTACATTCTGGAGCATCTTAATCTCAGCATCGCCACCCGTAGAAACACCGACGCTCAACATATGGACATCATCTCTAGCAAGCGCACTAAGGCCGTCTCGCTCAGAGCGAGATTCCATCTATGCGGCGCCTTCTTCGAGCAAATCAACCGACCAATCCTGAACACGCATGGACGCGCGAAGGCCTTGAACTTGTTCGAGCGAAAGCCAGGCTGCGCCCAAAATTTCTGACTCTTGAATCACTAGCGAGCCGCTCACAATTTCGGCTGCAAACAATATTCGTGTTCGCTCCGCGCTTTCATCGTGCCATTCACCCAATTTATGTTTGATGACAACATCGAGTCCTACTTCTTCTTTGGCCTCGCGAGCTGCAGCTTGTTCTGGCGTTTCACCAGCATCTACCCAACCAGCCGGCCAATTCCATTGCCCGAAACATTTTTCTAACTTTTCTTGAACCATCAAGTATCGCCCGTTTTGTTCGATACATACTCCCGCAACTGTGTGAGCCATTACACTTCTCCCCAATTCTTTCCTACATGGACGTCAACTTGCAACTTGATTTTCAGCTCTGGCGCGATGGATTCCATGGTATCTTTCAATATCTCACTGACTTTATCTGCCTCAGATTCGGGACATTCGACGAGGATTGAGTCGTGAATTTGCAGCACCTGCTCACCGATGCCTTCGAGTTTTTTCTCGACAATAATCATCGCTTTTTTCATGAGGTCGGCTTCGGTACCCTGTATAGGCATATTGGCAGCGGCGCGCTCAGCGGCTTGTCGCACGATGAAGTTGCTCGACTGTACATCCGGAGTTGGACGGCGTCGGCCATAATAAGTTTCGACATAGCCCTGATCGCGCGCTTGCTTGAGCGTCGCATCGATATAGTCACGCACTTTGTGCCGCACCTTGAAATATTCATCAATAAACGTCTTTGCCTGACCAAATGTCATGCCGGTATTTTGCGCCAATGCGTGCGGTCCCATGCCATAGAGCACGCCAAAGTTGACGACTTTTGCATCGCGACGCTGCGCCTTTGTGACCTCATCGAGCGGAATGTGATGCACGTCAGCTGCTGTCTTTGCATGAATGTCGGTGCCTGCATTGAAATCATTTATCATCTTTTCATCACCTGCGAGTATCGCAGCGAGTCGTAGCTCAAACTGTGAATAGTCGGCGCTGACGTATACATTGCCCTCATCTGGCTCAAATGCCTCGCGAATCTTGCGACCAATCTCGGTACGAATCGGAATGTTCTGTAGGTTCGGATCGGTGCTACTGAGACGCCCAGTCGCGGCTACGTCTTGATTGAATGTCGTGTGCAATCGAGACTGCTTATCGACAAGTTTAGGGAGTGCCTGTACATAGGTATTTTGCAATTTCGTCAGCTCGCGGTACTGCTCGATCAGCTCGATAATCGGATGCTGACCACGTAGTTTGTCGAGCTCTTTCTGCCCTGTCGAAAAACCAGTCTTGCCGCGCTTGACGCCAGCTGTCGGTAGCTGAAGTTTCGTATACAAAATCTCACCGAGTTGTGCAGGGCTTGAAATATTAAATTCATGGCCAACCATAGCGAACATTTTTGTTTGCACTTCGGCGATATCTCGTGTCAGTTCTTTGTCCATATCTGCAAGCAAGTCTGTATTGAGTTTCATACCACGATATTCCATACGCGCGAGTATCGGGATGAGTGGGAAATCAATCGTCTCGGCAATCTTTTTGACACGTTGAAGCTCGTAGAGTCGTTTAGTTTGAGAACGGAAGAGCCGCCAGACTTCCGCAACAATCATATTGATATCATCACCGTCATATCCCGTCACATCCGCGATAGTACGAGACTTCTTAAGTGGATTTATCAAGAAACCTGCCTGGCGTAAATCAAACATCGTAGCCGGCAACGCAACGTTGTGCTGCAAGAGATGACGACAGAGTAAATCACCATCATGCGTGACTATGAACACATTTTTTATCACCTCTGAAAGCTGCTCTGCATCGGCTTTTGCGACTGTTTTTTCATCTGCAGATACGTAGAGTTGGTCGTCGATGAGCTGTACAACGACGGCTTCTGCCATGAGTGCCTGCGTCGCAAATTCTTCCGTCCAGTCGACAGCTTCAAGTGGCGTCGTGTCATCCTCTGCGTCGTCGTTTCCAATATGTTGCATGTGCTCAGGCAAGTTGCGTAGCAAGCTAGTAAACTCGAGTTTTTTGAGCATCGTCTTCAGGTGCCCTGTATCGAGATCCCGTATATCCATAGCCTTGAGATCCAGGTCAATCGGCGCATCAAAAAATATCGAAGCGACTTGGCGACTCAGGAATGCAGAGTCTTTACCTGCAATAAGTTTCTTTTGCGTTGAGCCGGTTATCTCGTCGATGTGTTCATAAATACCTTCGAGGGTTTCGTACTGCTGAAGTAATTTTATGCCGCCCTTTTCGCCGATCCCAGGCACGCCAGGGATATTGTCGCTACTGTCGCCCTTTAGGCTCTTTAGGTCGAGGAACTGATTGACCCGTATACCATGCTTTTCTTCGAAGTATTGCGGCTTATACAGTTCTATGTCTGTGAAACCTTTCTTCAGAGCGTACATATGCGTATTTTGGTCGAGACACTGCAGCATATCGAGATCAGAGCTGATAAGACACGTCTCGATACCTTCGGCCTCCGCCTTTCGAGCAAGTGAACCCATGATGTCATCGGCTTCATAATCATCGAGTTCGTACAGTGGCCAGCTGAGCGCCTGCAGCAGCTCATGCAGTATCGGAATCTGCGCGTAAAAATCCGCTGGAGCTGGTTTGCGTCCTGCCTTGTACTCTGGATAGATCTCCAAGCGCTTTCGGATGTTTGTCTTTGGCTTGTCCCACGCAACACAGACATAGTCTGGCTCGAGCTTCTTAATCAGTTCGAGCGAGAGCGCAGCAAATCCGTAGACGCCGCCTGTCGGTGTGCCATCACCCGTCGAAAGATTGGGCATCGCATAATACCCGCGATAAAAAACACTCTTCCCATCGATAATTGCCAGACGCTTCATAGTTCTAGTATACAGTAGTCCCTATCAAGAAATTACATGAACGTTGGACGATACAGTTGAGCCAGCTCTTGATTAAGCAGATGCATCAGTCTGTCAGCCTTTTTATCCAAAGGAACCCCCTTTAATAAATGGTGACTATCAGTGGCTCGGATTATGCCCAATGGTTGTTGACTGTCTACAGAACGTCCAACGACTAAGTTAAGTGTGTGGTAGCTCGAAGGACTGGTCGACTCTGTAATTTTACGCTGGAGTAGCATTCGTGCCGCATTCTTGAGCTTTTGGTATATGTCGGTTTGAGATTTGTCGCTTGGCTCAATCTCACGTAACAAAAGTAAGATTGCCGTCGCTTGGTTATCAGTGAGTAGACCGTTGTCGACAATTTTTCCCAGAGTGTCTTCAAGCGAACTTCCAGCAAGCCATTCAATTCCGTTTTTCTTATCATTGCCGTGGCCATCCCCGACTAGCTCTGTAATTATTGGTGCCGCTGCTCCTGCAACCAAGTCGAGTGACTGGTCAAAGCTTTTTCTAGGATAGTCACCCTTCACATGGTGCGCCCATCGAGATTTTCGAACATCGCGAACGATTGCTCCTTCGAGCGAAGCCATGACTTCTCCTGCGGCCTGCTCTTTATCCATATCAGCTTCTAAAATACCGTCGATATACACCATCATGGTCGCCGCCTGTGCCATGCCGATATGATTTTCGCTCCATCGGTTGCCGGGTACTCTACATTCCCTATCATCAATATGTCTGTTTATACTCGTATTCAAGTCTGCTGCAGCAATGCCGGGATCTTTCGATGTAACCATAGTCATCTAATCTTCCTGCATATGGTGACGGGAGGCAAGCATAGACATGATGCAACGACTGTGCCAAATGGTACAATAGGAAGATATGACTGACACACAATCTGTAAAAATACTTGCCTTTGTTGGCCTAGCCGGTAGCGGCAAAAGCTCAGCGGTAGATTACCTCACCGACAAAGGCTACCCAAAGATTTACTTTGGCGGCATCATGTACAAAGCCATGGAAGCCGCTGGCATAAAACGCGGCGACTGGGAACCCGAAAAAGAATTCCGCGAGGAGCTACGTCGAAAAGAAGGTAACGGCTTCATCGCCAAACGAGCAGCCGAAGAAGCCCGTAACTTGATCGCCGCGGGCCAACACCGTATCATCTTCGATGGCGTCTATAGCTGGAGTGAATACAAGGTGCTCAAGCATGAGTTCCCTGGCCAGATGACCGTCATTGCCGTCGTCACCTCAAAGCACCTGCGCAAACAACGCATGGCCAAACGGCCTGAACGCCCGATGACATCACAGGAAGTTGACGAACGCGACTGGGCAGAAATCGAAAATATGGAAAAAGGCGGCCCTATCGCCATCGCCGACTACTTCATACATAACGATGCAGACGTCGACAAACTATATGCACAGCTCGACCATTTACTCGAAGAAATCGATTTCAAAAAATAGCCACCAAAAAATAGCCACACTGCGTGGCTATTTTACTTTTCACATCTACGATCTATTTGAGATAGTCGTGCAGCTTACGTGAATCTTTGTGCTTGCGAAGCTTGGCGAGTGCCTTGGCTTCGATCTGACGAATACGCTCACGAGTAACGGCAAATTCCTGCCCTACTTCTTCGAGCGTGTGGCTTTTGCCACCATCGAGGCCAAAGCGCATCTTGATGATCTTTTGTTCACGATCGACTAGTGTTGAGAGTACTGACTGGACTTGCTCTTTGAGAAGCTGTGTCGCGGCTGATTCCTCTGGAGTGACGCTGTCTTCGTCTTCGATAAAGTCACCGAGCACTGATTCGTCATCGTCACCGTCACGACCGACACCAGCATCGAGGCTGCTGATGTCTTGCTTGATCTTGATGACGTATTCGACTTTTTCTGGCTCCATCTCGAGTTCTTTGGCGAGTTCATCGATAGTCGGCTCGCGGTTGAGCTCTTGGGTCATACGACGCTGTGTACGGAGCAGTTTGTTGATTGTTTCAACCATGTGCACCGGGATACGAATCGTTCGTGCCTGGTCGGCAATCGCACGTGTAATCGCCTGGCGAATCCACCATGTCGCATACGTACTAAATTTGAACCCTTTGTCCGGGTCAAATTTTTCGACAGCACGGAGCAAGTCCGGTGTGTCCTTCTTGGATAAGATCGAGAAAATCGAGTCCGCGACCGCTGTAGCGCTTGGCGATAGAGACGACGAGACGCATATTTGCCTCTGCCATCTTGTCTTTGGCTTTTTTGTCACCAGCAACCACGCGCTGTGCGAGCGCAAGCTCTTCTTCGGCGCTAAGCAGTGGAATCTTACCGATTTCACGAAGGTGCAGACGCACTGAGTCGTCACTAATATCATCGAGATACTGACCGCTATTCAGCTCGTCTTCGGGGGTATCTTCTTCTTCGAGCTCCTCTAGATCCGGCTCTTCATCAATCTGGTCTAGTCCGACCAGGTCGTTATCATCTTTGGGTTTCGTGTCATCATCTGCCACGTGCAATCTCCTTTATAAGTTCGTTGAGTTCTGAGCGTAATTCGCTCGCGTGAGTGTCATCGCCTGCTGCTTCGGCTTCCCGAAGCTTTTCGGTCAAATCAACCTTTTGTCGTTTCTTGTGTTCTTTTTCAACTTGGCGGATGAGGCGGGCTGCTTCGAAGTAACGATCATCGCTACTCCATACCCTATACCTCGCATCGGCCTTTAATTGTACTATTTTGACATAGGTTTCTAGCGAATGCAACTTTTCGGGTACATCGACGAGCTCTTTGCCGGGAAATTTTGCAAAATATCGCGCCAGCAGCTGACGTTCTTCGCCAGAGAGATGTTCGATATTGAACTGACTAAACAATTCTTGGCTCGATGGCTCGATGCTGGCGATAGCGAGCAAATCATCTTGATAATTAAATCGCCCGTCTGCCACTTCATGGTCGGCTGTCTTCACTTGGCGTGTTGGCGCTTGCTGGCTGCGCTCTGTCAGCTGTTCGGCCTTGCGATGAATTGCATCACGACTGGAGCCTATTCGAGACGCCACAAGCTCCTCGTAGTGATCGCGCACCACCGAATCATCGAGTCGCCCGATGAGCGCTAGCGACGCAGAAGTAAACGCCCGTTTGCCACTCGCGCTCGAGAGGTCTTCGCGGTTTGCATACTGCTCGACAATCCAATCGACCGCAGGCTGCGGTGACGCGATAGCTGATTCCCATGCGCCGACATCTTGCTGAATCAATTCATCGGGATCCTTGGCGTCATCTGGAAGCGTGATGATAGATAATTCTACGCCAAGCGCGCTTGCGATACCGATTGCCCGTTCAGTCGCGGCGATACCTGCCTTGTCGCCGTCAAACGATAGTCGTATATCGTCGGTCAATCGTTTGAGCGCACGCAGGTGGTGTTCGGTCATAGCAGTACCAGCCGTCGCCACGACTTGTTTGACGCCAGCCTGATGGCTACTGACAACATCGAGGTTTCCTTCGACGACAACAACGTAATTTGTCGCACGAATCGCTTCTTTTGCCTGACTAAGTCCAAAGACATGTCGGCCTTTATCGTAGAGCAGCGTCTGCGAAGTATTGAGATACTTTGGCGCATTTGGCTCATCGCCGATGATTCGGCCCGTAAAGCCTATCACCTGCCCGCTTGCATCCATCAGCGGCACCGCCATGCGCCCACGAAATAAATCACCGCCGTAGCGATTGACCAGACCACCGTCGCTAAGTTCTTGTTTGGTAAACTCTTTTTTGAGCAAAAACTGCGTCAAGGCTTGCCCTGTATCTGGCGCATAGCCGATGCGAAATTCTTCGACAATTTGTTTGCTGAGTCCACGCTTGGCAAAGATATATTCCTGCGCGTGCTTGTTGCGTAGCATGCTGGTCTGAAAGTATTTGGTAGCGAGCTCGTGCGCTGCGAGCAACCGCTTTTTGCGTTCGGCGATTGCCTTGCCACCCGCCGACTCGTAGATGCCCAGATCGACACCGGCTTTTCGTGCGAGATGCTCGAGTGCCTGTCGAAAATCCATACCCTCGACTTCCATCACAAAACTAAAGACGTCGCCCCCTCGATTTGAGCTAAAGTCATGCCAGATTTGTTTCTCTGGTGAAACAAAGAAGCTTGGTGTTTTTTCTGAAGAAAACGGACTCAGGCCCTTATAGTTGCGGCCGGCACGCTTGAGCTGTACGTACTCTCCGATGATATCCTCAATCGCCAGTCGTGCCCTGACATCTTCTTTTGCCTCGCCTTGCATAGTTCGTATTATATCACCTCTGTTCAGACGATGCTGTTTGTGCTTAAATAAGAGCAATGTATCCTGACAACACACCGCAGCCCCAGCCACCCCAGCAACAACAGCCGGAGTATTCGATTGAATATCTCAATCAGATTTCTGGCGATACGACTCCGCAGTCGACTGGTCCGAGCAAGATAGTGATGATGATTGCCGGAGCCGTTGGGCTGATAGCGATCATCTTCTTTGCGTTTATCATATTTTCTGGTGGTCCATCCGCGAGCGACAAGGCAACCAACGTCTATTTGCGATTAAAAACCCTGCAAAACTTAGCGAGCCAAGAGCAAAAGACCCTACGAAACAATGATTTGCGGGCGATAAACAGTGGCCTTTCCCTGCAGCTTACAAACGCCATCAGCGATATGGAAGCTCCCCTGGCAAGCCTTGGTGTTACTCCAAAAAAGATTTCAAAATCCCAGGTTGCCACGGAAAAAACGTATCAAACGACCCTGCAGTCAGAATTTGAGGATGCAACACTCAACGTCCAGCTGGACAATACCTACGCCCGCGAAATGTCCTACCAGCTCGAGACGCTTCATTCGATGATGCTTTCTACCTATAAAGCTACAAATAGCAAGGCGCTCAAAGACAGTCTCAACTCGACCGATAAACAGCTCGCGCCATTTATCGAAAAACTCAGTACGTTTAGCAACTAGTTACTGACAAGCTGATAGCTGTGTTGGATGAATCCAGCTAGCTCTTCATCATCAATCTGCCCGGTGCAAATGATAGTGTTCCAGTGTCGTTTGTTTAGATGATAGCCCGGTACAACTGTTTCATACTTTTCGCGCAACACTTCCGCGAGCTGCGGATCGCATTTGAGGCTGATTCGCACTGGCTTTGCATCGCGCGCAATCAGTGCAAACATTTTGCTTTCATCTGAGCCTTTCGGGCCAACTTTGTAGACAAACACGTCTTCGCCAAATGGAAAATCAAGCCACGTGTTAGGCATACTGAGTAGATAGTCTTCGAGTTCCTTGTGTGTCATCATTGTGCTAACTCTTTCATAGTTTGTTGCCAATTGAGCCTCTGTTCGACAGCTGCCTGTACGGTAGCATCGGCAGGATGCGTCTTGTAGCCGCTATCGTCTGAGGCAACTACTCCAAATGTATAGTTCAAGTTCAATTTTTTCAAGCCCTGCTGCCTTGCTTGTACGAGACAATCATCGCCCGCTGTCTTGCACTGTTTGCCGAGAGCGAGCCATTTTTCGAGGCTTGTGGACTCATCGGTGGTGTCGCCAAATGTCACCTGAATCGCAGCCGAGCGCACGACTTCTGGATTGAATTGCTGATCAAACATGAAGTTCCCCATCGAGTACACGATGAGTTTTCCTTTGTAGGCTTCGGTTGATTGCACCCAGTGCGGATGATCGCCGATCACCATCGTTGCGCCATTGTCGATGAGCGTGTGATCCATAGTGGATTTGATTTCGTCGGGTCCAGGGACATATTCTTTTCCAGAATGCGGCATCGCGACCACAGGCATGAGCTCCGCATAGTTACTCACCTGTGCAAGTGAGTCAGCGCTCGGAATTTGGAAGACACCGTGGTAGCCGCACATACCGATTGGCAGATACTCTTCTGTCGTTTTGTCATCGGACCACGTCGCATGCACAGGAATGCTAATCACGTCGCAAATATCACTGAGGCTTTCTGGATTGTAATTACCAAAATATTGCACACCATTTTTATCGAGGGCTTTCTTCGTTTCGGCAAAGCCGTCAACTCCTTGATTATCAGTGTGGTTATTTGCGAGCGTCACGACATCGAACCATTTGGCAAAGTTTGGCAGATATGCCGGATCACAGTTGAACGTCAGCGTCTCTTCCATATCTGCGCTCGTCATCTGTGGTTCCGTCGACAGTTGTTGGGCATTCGAGACCCGTTACCCACGCGTCGTATGACTTTCGATCAAATTCATGTAGGCGTGAAAACGGAAATGCATACGGATCATCGGTCTTTTTTGCTTCGTCGTTCGTATATCGACCCCAAAAGGAATTCCCAGTAAAGAGCAGTTTCGATTCGATAGAGACAATATGCGGCTCCGCTACAGCTGCTGCCGACGGGGACGCCGTGCTCCCACCCGCTTGCTTTGTAGCCATGCTAATCAACTGGCCGACACCAAGCAGTAGCAACCCAGTGATAACGATAGCGAGGCCGATCCAAACCAACCGAAACGTATGTTTCGGCTTGATCGAATGCATCAGATTTTTACTCGCTTTAGGTAGTACTGGAGTTCCTCGATACTACCACGGATATCGTCGAGTGCACGATGGTTTTCGACTTTGGCAAATCGCTTACGATACTTGCCATCGAAGACGACTTTCCATGCGCTGACATCGAGCATACGATAGTGCAGGCGCTGACTGAGTCGTGGCCACTCGTTGTCGATAAATTTTCGGTCTTGGTGAATCGAGTTACCAGCGAGCAAGATGCGCTCCCCCTCTGCGAAATTCTTGTCTATAAATTCAAGTAGTTCGTTTTCGACAGTGCGGCCGTTTTTGCCACCTTCATTTTGCTCCATCAATTGATCGCGTACTGCGGGAAATTTCTCCCAGAACTCACCGACCATGCGCTCTTTCATCAGGTTCGGGCCAACTTTTTTTACCGCTTCGTAGCGTGCAATTTCATTGAAATCCCAGTCGGTTGCTATCACTGCAACTTCGAGGATTCGATCTTCATTTGGGTCGAGTCCTGTCATTTCAAGGTCCATCCAGAGTAGTTTCGCATGTTTTGTCATGTTGGTATTATAGCAAAAGATTGGTATATACTTGCATATTTGTTTGTTTATGATATTATACTAAAATCCTAGCGTCCGCCGGGAACAACTACGACAGTGAAGGCAAGGTATTCCGTGTCCGTCACCAGCTCTTCCATGACCCCTGACATCTTCGACACAATCGAGAGGAGGATCATCGGCTCGCTCAAGAACCAACCGTTCGGACGCCTGAACTGCACCAGCAGGGACGTCGCTGCCGAGGAGTTCCTGGGGAAGCACTTCGTCAAGACGCGCGACCTACCCCGGAACTGCCGCGAGCACCTCGTGACCGTTCTCGACCGTTCGACGAAGATCGTGGTGCGAGGAAGTCGGCAAGGACCTGATCACGATCCGGCTCGCGCAGCTCGGCGTGAGCTGCGATGCGGCACAACCGTGCCGGTACGCAGCGCAGGCCTCGAGTTCGCCTGGACCCGCGCACAGACGCCGTGCTGCGCCGTCGCCCAGACGGCCGCCGCCTGACCTGTCCATCCTGGGTGCGCCACGAGACCACACGGTCTCGTGGCGCACCCGCGCACAAATTAGAGACCATCCCACGCTGCATCAGAGCAGCGTTTTGCATAGCTAGAATAATTTGCTACTATTATCTGCACCCTACCCTGGGTAATCCGACACGAAGGAGTGAACCGGTGCCACGAAAGAACACCGCAATGGACAGGAGTCGCGAGTCGAACGAGACGCCGTGCTCGATGTCATCCAGCACAACCGCATCCCCTGTGGCCGCAAGGCCGCCAAGGTGATCAGGACATCCTTCATGCCATGGAGGAGTTCAGATACATCCAGCAGGAGGCGGTCACGAAGATCCTGGCGGCACTGCAGTCCGCCGGGACGGTCTCGACCTTGCAGGGACAGCTCTGCATCAGTCGCGCAACTGCCTGATCGGAGACGGGCGCGCCACAGGACCACACGGTCCCGTGGCGCGCCCACACGCAATTTCTACGCCAATCGTTTTAGCGCTGCCACAGAAGGCGGCGTTTTTTAGTGGTTCGTTTGCGTCGAGAATATCGCCGAGCGCCGAACACATAATTTCATCGAGGCGCTGATTTACCACCTGCTCACTCCAGTGCTCGCCCTCTTTGTTTTGCACCCACTCGAGATAACTGACAACCACGCCGCCTGCATTTGCGAGCACATCCGGTATGACATGTACTCCTCGCTCTTCGAGCATCGTAAACGCCTCGTTGTTTACCGGCCCATTAGCAAGTTCCAGGATGAGACGTGCGTTTATATCCGCTTGGTTATCCGCAGTGACGACGTCACCGAGTGCAGCCAGCACCAACACATCGCAGTCGACGCTCAGGATAGCATCGCTTCCCCGCTCATCGCCCTGTAATTGATCCATGACACCTTTTTCGTCTTTGTGCGCAACGTCGAGCCCGTTTTCATTCACTTTTGTCACTTTCGAGTTTGCCGCTGCGACGACCCTTACGCCTAGTTCTTGCTCGGCGATTTTCGCAAACCAATACCCGACATTGCCGATACCTTGAATCGCTACGTGTAGACCCTTGGTGTCGATATCGTGATGTGCGCAGTATTGCCTGAGGGCGATGACACCACCCCGCCCCGTCGCAGCAGCACGTCCTTCGGAACCACCATGTGCGATAGATTTTCCAGTAAAGCTAGCGTGCGAATCATCACCCGTCAATCGCTCATACTCCTCGACCATCGCATCGATAATTTCCGCCGTCGTGTTTACATCGGGAGCTGGTACGTCCGTGTCTGGTCCGATATGCTCCACTAGTCCTCGAGCATATTGCCTGGCTACGTCTAAAACATCGCTCTTTTCATACTTTCGTGGGTCAAATGCCACTCCGCCTTTTCCGCCACCCATCGGAATATCCATGACCGCGCATTTGATTGTCATCAGCGTCGCAAGCGCCTGCACTTCGTCCATGTCTACTTCTGGGTGAAAACGAATGCCGCCTTTGTATGGACCGCGCTTGTCATTGTGCTGTACACGATACGCCTCAAACGTCTCGTTACCGATTTCTACCATAAACCGGTGTACGTGATCTGGCGTCAAAAATTCCTCTATTTGTCCGTCGCTCCAACCAAGTGTTTCGGCTGCTTGTCGTATCATTTCTCGGGCTGTCTCGAGCATAACTACCTCCTTTTGCTCATTCCATGATACACCCCATATAAAATACAGCCTAGCTAAAAGTAAGCTGTATTTTATACCAACAATTTGTCACCGAGCGAGAAACATATCTTGCCCAAAGACACACCCGCTACAAGCGAGCTCGAGAGGCAAATCTGATCTATAAGAATATGTCTCTCCAGGCAAGATGACGCATTGTATGAATTATGAACTTTCGTCATGAAAGCTCATTCGGGATGACAATAGCTAATCACCCCTATGAGATCTCATTCACCATTAAAGTGTCTTCGTAACGCTTGCAGTCTCGGCATCAATTCAGGCTTTGCCTGCCGACTAGTTTCGTCAGCCTCATGCTTCAACTACATTTTAGAAATCTTTCGCTCCCGCTGTTGCATGTCTAGCTTCGTGAAGGTGTCTCGAATCACCCGAGCACGCTCCTCCTGAGACCGTACTGGCGCAGTATCTGCACCATCGAACTCTTCATCATGTACAGCGTGATTATATCCAACAGGGAAAACCCAATAATCACTTCCCATACCGCCACCGTTCGATGCTGCTCTGTGGAAGTAAGAGTCGCCTAGATTAGTCAGGGGCATTTTCCATCTAGGCATACCAAACGACCTGCTGAACGCACCGCCCCAGCCAATATGTATAAGCATGTGCTGCGCTTCTCTAGGTGACTTCGGCCGAAAACATGCACCTCCCTTTTTTGACCTCCAAAAATCGCCAAACAACATCGATGGTGTACCATCAAAATCTACATTCATACCGCCAACCACATCCTGGACCTCTTTGCCAGTCCGATACTCCAGCGGATCAACAATTACGCCACCGTCAGGATCAACGTCGAATCGCTTAGGAACTATGAACGTGATGTTTGGTTGGTACTTGCCAAACTTATTAACACCAAAAGCGGTGTCTGTTTCGAAAACCTTTTCGCCGTACATCTGCTTTACTTCGGCCAGAGTTAGCCTTCTGCCTTCAAGCATTTCTTGATCCGGGGTCAGGTCCAGTTCGTGCTTGACTGCATCCACAGTTCTAGCGCCAAGTTCATGATTAATAGTACTACTACTTTCAGTCTCACGCCCAATGAATATATCTGGGCTAGGTTTGGGGGTATCTGCATAGGTCATGTCGTTCGTTCCTTTCGTTCATAGAGCCAAAAAGCTCGTTTCTATCTGCAAAATCTTTGCAAAAAGTCTGAGGTTTCATGGGTTGTGGGAGCGTATTTGACGAGACGCTCCCTGAGAACTCGGCTCAATTATTGTACTGGTAGAGCTACCAGAAGTGTATGGCCGATTAGCGCTAGCCCGCTATTCGGCCGTGAATCACAACTCCACGGCTAGATGGAAAGTGGTTTTGATAATCCAGTGACACTTGCACTGGAGGCGGTCACGACACGGTCACACGGACCGCATCTCCGATGACGAGCCGCTCACGCAGCTCGCCGCCAGCGAGGTCACCGTCCTTCGCGTAGTCGAAGTCGGTGATCGTCGCGGGGTAGTATCCCGCGGCCGCCGACACCAGGTGGGGCGGGAGGGTTCCCGCCACCACCTGGCCCACCACCGCCTCGGCGGTGACGTTGCCGGTAACGACCTCGGCCTGCGGGAACATGTCCCGCAGTACCTCGATTGTGCCGGCGTGGCCGCTGACGATGAGGTCGGGGTCCCCGACCTCGATCGCCTCGATCTGGACGTGCTGCACGTCCAGATCCGCGGCGGCCACCTCCTCCGCCGTGTTGAGGCGGAGCCCGCGGGGCAGGACCGGCGACCAGAAGTCGCCGATGCCGCCCGCGAGAGCGGCGGTCAGGGTACCGACCAAGGTCGGCGGCCCCGACGGGCTGCCGGAGTACTGCTTGCAGTACTCCACAACCGCTTGGAACGTGCCCGGGAGGGCCTGGAGCGAGACGGAGGTGACAGCGAGGTCGTTGAGCTTGGTCGTCATGGCGACGGCCTCTCTCCTGATAGATCACGCGGGCGCCGAACGGCCCAGGCTTCGTGTCTGATCAGGTCGGCGGCTTCTAGAATTGCCGCCAATCTGACCAGACTGTCTGTCAGGAGATAATGATTTCTATAAAGTTGCTGCGATACTACGTACCGCATTCGGTGCTTCTGCCTCTGTGAGAGCGGCAGAAACACCTCAGCGGGCGCGAGGGACGTTACCATCCGGCTCGCGCAATATAAGTTCAGGGTCTTGAGATGCGGCAGTCTCGACAATCGATTTCTCAGGTCGATCGGAGTGTAAAGCCGCGCGAGCGGTAATACATGTCTCAAAACATATATATGTCGTCGCGTACCCATCCCTTCTTGTAAACTTCCTGTCGATCAATTTGCCTCTCGATCAACTGGAAATATAGTAGCATTTTTTGTATATATTGTCAATAATGTTTTAACTTGCTATGTAGACAACGGTGGTAGCGTACGCGATATTGTGTCAAAATACATTTGACAAAGTATCGTTTCCTTGCTATGATGAATATATGAATGAAATACCCACCACTGATACAACCCTAGCTATCGTACGTAAAGCCGGGCTTACCCAGAGTCAGGCAAAGGGCTATCTCGCGCTCATTGAACATGGTCAGCTCAGCCCCGTTGAGCTCGCGGAGAGCACCGGTGAGTCACGCACGAACGGTTACATGATCTGTGAAAAGCTGGAAAAATTGGGTTTGGCTACTAAAAAAGATGGCAAGAAAGCCCTTTACGCGCCCACTCACCCCTCGGCACTCGAGACGCTTGCCGAAAAGCGCCGAAAAGTTATCACTCGCAACGAACAAGAAGTAAAAAGCGGCTTATCGCCCCTTATCGACCTCTTTTATACCCACACCGAAATGCCAGGTACGCGTACTCTGCAGGGTAAAGATGGTATCAAGGCAGTCTACGAAGATACGCTTCGTCAAGGTAATCCTATATACTTATGGCGCACGACTGGAGATGCCGCAGTTCTTGGTCATGAATACTATCGATCTTACCGAGCCGACAGAGCTGATGCAGGTATTGCAACTTATGCTATTACCCCCTACTCCGAAGTCAGTCGGAAGCATATTCTTGATGGCGAAGATGAGAAATACAATTACCACCGAACATTTATAGATTCAGATATATACACGGCTCCCGTAGAAATAGATGTTTATGGCGACAAAGTCGCATTTATAGCATTTGGCGATACCCAAATGGCCACTATTCTCAATAGCCCTGCCATAGCCGAAGCCGTACGCCAAATAATCATCATGACGGCCAACGCACATAGAGCCGATTCAGATGCGCTGATTGCCAAGATCAAAGCCGGCATGCAATCGTAAGCACAGATCGCTACATATTGACAAAACTACACTTTTAATGTAGAATGAAACTATAAACTACACAAATAAACATGGCCACCGCAGAACAAATACCAACCACACAACCGAACCTTCTGGATAATCCTGAGCAGTTATGCTTTACGGGATTATTTTTGACGCCAGAAGAACATGAACGACTGCTGGCGGACATAGAACCAGTATTCTCAAACGTATTCGCTGACCACGTCACAATCCACTATTACGGCGACGATCCCACCCCAATCGATCTCGATAAGCTGCCCGTTGGTATAGAAACAACTGTGCCCATACGAGGCAAAGTTGTCGACACTGAACGACAGGTCCAGGCACTCATAGTTGACTACCCCATACCTGGTAAAGCTTACCCTCACATTACTATCTCTACGGGCGAAGACTCCAAAGGCGCAGCTATAAAACCAGAAGTGAGCAATGCCGCAATCGCCGATGCGGTAGCAAACGGCTCCGTCGAACCCCTACCAGAAGGTACTACAGTATCCATGGTGTCGGGCTATTGTGTCGGCGACTACGACAAGGGTCGAGGAACAATTGTAACTAGCTCTGGCGACACATACAAGCAAAAGCCGAGCGAACTCGATGATGTAATCAAGCGAATGCACATGAACTTATGGCCAGAATATACTGCCCCTGGCTCAGAAATACTCGAAAATGAGGTAACACCTCAAGACAATTTGCCTTCTACCTTACCCACTAGCAACGTCGACGGTGAAATCGTTGATTTCCGATTTGGGCCCGAGATCGATGCAGATAAAGACACTTGTATATATTTGGCGACCAAGTTATGTGATGAAGCTTTTTCAGTCTGCAACCCGCGTGTAGGGAATGCCCTAAAAACCGAACTGATTCGTGCAATTGATACAGTAAGAGATGCTCACGACTTACAGACAATGGACAAATCAGCCCAGGACACAGATGCAGAGATCACACTCCAAAGCCTTACGCAACTGCTGACGACAGTACTTGTTATGCTCGGACTAGAAGACTACCAAGAAGCAACTGACTACGGCACATTGGTCAAACCGTGGATATCCAACTATCTACGGCGACGAGATGGCATGATAGCTATTGAATATGCATCATCGCAAGATGGATACAACACATACGCAGACAATGATGAGTATGACTCAGGTGATATCCCTGGTTCTGTCATACTCTCCGTCAAACCTAACAAAAGAGTTAACCTAGAACTAACTACTGCACCGCCGTCGCTTGAACAAAAATATACCAGCAAGATTGAGCATAGAGGCCAATTCGAGCAATCTTCTCTTTCTTTGAGAATCGACCGTGACGAAGCAAGTCCCACTGGATATAGTCTAGACTTTGGGCGTGATCGTCAGAATAATGACAAATACAAACGCAGTGCGGATGCAGCTGGTAGCAGCGTGGGACTCGTACGACCAGGAAAAGGCCGCGGCTCACACTTCACCGATGCATTCGCTGAGGTAACAGATGTGGACTTCGAGGAGTTTACAAGGAATCTAGAAAAAATCTTGAACGCAAACATTGATATGCAACGATACGATGAGCACCTGCGCCAACGCAGTAGCTTAGGCCAAACTGCATATCGTGCCGCCTAACAATCACAAGCTATCAATTAGTGTCGGACTATTTTTTCTTATCGAGCTTATCGAGTTTGGCGCCGTGTACCACTAGGTAGACGACCAGTGCTGTCGAGACGAGCACGATGAGTGAATTTATGATGGCGCCGATACCAAATGTCAGCTCGACATCACCATTCGTAAGCCCCGTATCCCAAATGATACTCGACAGATCATTGTCGCCTAACATAAATGCCACAATTGGGTTGATGAAGTTGTCGACGATAGCTTTGACGCTAGCTCCCGCTGCAGCACCAACGGCCAGACCGACGGCGAGGCCGATGACACCTTGCTCGCGGATGAAATTCATAAATCCTGCCGCGTGTCCGCCACCAAATTTTGCTACGCGTGCAGCTGCAGCCTCGGCTTTGGCAGCAGCAGCTTGTTTTTTCGCCTCCGTGGCAGCGCGTTTTGCCTCAGCAGCTGATTGTTTCGCAGTTTTGTTCGTTGGCATATGTATCTCCGTTCTATGTGTTAGCAAAATTGTATCATAGTCAGTTTCAGTTTCAGTGCCACTGCCTCGAGCTCTATTTGAGCGAGGCAGTGGGCTTTTTCGGAGGAAGTCAGGTCCCGCGAGGGGCGGCCCTGAGCGCATGATGCACCCGGGCCGCCCCTTCGATGAGACGGTTCAGCGACGTGCCCCTGGCATGCCGATCGAGACAGTGCCGTTCTCTTGTTCTGCGAGTGTGACCGCTCCGTCCAACACGAACTGCCGCACCATGACGACGAGATGCTGCTCCGTCAGTAACTCGCTGAACCGTGCCTCCCAGATGTTTCGCCAGGTACTGGTGCGCGCCCTCCCGGACATTGTGAAGATTGTCTGCACCGCCTCTTTGCCATGCGGGCCATTGACATCCAAACGAGCCACGGACCATCCTGGCTCGTCACTGCCACGGACAGAGGGCCTACCAAGCTCGACGAGCCCTTCGCAGGACAAGTGCTCGAACCCGACCTGCAGTTCGGCCAAGGTGTAGAGGTCACTCACGCCGATGACGTAAGCTAGCTCTGCGAGATTACGGCAGGAGATGTAGAAGCCGGGTGGCAACCTCTCCAGTAGTACTGACCCAATCGGGCAGGGATCGTTCACGTGCGTTCCTTTCGTCTTTGAGAAGCCTTGCTGACTCCACAGGTTGGTCAGATGATCGTGATCCTGACCCTGCGCGGCCATGGAGTAATCGATCGGTACCAGCGTGGGTGTACCACGCTACTGGTTCGCACCGTTTGGCGTTTCACGAGGTTCTTGCGCACGAGCACCTTCATCTCGCGAGCCACGGCGTCCTGGAAGCTGGAGTCGAACCCCAGCACGAGGACAAGTTGTTCGACTTCGTGCCGAGCCTCATAGGCGAACGTCAGTTCACCCGTCTCCTCGTCCTCCTCGCACACGCCAAGAAGCCTGCAGTAGAGCTCGAGCGCGTCTGGGTCAAGCTCTACGGCGAGATTGAGGCTGGTTGCTACTACGGTCATGTCTTGCTCCTTCGGTAGGTGTCAGACTTTCACGTACGCGCCGTCGGCCTTCAGGCTGAAGCCACGGATTTTCTTGCTGTGCAACATGTCGGCCAAAAGCTGCCGGAACTCTGGAATCGACATGTCAGCCGCACCGCAACGCCGCTTCAGCTGGCCAGTACAGGAGGCGGCGAGATGGCCGTCCTCTTCATCACGGGCGAGTTCTACGACTCGCTTCCGAACTCTATTGGCATTTGCCACTGTTTTCCTCCGAATTGTGGTGTGCTGAGATTGGCCAAATCCCGGGTTTAATAGCCATTTTCGCGAATCGAAAGCGCCGAGGGGGTTCCCTCGGCGTGTAGTTTTCGAAAGCGAAGAACTAGCCAGCCGAGGGCGCATCAAAAATCACGAGAATCAGAGTTTGCCGATAATGTGATTGTAGTTGCGTCATTGGCTTTTTAGTCCTGGTGACAATACTACCCTACCGAGGTAACAGAGTCAACTACATTGCGTCTGGAGATTCGATACCGAGTAGACCGAGCCCGGCGCGTAGCGTATCGGCATAGCGCTCTACGAGCCACAGTCGTGCAGCTTCGTCTTCGCTACCGATTACGCGAGACTTTTCATAAAAGCGATTAAATTCTTGTGCCAGTTCAAACAGATAATTACAGATGTGATGCGGCGCTAGCTCGTCGGTCGAGCGTTCCACGGCCGTTGTATATTCTCCCAATTTACGCGTCAGTGCGCGTTCTGCTTCATCGAGCGCATACGTCGCTCGTCCAACGCAGGCTGAACATCACTCTTAGCGAGAATCGAACGTGCACGTGCATGTGCGTACTGGATATATGGACCAGAATTACCCGCGAGGCTGACCGTCTCATCGATATCAAACGAAATATCACCACCGAGTCTATATTTTGCGAACACATATTTAATCGCACCGAGTGTCACGGTATCGACAAGCGTCTCATCCTTAACCAGCTCACTCACCTTCTCCCGCACAATATCGAACACATCTATTGCTCGCGTGACGTTACCCAGACGTGAGCTCATCTTGCTACCATCACCAAATCGCACGGTGCCGTTGGTCAAGTGAGTCATCGTGCCCGTTAGTTCCGGACGAAATGTTTCGGCCGCGGCAAATACCACGCGCATGTATTCTTGCTGGTCATTACCGGTGATAAGTATTCGCTTGTCGAAGTCATAATCGCGCTTCTCGAGCCAAATAACACCGATATCTTTGGTCTCATAAGTTGGCAAGCCCTTACTCGTGATAAACACGCGCGTATGCAGGTGCTTGGATTCATCACCATCAAACACCACCGCCCCATCGGATTCACGCAGGTTTCCCTTGGTTAGCTGCTCGCGGGCGACGTCCATACCGATCGGCATGGTCTCGCTCTCGGGAATATACCGCATGTGATCGACATGTAGCAGGTCATAAAATGCGTCGAAGTAATCAAAGCTCCATTGTCGTGTTGTCCAATACAGCCGCGCGATTGCCGATTCGTTTTCTGGCTGCAGGTGAAGTGAATAAATTGTTTTATTCAGCTCATCAATCACGCCTTTTGCCTCATCTGATTCTTCGTAGCCTGATGCACCACGCACATAGCATTCGCTAATCCAGCGCGCCCTAGCAAATGGCGTCTGTTCCACGTCATCGAGCTTTTCAGGAAACTCGCCACCCAGTGTCGCAATCATACCCCACAGGCACTTTGCCGCATGCAAGCCTACATCGCCGCCGAAACTCGTTCGATGCACTGTATTGCCAGTCGTCTCGACCAGTCGGGCTAAAATATCACCGATAATTGTCTGATAGAGATGTCCCGTATGCAGTTCTTTGAACGCATTTGGGCAGCTGTACTCGATCACATAGGTGCTGCTCTCGTCTGTGCGAGGTGTCGCCTCGAGACTCGCAATCAGCGAGGCATCACCGAGCCGGATATTGATAAACCCCGGACCCGCCACGCTGACATCGCTATACTCACCTGACGCGCGTAGCTTCTCCACTATTGCCTCAGCGACCTCTCGAGGGTTTTTGCCGACTCGTCCTGCCAGTTGCAGCGCGACACTCGTCGCATAGTCACCAAACTGCGGCTCAGGACGCGTCAAGACCACGTCGACATCGACGTTGAACAACTCTTTTACGATTGCAGAGACTTTGTCTTCCATTAACCCTAGTATACCAGAGGAAGATGCCTATGCTTGACGATATGTCGATACTCAGTGAAACTAAGGGTATATGACCGCAAAAGAACCTACCACTCCAGAATCCATTGCTGCACGTGCTGATAAGCGCAGGAGAGAGGCCGTCGTCGACGATCTTGCTCGTCGTGCCGGTGCTCTGAGTGCGCTTGAACCCACCGATGCTCAGCCCAAAGAAGTCCTGCCTACGATTTCTCCCGAGGAGATATTACCACTTCTAGAGGTAATCATAGACGAAAAAAAATATGTCCAGATTCGTGATTTACTCTATACACTCTACGAGGAACGCCATGTTGATGCAGCACGTTTTGATCCAATCATAGCTGCCCTAACGATGCTGGTAGAGCAAGGAAAAGTGATCAAAGCCGGGCACGGTCACTATGTTGCTACTGAGCGATTCGAGCAAGATACCGACCAAATCAATCCCGGCAAAGTTATCGAGGTTATCTCGCGACGCGATGGGATGAGGATCTCCGATATATACTGGCACCTTTACAGCCATGCACCCTCTCGAGGAAATAGTACCGAATTCCTTAATCTCGTCATCTTTCTGCGCAAACAGTGTGCCAGCCGGAGCGATTGTCGAGCAAAAACAGATACGCAACGGTATTGATCGACCGATTACGATCTATGTAAAGCCGCCTGAGGATGATGCTCAACCTGCCACCCCAGCTGTGCCAGAGCAAACCGAACCAGTCACTACCATATCCGATGCTGGCTACACCGTTACGTTCAGTGGTGGCCCGCCAGAGATTGAGCTACCCGGATCCAACAAATTCCTTGATGATAAAGAGAAACCTACAGATCGCTTGCCTGGTCATAGTGAAAATAAAACTACAGCCAGGCGCGGTGGCGCGTCAAATAGTCACAGCGGAAGAGTACGACGTCCTCGCGGTTAGATCTCAGGTTCGAATTCGTCTTCGATGAAATCGGCCTGACGGTAGGGCGCATCAGGATAACTGCCACGAACGTTCATCAGGACAGCCTGGAGCATGTCGATGTCATCGCGGTTGAGTTCTTCGTCTGGGTGATTTGTTGTTTGACGCATTTTTATGTTTATCCTTTATGCTCCTATAGTAGCATACCGCTTATGATTTGTCAAGATACCGCGATTTTGGCTACCGTGCTATTGTGACGATATCAAATAACGCGAAAGTAACTACATGGCCAATACAACGTCACGTGAAGCATCGAAAAAACCAGATAAGAATCAGCCGCTAGCAATAACAGCGACCTGACGCTCCGCCTGGTGGGTACTGGCATACTAGTACTGATGCTACTGGGCGTCGTAGCTGACTATACTATTGGGCAATACTTCGGATATGGATGGGTGAACATAGCATTAAATGTTAGCCTCGTAATTGTTGCAGTTGGTCTAATCGCCAAGAAACGAGCCGCCTACCTGCCATTTATTGGTCTTGCAAGCATCGCGCTATACAACGCACTAAACATTGTCGAAATCATATATCAAAGTGTGAGGTTTAGCATCGAGACAGGCACAGGTATGGAGCTCGCTGGTTCTCTTGCTATGAATATATCGTTATTGCATACGGCTCTTGTACTCGTATTTTATACCTGGGCGATTCTAGCACTCAGCAAACCCGCCGTACAAGCTCATTTACACTAAAATCTTTACTTCGATGCTGCAGTTATTAATCCAGCAAAGAGTGGATGCGGGCGCATCGGCCGTGAGCGAAATTCTGGGTGAGCCTGAGTGGCGACGAAAAAGTCGCATTTGGGAGCTTCGATAAATTCAACCAGCTTGCCGTCAGGACTGGTGCCGCTAACTTCGAGTCCGCCCTGTTTGAACTCATCGAGATAGTTCTGGTTTACCTCGTAGCGGTGACGATGACGCTCGACTATATTCTTGCTGTCATAGAGTTTGGCGGTCAGCGTACCAGGCGTAGTTTCGCGGGATAATCTCCTAGACGCAAGTGTGCCACCAGTCGACTCTTTGCCCTCTTGCCCTGCCATGATATAGACGACATCGTGCTTTGCATCGGGGACAAATTCTGTACTGTTGGCGTCTTTTAAACCAGCTTTTCGTGCAGCGGCAATCATCGCTACCTGCAGGCCGAGACAGAGACCGAGATATGGTTTGTTGTGTTCGAGTGCGTACGTTGCGGCGGCGATTTTGCCCTCGATGCCACGGCTACCGAAGCCGCCAGGCACGACGAGTGCATCGACGGCAGCGAAATCCTCTTTTGTCGCTTGCTCGGCATCGATCCATACCAAATCAAGTCCGACACCCGCTCCCCACGATGCTGACTTGAGCGCTTCGATGACAGATATATACGTGTCTTCGTTGTCAAGATACTTCGCGACCATACCGACGCGTATATTTTTGCGTGGTTTTGCTGTTTGGCGTTTGACCAAATCATCCCATGTCGTGAGATCAGGTTTGAGCTCCTCGCCGACGAGATCGTTGAGTGTTTTCATCAGGCCGTTGCCGGCGATGATGCTCGGTATCTGAAAGACGCTTTTGACGTTTGGCATCATCTGCACTGCGTGCTCGGGCACGCCACCAAAGAGTGATATCTTTCTTGGCAATCGCCTTTGGCGCTGGATTGTCAGTTCGGACGATGACTGCGTCTGGCACGATACCAAATCCACGTAGGTCATTCAGGGCATTTTGGGCAGGTTTTGATTTGAATTCTTTGCTCGTACCGATAAATGGCACGTAGACGACGTGGACATACAGGCAGTTTTCGCGGCCGACTCGACCGCCAAATTCACGAATTGCTTCGACGAAGCTAAGTCCTTCGTAGTCACCGACCGTACCACCGATTTCGACGATATGCACATCGCTACCGAGCGCTGCTTTGGCGATAGATTCTTGGATAGCACCGCGTGAGATGCGGCACGAGCTGGATTGTCTGGCCGCCAAACTTGCCAGCGCGTTCGTCGGCGATAAGGTCGGAGAGCAAGTCGACCCGCCAGCGTCGCGTTTTTTTGCGTCAGCTCTAGGTCGAGAAATCGTTCATAATGTCCGAGGTCGAGGTCGGTTTCGGCACCGTCTTGGTCACAAAGCATTCGCCATGTTCCCGAGGATTCAAGAGACCCGCATCTACATTGAGATACGGGTCACATTTTTGTATCGAAACGGTCTTTCCTGCGGCTTGCAATACTGCGCCGATGCTCGCCGCAGTGATACCCTTGCCTACCCCCGAGAGTACACCCCCCGTAACGAAAATAAATTTTGTTTGTTTACCCATGGTTTCTGTCTCCCCCATGGGATTCCAGTATAGCAATATCGATGCACAGTGCGCTAGATATAGAGCGTTGTAGTTTTTTCTTACACTATATTAGTACGGTCAGACAGTATTTGATACATCTTTACTTATATGGTATAATTATACTAAGGAGACGTGAAATACACGTCCCTCGACCCATCATGGGAGGTTTACATCATGGCCTTGCACCAGATCATCTGGCGGTCACCCGATCAGCACACTTTCACGGTCTCCGGCGAAGAGTCGAAGCCGTTCGAGGTGCGCGCTACACCGGTCATTGTTCGCTACTACTTTGGTATCACGGTGGGGTTCTCCCACCGGGGTGCCGAGGGTTTCGGCACCTGGCTGTCATCAAACGTGTGTGACCTGTTCACCGCGTGGCGCGTCGCCCAGATCCTCCCCAGGGTCCAGACGATGCGCAACCAGGGCGGCGGGTACGACGCAACCATGTGCGGCCTCGTGATCGCCATGAACGGCGATCGTCACGTCGACCGCATGCGCGAGCGCGCGCGCGACCTGGGTATGAGCGTTCCCGCCTTCGAGGCGGAGCTCGACCGGTTGCGCAAGCTCTTGCCGAGTACGAACGAGCTCATGCAGATGTGGGACCGCCTACCCGACAAGCAGCAAGAGGCACTGGTCCACCCAGTCACCGAGGCACTCGAGGAAGGGCGGCTCCACCAGAGCTCGCTCCTGACTACTCGTCTCGAAGCCGCTTCGCTGCGCGTCCGCTCCCTCAAGGAGCAGAAGCTGCACGAAGATGGTCTCATCGAGGCGGGACGCGTGCCCGCAGAGAGCCTTCGTCAGCTCATGGTGGACCTCGGCGTTTCGAACCTCGTGTACACCCTCGGTTTCGGCGACATGTTCGGCCCGAGTCACTTCGAGTTCGACAAGCTCGATCGCGAAATCATGATCTGTCTGATTGGCACGCGCGGCTTCAACCAGCGCGTGTCACTCCTGACGACACCGAAGCACCCGGACGACACCGACGCACGTCATGCTGAAGGCGACGGTGGCATCACGGTGTACACCACGAACTTCGGCGAAGCACAGCACCCTGTCCTGTACATCTCCGGCAGGAAGTACAAGCTGGTGCATGTGACATGGAGTCACGCGACCGAGCGGTACCTCGTCACGATTCGACCGGACGAGCTCAGCAGCCGGGATGACTCGCAAGACAAGAGGATGAGCATCCCTACCCTGCGCAAGCTGATCGCCATGCCGGTCGGCACGCGTGCGCCCTGGCTGCCAAAGTCGGGACGCACCGTTCTGCGCTGGCTCAACAAGTAACACCATGGTGGGCACTCGGCTCCGGGGCAACCCGGAGTCGAGGCTCAACCAAAATACTTAATTATGCATTTAAGTATTTTGGTTGAGACTAAAATCGTAGACTGCAACACCGTACAGGCGTAGTATAGAAGCTATGCCTGAACTTATGCCAAAAGTACGCGATGCGCTTGATACGAACGATCTAACGTATCGCGTGCTCGAATGTGACCCAGAATTTGCAGATACTGCTAGGTTTTGCGAGAAATATGACTTTTTGCCACAGCAATCTGCCAATACTATCCTCGTCGCTTCGCGCAAAGTCGAGCCCATCAAGTATGCGCTATGCGTCGTACTCGCCACGACGCGACTCGATGTAAACAAGAAAGTGTGTCAGCTTATGCAAATCAAGCGCGCGTCATTCGCCGACGCGGAAACCACACGAGCCGTCACCGGCATGGAGATCGGCGGCGTGGTCGCCATCGGTGTGCCAGATCTGCCCGTCTACGTCGATAGTGCCGTCATGCAACAACCGCAGGTTGTCATGGGTGGCGGCAACCGTACGAGCAAGATCGTTCTTGATCCCCAAGAACTCAAAAAAATATCGAATGTGACGATAGTCGAAGACTTGGCTAAACAAAGCTCCCATGAATAGGAAACACTTTCTCCTCATCGCCCTCATAGCGTTGGCAGGCGGTTCGATTCCACCGTTTGCCAAACTTGCGCTGGAGAGTTTCGACCCGTTTACACTCGTATTCTTTCGATTTTTGGCGGCATCTATCGTCATATACTTCTTTATGCCAAAAAAGGAGCTCTCGCTACAAAATCTGTACAAGCTGCGATGGATCGGAATTATCGGTGCGCTCAACCCTATTTTTATCTTTTTGGCGCTGCAGTATATTCCCTCGAACATCACTGCGCTGTTTTATGCGATTATCCCAGGGCTAAGTGTGCTGTATCTGATGTTTGTCAAACACGTCCGCACTAGCTTTGCTCAGATTGCCGGCTTCGTGCTTGGCCTGATCGGCGTCGGCATCGTCTCGCTTCATACCGCCGTGTCGACAGACGGATCCAACCCCTACATCGGGATCGGACTCATTTTGGTCTCGGTATTCGCATTTTTCGCCTATGGCATCATGTCCAAAGAAGAACAACGCAAAGATCAAATCTCTGGCACTGCCCTCGCCTTTTATTTTGCTGTCATCACGACCATCATATCGATACCGTTTGCGGTGGTAGAAACTGTTCAGAACCCATGGTTTGGTAACGTCACACTGTGGCCACTGCTAGCTACGTTATACCTCGGTTTTATCGGCACGGGCGCCCAATACCTGCTGTATCAGCGCGCACTCAAGGTCATGGAAGCAGCACAAGCAAATATCTTTATATACCTGCAGCCAATTATTACGGTAGTTCTCGCGGCACTGGTCGTAGATGAAGCAATCACGTGGCAGATATTTATCGGCGGAGTTATCGTGCTATTTGGTGCCCGTCTGGCGCTATCAACGCCGAAAAAGACGCCGCCTCTCCCCGCTCCAGCTGAACCATAAACTAAAGATATGAGCAATAGTATTTTAGCCAGTATGTTGCTTTTTTGGCTATTTGTAGTATAGTATAACTGTTCCGTTCCACCGAGATAGTGAAAACTTTTGCTTTATGAACCATCAACTTTTTAAAAGAACATCGGATGGGAATACAGTAAAAATTATTGCAATGTTAGCGGTCCCTTTCGTCGTCGTACCGATACAGCTCTTACTGCTCGCTACAGATGCGTTTTCGGGAGCATTACAGACATTCTTACTAATCATGCTGATTACAGTAGGACTCAATGCGGTCGCTCTGTTCGCTATCCCCGATCGCTTTAAATATACACAGCTTTTCTCATGGATTGGACTACAGATTGGTCTCGTACTCCACATCCTTGCTCAGTACCGCGGCAGCTATGACAATCCATATCCGGTTTTACAAACCACTTCCTTTTCCCGGATTCACCAAGCGAGATCGCTGCTTCTTTACCTGACTGGCTTGTCGTCTGTACTCTTGCAGGTATAGTTGCAGGTGTACTTGTAGATAGCGCCCTAAGATACGCAAAAAGTCACCGTTAATCAACTTAGAAATTCTATAGCTCTATTCTACGACTTCGACGCCGTGCCAAAATGCCACGTAATCTTTGAAATCACGACCGACACGCTCGACTGAGCCGTCTTTTGGCTCTGGATAATACCAGGCAGCTGCGTCATTTACCTCGTCATTGACGACGACATCGTGGTAGCTGGCCTCGCCTTTCCAAAAACATGTCGTATGATGATCGCTCGGCGCGAAAAATTCTTGCTTGATTGACGATGGTGGAAAATACCAGTTTCCTTCGATTCGTATCAGATCGTCCTGTGCCGCTTCTGCGACGACGGTGTCCTTCCAGACAGCTTTCAAAACTAAACCTCAGCCTCAAACGCAGGCTTGCGTCGGTGTGCGAGGTATTGCAGGCCGAGCGTTGCAGCGATTGTCAGGCTACCGCTCGCGCAGGCGTGAGGCAGCATATCTGGCGTGATAAAAACTAGTACCATGCCACTGAGGACAGTTGCGCCAATTCCTCCGTAAACGAGGCCCATACGACGAGTCGTGGGTGAAATTGCTGTGTAGAGTGCGCCACCGACAGTGGCTAGTGCGATGAATATGTGAAGCATAAGTATCATGAGGCTAGTATAGCGTGCGGGCTAGGTTGAGGCAAGTTGCTATCGCTCGATAGATATTGGGTATAAAATAGCCCCATGACGCGAGATCAAAAACTAGTACTGACTATCGCCATCTTGGCATCGTTCGTGGCGTTTCTCGATGGCTCGGTCGTCAACGTTGCCCTACCTGCAATTACAAATGATTTCGGCGGAGGCCTACCCCTGCAGCAATGGGTCGTCGATGCCTATCTCATCACCCTCGGCTCGCTGATACTCCTCGCCGGCTCACTTTCGGATCTCTTTGGCAGGCAATTTATCTTGCGAATTGGGCTCGTTATATTCCTCGTCGGTTCCCTGCTCTGTGCCGTTGCGCCGACAGGCGAGCTGCTGATTGCATCTCGCGCACTACAAGGTATCGGCGGCGCGCTACTCGTACCAAGTTCATTGGCACTCATCATCTCAGCATTTTCTGGCGTAGCTCAGGGAAAAGCAATCGGCACATGGACCGCGTGGACAGGTATTGCGTTTCTGTTTGGCCCTCTTCTCGGTGGATTTTTCGTCGATATCAGTTCGTGGCGACTAATATTTGCTATAAATATCGTACCAATCGCAGTGACACTCTGGCTCCTCACCCGCTTGCAGCGTGAGGATGTCACAAAAGACCGGGTAAAAATCGATACCATCGGCGCGCTTCTCTGTACCTTTGGCCTCGCGAGCGTCGTCTATGGACTCATCGAGCAAAATCGAAATGGTTGGGATGATCCATTAATCATCAGCGCAATCGTGTTTGGCACGATACTACTGGCGACGTTTTTGCTCTATGAACGCCGGCAGGCACACCCGATGTTGCCACCAGAACTCTTTCGCATTCGCAATTTTTCTGTCGGAAATGCCGCCACGTTCAGCATCTATGCAGGCCTCAGTATCGCGACGTTTTTGCTCGTCATCTTTGTGCAACAAGTCGGTAACTACACAGCCATACAATCAGGTATGGCAATCATACCCGTCACTATCATCATGTTTTTTCTCTCGCCGCGCTTTGGCAAACTTGCCGCCACACATGGGCCACGGTGGTTTATGGGCTTTGGCCCGCTCCTCGCTGCCGCCGGATATGTATCTATGGTGATGGTCGATGAACGCGTGCTGTACTGGACGCAGCTACTACCTGGGATCTTGCTCTTTGGACTGGGTCTTGCGATCACTGTTTCACCACTTACCTCGGCAGTGCTCGCTTCTGTTCCCTCTCGCGATGCCGGTATCGCCTCGGCCGTGAACAATATGGTTGCTCGTGTTGCAGGTCTGATCGGTATCGCACTTATCGGTATAGTTACGGGCGTCCAGCTAGACGTCGCCGGCTTTCACAACGCAGTACTCGTCACCGCCGCGCTACTAGCTATCGGTGGAATAGTATCGATGATTGGGATCGAAAACAAGACAGCAACGAGTCATCGTACATAGCATACATACTACAGATACATATTGTTTTATATTTAAAAGTATGTTATAATATATATAACCCAGCACCTACAGCACAAGGAGATGGTCTCATGGGTTTGTACGAGCCGCTACATGCGGCAATCAAAAGGTTGGCAGTCGCCGTGATGATTTTCGTGAAGATCTTCATCATCGCAGCAGCTTGCTGCTTGCCAGCAATCGCAGTCACAATGGCCTACTCATGGGCAATGGCAGATTTCATGCCACCGGCTACGACCCTCAAGGCCAGCCTCCTAGCGATGGCCGGCCTGATCATCGGAGCGATCTTGATGGCAGCTTCGCTCTTCGGAGCGTACAAGCTGTACGGAGAGAAGATGCTCCAGAAGTGGGTTGGCGAGTAGCTCGCTGTTGTTCCCCGTCCACCCGTCGAAGCCCCCCTGCGGCCTCCGGGTCGTGGCGGGGTTTCGTTTTGTTTATTTATCCGCTGGGTACTTTTCGCCCCAGTTTGCCATCTGCCGAAGAATCGGTATGAGGTCGAAGCCTTTTGGCGTCAGAGCGTATTCGATACGTGGAGGGATTTGCTTGTATGCTTCTTTGGTGATGATTCCATGCGTTTCGAGTTCATCGAGGCGCTGGCTCAGCGTGCGTGGGTTGATTCCCCCTACCGATTTTTCCAGTTCGGTGAAGCGTTTTGGACCCGTCGCTAAGTCTCGCAGTAGTAGCGCTGTCCATTTGTTGCCTATCACCTGCATAGCCGAGGCGATACACCCGATACTCGGTTCGATCGGTTCGGTATCGTATTGAGTGATGCGTTTCGGTTCTGCTGTTTTCATACTTTACAAAATATAGTAATGCGATTACAATTGTTACTATACAAAGTATATCATAAATATATTTCAAAATGGAGGCACTATGAAACTTGGTATTATTATTGGCAGCACACGACAAGGTCGCAGCACAGATCGACCAGCAAAATGGGCGCTTGCAGCAGCCCAGCAACTTGACGATGTCGAGGTAGAACTACTCGACCTCGCCGACTATCCCCTGCCCTTTTTTGACGAAGCGATCTCGCCGCAATACAACCCAGAGCGCAAAACTACTGGTGTCGTAAAAGCCTGGCTCGACAAGCTCGCCGAGATGGACGCGCTGATCGTCGTCACGCCAGAGTACAACCGTACCCTGCCCGCAGTAGTCAAAAACGCGTTCGACTACGTCGCCTACGAACTAGAGCGAAAGCCCATCGGTATCATCGCCCACGGCTCGACTGGTGGCGCACAGGCAGTCCATACCCTCCGCTCTGTAGCAGCCGGCACCCTGGCTGTCACCGTACCACGTACCGTCTATATCAACTCCGTATGCCAGCCTGGCATTTAGCGAAGACGGCACGCTCAGCCCTGACCTCGCCGCAAACCCTCACGGACCAAACGGTGCCTTGCAGCACATGCTCGGTGACTTGGTTGCGTATGCGGGTGCGCTGAAGACTATTCGCCAGTAATTGCACTCGTGCTTTTTCCTCTCGAGTAGATAGCCTATACTGACGCTGTGGTATAAACGCTAGTTCATCACAATTCAGAAACGGAGAAAACCGTGAGCGACAGAGAGATGAGTCTCGCAGTGCTCGTCTACGACGACACACTGGTGGAGAACTTGCTCGAACGTGGAGTGAGGATCGATGTTGTCATCGGAGAGCGCACCAACTCCGACTACGCCATAGCCAAAGAGGCCGGCCTCAAAACCGTAATCCTCAGACGTAGCCACTATGGCTACCCACGAGAGGGGTGGAACTGCTGGCAGTTCAGCAGGAACATCGCCAACGTCCTCACCGGCCACGGTATCGACGTAGCCTTGTTGTCCTCAGGCGCAATGCCCTTCGACCCGGTCATCTTCCAGTACTACAGCGGCTGGATGCTGCACGTCGTCGAAAGGCAGTTCGACAACTCGCCGCGACCTGGCGAGCGCGCCGTCACCGTCGACCTCTACACGCTGTCCAAGATTCTGGGCGGTAAGATCGACCCGAAAGACATCAAGGCGCTAGAGCCGACATCCTCGGAGACAGGCTTGACCTGAGAACCATCTACCTCAACGGAAGGGACAGAGCATGAAACCGGAAACGATTGCAGTCGTCGGAGGCGGCGGTCGCGAGTGCGCGCTCGAGAAGGCTCGTGACCTGGCCTACAAGGTCGTCAGTCTCATCCGGTTCACCGGTATGCACTACCAGACCGACATCGCCGCCTGAGTGGCGAACGAGTGAACTACCACCGGGGTCGGGGTGGACGCACCAGCGTCCGCCCCGACCCCTCACTCATTTTTGAACTTATTTTTTTTGGCACCACTTCCCTACCAGACAGCATTTGGACTTTATTTGTATACAAAACGACGTGGATACAGAACTATTTGCTAAGATTAGGTAATGAAGCATCTCGTAGTCACAGTCAGCGCTGAATCGTCTATTGAACTGCTTCGCAAGCATGCAGATGTACTTATACTAGACCAAGACGTAGAGCTAAATATTCAGCATCCGTATGAAAGCCTTTATATACGAAGTCATTTTAGTGAACCCAAGCTGCAACCTCAAAATTTCCGTAATGAAATCAGTCGTATAGTTGCTCAGAGCAAGGAGAAAAACCCTAACATCAAAGTTATCGACGAAATGGATACTGTAGAAAAGATAATTAACTTTGAAGACAAATGGAAACAGTATCAGATGTTTTCAGAGTTTGTGCCCAGAACGCAGCTTTTAGATGAAGTTGAGAGTACCGACGACCGGAAAATGATTTACAAAAAGAGGCTGAGCTCAAGAGGTGAAGGAGTGACGAGAGATATTCGAGACGTTCATGGTTTGGCAAATGACTGGATTACACAGGAAATGCTCGATATTAGTGAGGAGCTAAGAATCTATGTCGTTTGCGGACGAGTCTACCCTGCAGGTGCAGTCAGAAGGAGCATGACTAACGGTCAAAAGACACAGGCTATTAGTGCGCGAGAGCTAACGCAAGATGAAGTGACATTCGCTACGATGATTTACCGGAGGGCGACAAATCTCGACGTAGTCGGACTCGATGTCGCACGAACCGCCACTGGCGAGTTGCGTCTGATGGAAGTCAACAGATCACCCGGATTTAGTGTATTCGCCACATTAACTGGTGTGAATATTGCCGACTTACTCTACGCAGACCCACTGTAGATAATGTTAGTTTCTATCCACCACTTCCCCACCGCTCCGCCACCGCTATCGAAACGTGGCTTTTTTCATCTGTAAATAGCGCAAATGCAACTCCGAGTTAAATCGGAGTTATCTCGGAGTTTCGAATTTGCTCTAACTAATCTATTGCTTCTTTTCTGCATTGAGATTTGGGTAGCGATAGACTTTTGAATCCGCAGAGTAGCCTGCTTTTTCGGCTTCGAGGGGTGTGCAGAATATTTCGCTCACCCCTGAGTACGAGTGCGAATCCATCTGCCGTATGGTAGTAGGGTACTTCACCAGCAACGTGACCTACAGTCTCAACAGGCCAGCGCCCGCAATCAATCCATGTCACATAAAGCCGTAGATATTTCCTCCAATTGTGCTCACATCGAACAGCACTAACAATGCGACAAGACTTACAGCGAGTAGCGCTACTTTATAAGGTCTATTTTTTATGGTCGAAGCTTTTTCGGGTTTTTTGTGATTTGGCATATAGAACTACTCCCCCTATTACAATACTTCCTCCTATTATAGCCCATACCCAAGAAGATATATTCTGATCGGCGCTTGCTAGATCATCTACTGTCGTGAGCGGTTTCTCGGTTGACTCACCAAGAACCGATGAGACATCACTGCGCTCAATAATGTCAGCGTTGGCATCTGTCTGCAAACTTGAAATATCTCGGCCTACCCATGTTGTGCGGGCGTTGAGCTGAACCAAGGTGTTACTGCTTGCCGACCCTCCTCTATGCTCGCGGATTTTTGCGGGACCAGTACTTGTGGCGCCTCGATCTCAATTCGCGTCTCTGGAAGCTCTAGCTTCGTATCCGTAACGGGCGGGGCTACAACTGGCGGAATCGATATATCTGTGGGTTCATCCTGCGCAACGGCTTCACAAATACCCACGCCCGACTGTTCATCGTACCAACTATCGATGAAGTTACATGGATCAGATGCGTCAGGTATACCATCTCCGTCGGCGTCAGCTTCAGTGTCATTGATAGTGATGAACTGGTACAGCGTGATTGGGTCACCAGATGGTGTCTGCCCGCGTAGCACTACGACATGCCTACCCGGTGGTAACGTCAGCTACGTCTACAATTGTATGTAGCGCGCCATTCGAATCTGCTTCATAGGTACCGAGGGGCGTCTCTTCAGAAAAAATTGCTGTGGTGATAGACGAGCCATCTGCAAATGTTTGTGTGGCTGTATCTATTCCCAGCTGAGTAGATATACTCAAGGTGACAGAGGAATCTGTAAACTCGCTGTTGATTGCGAGGTTAGCTCTGATGCTATTCACCGCCTGAGGCAATGGTGGTGGTGTCTCATAAGCTCCTGATGTGATAATGGCATTTGCCATCTTTTCATGGCCAGAGGCGTTCGGATGAAAATGATTCTGATCAAAGATACCCCCTGTCCGAATATTTCAGCTGGAGCTCAAAAAATCCCGTCATGTACTCTGACCCCTCGCATAGCCTCCCCCCATTGAGGCTATCTTCTATATCTACAAACGCAGCACCCGCCTCTGTCGCTGCATCTTTGAGGACACCGTTCATCCGATGCACAGCAGTATTAATCATATCTCGCTCATCGTTGTCTAATATGCCGGAGTTCAGGGCGCAGGAGCCGTCTGAGCCAGCGATAAATGATGGATAACCAACAAGGACCACTTTCGTGCTCGGTGATATCTGATGGATACGCTTGATCAAATCGCTCATCGCGGCTCTTTGTGAGTCAATCGATGCATTGAGAGTGCTATGTAGCGAACCACCCTCGATATATTCACAACTGTTTATGTACACTACATTTCGAGAAACGTCAGATGCGCAGTCTATTAAGATTTCTGCAAAACCAACATCGTTTCCCCCACCGGTAAGCGTAACGATTTTTGGTTGGTATTTTTTGACGAATTCGAGTTGTGGAAGATATCCAGGGATGAAAGCATTTAGTGCCTGTCCCTGAAGTTCTCCTCGGCGTTCATCTGAAACATTATTGAGCCTGTCATTTTGCCCAAGATATGTAGAAAGTTCCCCGGTATAATCAGGATTGATCTTGGCGCCAGAGCAGGCCACCGACTGCATCTTATCGTCTTGAATACTCCATGAATGCTCAACCTAAACGGATATGAACGTGTACTGAGATGGCACCCGCGATTACCATCCGTAACAGGAGTGTAGTAACTCACGCCGTTAATGATTTCCGTATCCCCTTCCCCGCTCGAATACGAATCACCCAGAGCAAGGTAGTCGAGACGAGTTGGATTGTAGGCTGAAGTTTTTATCAGGCCGTGTATGCGTGGGTTTTCACGGGGGAAGTCAAATGCCAGCGCAGTGTTGTCGTCGACAAAATAAAAGTTCGCGCCCATATAAGTAATGTTCGCGACACTATATATCTTATCCCATATATACGCCATGGGACATGCCGTTCGGAGCAATCCATTTGACTCGCGTATGTTATGCATCCGAAAGTCGTACGTCTCGCCGCAATTTTGCGTATCGAAGACAAAACCCGCCGTCCCCAGTACCGCATACCGACCGTCATCCGAAATCGTCGCATCGATTTTTCCCGAGAGATACTGCGCTGATATGATTCGCATATCACCTGTGATGGTGTTGGTGACAACGACTGAATGATCACTGTGCCACGTCAAGAGATACTGGCGATTTTGCGAAAAAGCGTAACCGTCTTGTTTAGTGTAGTATGCGCTGCCGTCTGGCTGCACGAGGCCCATGAGGGTTGTACGTTTATAAAAATCGAGCTCATATTCTATAGTGCCATGGCCATTAGACAGCTTGGATTCTATGCCTCCGTTGTCTAGTCGATAAATACTGAAAGATGGGATGTGTACTTTCTGCGCACCTGGAAACTTGACGATGAGTGCATCGTCACTCGGGCGTAGATAGATTCGCGTGTCGTATGCGTTCACATTTGCGATATTGCGGTAGTACTGGTCAAAGCCGATTTTTACAGCGTAGTACTTTTTGTTATCGGTATCGGTGTACCTACCGAGCGTAAGATTCTTGCCGCGTTGTTCACATACCTTTTGCTGCTTTGTAGCGCCCGATTGCTGAACCACCTCTGCGGTGACTTCATAACAATCTATATCCTGACGTACGTCGTTGGATGATTCTGTACTGAAGGTCTGGTTTTGACGCCACAAAGAAGCTTCGCCAGCATGCACAGGCAATACGAGAAACGCCGCTACGACAGCGGCTATGGCTATGGATGCTCGCATCACCATCCCAAACATTGTTTTAGTATATTACGATGTAGGATTTACTGCAAGCTTAAGACTATGAGTGCGAGATTGAGTACGCTAATGACGGCTACGATAGCCGTGAGGAGCCATGTCAGCCACGATGGGTTGCGGTTTTTACCCATGATACGCTCGCTACGAGTCACAAAGATGAGTGGGACGAGTGCGAACGGTATGCCAAAGCTCAGCGCCACCTGGCTGAGGATGAGTGCCATGGTAGCATCGACACCAAAACCGATGATGATAATCGCAGGGATGATAGTAATGGTACGCCGCAGCAGTATCGGAATCTTGCGCTCGATCATGTCTTTCATGATCACTGCGCCTGCTTGTGCCCCCACCGCTGTCGATGCAAAGCCCGATGCCAGCAAGCTCAGCCCAAATAACCATGCGACGATAGAGCTGACATTACTCTCGATCGCGGCAAAGATAGACTGCAGACTATCTGATTCTGGCAGGCCGCTCAGGGCGCTCGCTGCAAGCAGTAGCATGGCGATATTGACAGTGCCCGCTACAAGCATGGCGACACCAACGTCGATCTTGGTCGCTTTTAGCAAATACTTGAGCCGCCCATCTGCTGCTTTGCCATGACGGTCTCGCGCCAGCGCCGAGTGCAGGTACACCACATGCGGCATGACTGTCGCACCGAGCATAGCCGTCGCAAGTAGTAGCATATCTGCGCTCTTGAGCGTCGGGACTAGCCCCGAGAGCACGCCCACAGGATCTGGTGGTACGATGAATAGCCCGACGAAAAATCCAATCGGGATAATCAAGAGCATGCCGATGATGACGCGCTCAAATATACGCGTGTCGCGCTTGTTGTAAATCAGCAGCAGACCGAGTGAAACTAGGCCGGTAATCACCGCGCCGAGTAGCATCGGTATGCCAAAGAGGATATTGAGTGCAAGCGCCCCACCGATAACTTCGGCAATGTCGGTAGCGATAGCAACGAATTCTGCTTGCAACCAGTAGGTGATGCGACTCTTTCTGCCCAAGTTTTCGGCGATGAGCTGCGGCAAACTTTTGCCGGTGACAATTCCAATCTTTGCACTGAGATACTGCACGACCATCGCCATGAGATTGGCGACGACGAGCACCCAAAGGAGGGCGTAGCCGTATCTTGCACCAGCAGAGATGTTGGCAGCGAAATTTACCTGGATCGACATACGCAACAGCCGCGACAAAGGCCGGACCGAGCAGTGTTAAGACATGCCGAGCATTACGAGCCATTCGCTCTTTCCCCAAACTCCTTTGGTACAGGGTCGGCAAAGTGCGCTTCTTTGACCTCTATAATACCTCGGCATGTCATGTTTGGAAACTCTCGGTGGTACACAACGTCAACCGATCCGAATACAGCATCATTCCAACTGAACCCGAGCTGTTCTGCCGTCTGCTCAACTTTGTCTTCAGTATCGGCCTCGATCTCAATCATTGGATTCAACCATGGCCATTCATCAATAACTATTTCACTATCGTTAAGATGCCAGGTTTCACGTTTTGATTCTTGGAATGTGATATAGTCCCATCCTGCCTCGGCAAAGATTTTAACTGTCGTATCAAAGTCTCCAACTGTCGTCTCTAGTTCTTGCACGCTACTGATAGTTGTTTCTTCATCTGGCCGCAGACGACGCTTAAACGTCAGTGTTGTCTTGTCTCCTTCATCGCGTATCCTGATGAACGAGCGCTCCGCTGCATGATGTGGCTCTTCTATGAGAACTCTCTTCATCAACCGCATCGGCTGCTCAAGTTGGGCGCCTGCCGCTTTTAACTTTTCTCGTATTTCCTCAATGTTAATATCGAGAAATTTGGCTTCAATCTCGGCCTGCATCACAATCCCCTATTCGCTTCGATTACAAACATCAATACATACGCGGCAGCAAGTGCTGCGCTGAGTGCCGATACTTTGATAGTTTCTCTGCTTGTCATGTCATCCCCCGATGTTTTGATACAAATAGAGCGCGGCGTGTGGCGAAACGTCCGCGCTCTATTGGAACCTTGTTATGTAAACTACTTGTCGCCGTTTTCGGCAGCTTCGTTTTCCAGAATACTTACGTCTGGATCGGTTTCGCCGCGTGCACCACTTGGTGACTGAGGCTTGAGTGTACTGGCACTGTTGCCAGCGTTGACTTCGTAGCTCGTATTGGTGCTTTCAAAGAAGTTGACCAGCTCGAGCGTGTCGTTTGCTGTCGCCATCCACTTGGCTGGGTTTGAAACCTTGTAGTGTGGCTCAAAACCGAGCTCTTCGAGGCGGCGGTCGGTCAGGTACTTCACGTACTGGTTGACGTAGTCGGCGTTGAGACCAAGGATACCCTTTGGCAGCATCGCCTTGTTGTATTCTTCTTCCATCTCCACAGCGTCGAGAATAGTCTGCTTGATCTCGTTTGCGAACTCTTCTGTCTGGAGGTCTTCGTTTTCTTCCAGTGTCGTCAGAATCAGGTTGATACCGAACTTGAGGTGAAGACTTTCGTCTCGGACGACCCAGTCGATCAGCTGAGCCAAAGTTGCGCAGTAGGTTTCGCTGGCGGAAGCTGAGTGCAACCATGAAGCCAGAGTAAAACCAGATACCTTCGAGGATGATGTTGTAGGCGATCAGGTTGCGGATGAAGTCCTTTTTACCTTCGGTCGTCGTGATGTCGAGGTGCTTCTCGGTCATGCGCTTGATAGCTTTCATCTCGAACTCTTCTTTGCGCGCCATAGTTGGCTCGTCGACGTGCGAGGCATATGCCTTTTCACGGTCGATCGGGAATGTTTCGAGCACGTACTCAAACGCCATACAGTGGTTTGCCTCTTCCCACATTTGCTTTGCGAGGTAGAGGTGACATTCTGCTGCGTTTACGTATGGGTAGACGCCAAATGCGAGTGCTTTGTTGACGAGCAGCTCATTTGGGTTGAAATAGCCCATGAGGAATTCGACCGCGTAGCGCTCTTCGTCGGTCATCTTCTTCCAGTCAGCTCAGGTCTTGCCCGAGCTGGATTTCGTTTGGAAACCACGTGTTTGCGACTGCTTGGTCGTACAGCTCCATGCCCACGGGTAGTGGATTGGCTTGAGCAGTAATCCGTCTTGGATACCGCTGCCTAATATTCCTGCCATAGTGTTATCTCCTTGTTATTAGTTTAGAATAGCGCTTCTACCTGTTTAGGTGAAGCATGAGCGGTACTATCTTTGTCCGCAATCGTAACGGCAATAAGTGCTCCGCCGCCGAGACTGGTAGCCTTTCGAAGTTGACTCATATAGTCTTTGGTCGATCCTATCGTCAGCCTCCGATACATTTCCGTCTCGTGAATATCTGCTTGATCGATAACCTTCCCAAATGCGAGTGGAGGTACCGTACTAGATTTGGTTTTCTTCTTAGGCGGAGTAGCTTTTTCGGCCAAGACAGTGACAGCAAGCTCAACCTGGTCCATGAAGGCATCGGTTGCGGTATGGCCAGTCTCTACGTTGTTAAGTATTTCAATGATTAGTTTCTGCAATTCTAGGGCAGACATTGCCATTAGCTCGGCACGAACCTCTTCTTCGGTCATGAGTGTCTGTCCTAGCTCATGCATATTTGGCAGTACTGCTTCTTCGGCGCTAGTAAGTCCTGCCATGCGTGTTACTCGCAGCCGTCACAAATTGTTAAGCTTGCAGGATCGAGTGGTGCAGACACCTGTCCACGAGATGAGGCGTCTTCGTTTGCCTGATCTTGTGCAGCTTTCATGGCGTTGTCGATAGCAGCGAGCTTTTGCTCGAGTGACATCTGATCTTCGTTTTCGCCAAATATTGCTGATGCGTTCATGTGAGTTCCCCTTGCGTTTTATTCTTCTCGTTATTTCTTAAAATTTGCTTTACTTGCAGCTATCGCAGTTTGCGCAGCAGCTGCAGTTGCATCCACAGCTTGTGTTGCTCATGCATCACCTCCCACCGATTGTTTCTTTGCAAATCCAAACCCAGATCGTTTCGCACCACCAGAGCTTTTTGCCATCTCTTCAGTCTTGTTGACATGAGTGGTTGACTGTTCAGCTTGGTGTCGTGGTTTCACGTGCAGATAGTAAGTAGTTTTGAGGCCGCGCCTCCATGCTTCGGTATAAATCTCGATGTAGTCGTCGATGTTTCGGGTATCGAGGTACATGTTGCGGCTGATTGCTTGGTCGACATACTTTTGTGCTCGGGCTGCCACTTCGATGAAGGCATACGGGCTGAGCTGGAAACTTGTCTTGAAGACGTCTTTGATGTCTTGTGGAATGACGTCGATATCTTGGATATCACCTTGGCGGGAAAGCACTTCATCTTTTACCTTGTCCCACAGGCCAGCTTCCTTGAGTGTGTTTACTAGGTTGACGTTGACTTCGAGAAATTTACCACTGAGTGTGCTTCGGCTAAAGATCTGTGCAAATTGTGGGTCGAGGCCTGGCGTCGTGCCAGCAACGAGACCGATGTTTGCTGTCGGTGCAATCGCCATGAGTGTTGCGTTTCGCATACCCTTTTTGGTCTTTTTGCGCAGGACGTCCCAGTCGAGTTTGTGCTTGCGGGTGATATTGACCTTTGTCTTGCGTGATGCGGCGAGTTCGTCGAGCGTGTCGATTGGGAGCAAGCCATTGCTCCAGCCACTTCCCTTGAAGGTGTCGTAGCTGCCGCGAGTCTTTGCGAGCTCTGCTGATTCGTCGATAGCGTGGTAGCTGATGAACTCGACGACTTCGTCGATGAGATCAAACGATTCCTTGCTGTCGTAACTGTGGTTGCGTCGTTCGAGGACATCGGTAAAGCCCATCAGGCCGAGGCCGATTGCGCGGTTGGCTGAGTTTGAGTGCATTGCCTCTGGAATCGGCGTGTTGGTGATGTCGACGAGGTTGTCGAGCTGGCGGGTTGCCGCACGTACACTCTTTTCCATACGCTCGTAGTCAAAACTCAGGTCGTCGTTGAGGTGTTGGCTCAAGTTGATGCTGATGAGGTTACAGACAGAAACGTTCTTTTCGTCTTGAGGCAGTGTGATCTCAGTACAGAGGTTCGAACAGTGAATCGTGCCGGTGTTGTTGTTGAGTGCACGAACGTTGATCGTATCCTTCCATGTGAGCCATGGGTGGCTGGTCGCCTGGAGTGTGGTCAGGATTTGTCGGAATTGCTGGCGAGCAGGGAGTGAGGTGAATTCCTTCATTTTGCCAGCTTCGGCGAGTTTTACGTATTCGTTGTAACGCTTTGAAAATTCCTCGCCATATAGCTCAGGTAAGTCAGATACTTCCGCCGGGTCAAATAGGTACCAATCTTTGTCAGCTTCGACGCGTTTCATGAATTCGTCCGAAATATAGACGGCGGTGTTCATGATACGAGTACGCAAGTATGGGTCGCCAGAGTTTTGGCGGAGATCCAGAAATTGAGGAAAGTTTAGGTGCCAGTTTTCGAGATACATCGCTGCTGCGCCTGCTTTCTTGCCTTTGCGGCTGACAGCAAAGAGCGCAGAGTCGATCATCTTCATAAATGGAATTGGGCCCGTTGACTCGGTGTTGGTCGTCTTGAACAGGGCTGCCTGCTGCACGGAGTTTGGTCATAGTGATACCAATACCACCCGTACCCTTGGCGATCCACATCGTGTCGCGAACCGATTTTGCGATCGATTCCATGTCGTCTTGGACTTCCATGAGGAAACAGTTACTGAGTTGCGGGAATGCGCCGCCGGCGTTGACACGAGTTGAACCACCTGTGACGTATTCGAGCTTGGCCATGTGGTCGTAAAACTCGAGTGCCGCTGCGGTTGGGTCTTCTTCGTTGTATGCCAGTCCCATAGCGATGCGCATGTGGGTAAACTGTGGCGTCTCGAGTGGAGCGCCAGAGTTTTTGCGGAGTGCGTAACGGTTTTTGTTCGTTACCACACCGATATATTTAAATAGCTCGTCGTGCTCTGGTTCCAGAGCAGCAGCGAGCTTCTTGAGGTCATATCGACCGTCGTTCATGCGCTTGTCGAGCAAACCATCAGCGACTGCGTTCTTGATATAGCTTGGAAACTTCTGGGCATGGAGCTTTTTGAGCTCTGCTTTTGTATCGAAATCACCGAGAATGTTCTTATAGATATTCTTTAGTAGTAGGCGCGCTGCGATCTTGTCGAAATCAGGGTCGTCCTTGATATTCTGTAGCGCTGTCTGGATGACTGCCTCGTCGAGCTGTTCCGTCGTGATACCGTCAAACAGTGTCAACTGGAGCTCTGTCGCAACCTGTACTACCTTGCTGATCTGATCAGGAAGGCCTTCACTTGCTTTTACAAGTGCCAGGTTGATCTTGTTGGCGTCAAATGGTACGCGGGTGCCGTCGCGATGTACCACATGGATTCCGTCCATTCCCTAGTCCTTTTTTGTTAGTTAGATTGTTATACCCTCCACACCGACACCTCCCAAAGCGTCTCTTTGCAAGCAAGAACATAAGCCCCTGGCGAATCCAGGTGAGAATATGTCCTCCCGCTTGCAAATGTGTGTTTTTCATTGCACTACTGTATATGTAGCGTCTGCGTAGCATTATGGACGCTAGATATGTGATTTGCAAGACTTTTATAGGCAAATTGACACAAAATACAACGAACTAATGCTAAGTTGCTTACGCTACCCCAAGAAGTGCTATATAGTGGTGTGTTTCATATTTACAACGCTATATGTAGTGCTTAAGCTTGTGTTGACAGTAAGTGTATATTGACTTTTGTTGTTATTTGTGATATTGTGAAATAGACCAGGACTCGCCTGGATACATCCCTCGACGAAAGTTGGCAGTAATGATCACTCGTACCATCGGCGCCATGCTGTTCCTCTGGGCCCTGGCCCGCGCCGGACTGGAGTTCGACCGACTTGGCACCGTCGTGGTTTGCATCGGTGTCGTCCTCATGGTCAGCCAGTCAGCTGGTGAGATCAAGAGGCGACTCGCCAAGCACGAAGAGCGCGAGGCGAAGCGCGCCGAGAAGGCGCGCATCGGCCAGCAGTCCTGAGCCAACGGCTCACCGTACGGAAACAGGCTTGCCGATGGATTCGATCCATCAGCTAGAGCTCCGTCGGTGAGCCTGTTTCCTTTTCTGGAGTATTGACTTTTCTTGCTATTTGTAGTAATATTATATATACATAATCGCACCCGGCGATTAGCACCCGGAAGGATCCCTGCCATGACCGCTAACACCGAGATGGCCACGAAGAGCCTGGCCAAGGCCAAGAAGTCCACCCGCCGTGGGCGCAAGCCCTTCAAGAAGGGCAACCGTAGCGCTGCCAAGATGGACACGGCCGGCAAGACCATCGTCATCAAGGACGCGCCGCTGACGCCCGGTCAGATCGAGGCCTTCGGCGACATCGTGAAGGCCATGCAGGCCGAGGAGGGCTGGGCGAACCCCGAGCACGACGTGCTCGTGTTCGACTACATCTACGCCCTGGCCTACGGTGACAGCACCGTGCCGGCCAGCCTCTGCATCCGCACGAAGACGAAGATCTACGAGGCGTTCGTGCAGTTCTGCAAGGACAACGAGATCGGCTACATCGTCGTCGCATCCCGCGTCGACGCCCAGACCGCCTGATCCACCGGGTGCACGCCGGACGAGAGAGCACGTCGCTCTCTCGTCCGGCCACCCACCACACTCACATATACTGTGAGTTATTTTTATATCAGGATTACGTCGTAGCCGCGAGACATTGGTAGTACAGGCGTTCGGACGGCGTGAAGTTGTCGGTATACACCGTCTTGTTTATGCGTTTTATTGGCACACCGTAGTCGACATCATCGCGATTGGTATACACTCCTATGATATTGCCTCGGCGCAACTCGCGCGATGGCTGCTGAGTACTGTACCGACCGTACTTGAACTCGTTCAGATACGTTGAGCTCAAAGCATCAAACACCCCTCTGCACTCGCCAACCGTACCTCCGACGATATTAGCCAGCACGACACCGTCATCTTGTAGGTGTGCGGCGATTGCCTCGCCGTATTCGCGCGTCATGAGTGAAAACGGAATACTCGTATCGCCATACACATCGACGATGATCACATCGTAACGCTTATCCGTCTGGTTTATATAGGCGCGCGCATCGTCAAATATGAGATTCACATTGCTCGGATCGTCATAATAAAAGAAGTTTCGCGCGATTGGTGCGAGATCCGGGTCGATTTCGACGACATCTATAGTAGCCTCTGGCAGTTGCTCCCCCAGATACTCTGGCAACGTAAATGCTCCCCCACCCAGTACGAGTACCCGCTGCGGCTGTTCGTCGAGAGTCAGCTGGGCGAGCTGCTGGGTATACCAAAACACCGGCGTGCTCGAACCACTCATATCGACTCCAGACTGGATACTTCCCGGGCCCGTCCTGATACCGCGAACACGTAGGCCGTCATAGACGAATTCTTGTACTTCATAATGTGCGCTCGGCGTTTCGAGCGCGAATGAGTAACTGTCCTCGACCGAGCTATCCGAGAAAAAAATGATAACGAGCACCGCAGCAGTCAGTCCAATTCGCAAACGACGCCTATACTCTGGCACTATAACCCAGCTAGCCACCAGGAGCATGAGCGCAACGAGTACGATTGTTTCCCGAGAGCCGATATAACTAAATAGAATGAACCCTGTCACAAACGTACCGGCGATGCCACCGATAGAATTGAGCGCGCTCAGTGATGCAACAGACCGTCCCGACGCAGATAGTGAACGAACATTGAGCTTGGCAAGATATGGGCTAATCATGCCCAGCACAAAACTGGTTGGCGCAAACAGCGCCGTCGCGACGATCACCGCCTGCAAGCGTACGTCGACCTGCCAGTGCATCGCAGAATCGAGTAGATCCTCGTAAATAAGCAGTGTCAGCGTTACGGTAGCCGCCGAGCAGAGCAACATCCAGGCGACGTCGGCTGCCAAGTTGCGCTTGTCGGCGACGATGCCACCGGCATAATATCCGACACTGAGTGCCGCTATGATCACACCAATCACGCTCGTCCATACATATGTTGAGCTGCCAATTGTTGGAGCAAGTATACGAGCAGCAGCAAGCTCAAACGCCATCAGACTAAATCCTGTGACAAATGCAATTACTTCTAATTTACCCAATCGGCGCATTAATCTAGACTATAGCATACCGCTGAACCGTGAATAACAGTTAGCGATCAAGTTCTTGATTGATTCGCGTAGACGAATCCAGCTGCCCCGCTAGGTCAAAACGCATTTCGATACCAAATTCTTCACACACAGCGGTTTCAGGCACGGCTTTTTGTGTGTTTCTGTCTCCGCCATTTCCAAATAACAGTTCGTCCGAAGGATATTTTTCGGCTAATTGGCGGATGGTATTCGAAACTGGCGAATCGGAGTCAATCGACAGAACTGCTTCGTCAACAATTCTCAGTGCGCGCACAATACGTAGACGCTCTTGCTCTGGGATGATAATCTTGCCTTTTTTCAGCAGCTGTTGCTGATCGTTATTCACAATCACAATAAGGTAGTCGCCGAGCTGGCGACCGTTTTCCATCATTTCCAGATGACCGACATGAAGTGGATTGAAGTATCCACTAACAATAATTCTTTTCATAGCTAGTATATAATTATACCCGAGCTTATGAGTACGACAAAATCCCAACCTAGAGTAGCGATCGTTTGTGACTGGCTGACAAACATGGGCGGCGCAGAAAAAGTAGTGCTCGCATTTCACGAGGCCTTCCCTGACGCGCCAATTTATACCAGCGTATACACCCCGGAATACGTTCCGGCGTTTGCAAATGCCGACGTACGAACAACATATCTACAAAGATTGCCGCGCCCCTTGCGCAAGCTGCATAAGTTTTTTCCCATGCTTCGTGTTCATGCATTTCGCAAGCTTGACCTGTCGGAGTACGATGTCATCCTTTCGAGCGCTAGCGCCGAAGCAAAACAGGTCCGCAAAACGCGCGACGACCAAGTACATATTTGCTACTGTCACACGCCGATTCGTTACTACTGGAGCCATTACGAGCAATACCGATCCGACCCCGGCTTTGGGAGGCTGAACTGGCTCATCCGGCTCACGATGCCGCTCTTTGTTCCTCGCCTTAAGCGCGCCGACTTTCAGGCCGCTCAATCGGTAGACTATTTTATAGGCAACTCTAGTAGCGTGGCTCGTCGCATACAACAGTACTATGAGCGAAACGCCGATGTGATACATCCGCCTGTCGACACAAAGCGATTTACGCCTTCAAAAAAACGAAGTGATTTTTATATGGCACTTTCGCGTCATATTCCCTACAAGCGGCTCGACCTTGCAATCTTGGCCGCGAATGAACTTTCTTTGCCGCTTCGGGTGTTTGGCGACGGCAGCGAACATGACCAAGCTCGTCGCGCTGGCCGGGCCAACCGTGTCGTTTTATCCAGGAACACCCTCGGCCGTGGACCAGGCCCGTATCACCGAAGCATACAACACTGCCCGCGGTTTGCTATTTCCCGCCGAGGAAGACTTCGGTATTACTCCTGTAGAGGCGATGGCAGGTGGAACGCCCGTGATTGCGTATGGCGTTGGTGGCGCCCTCGATATCGTGACAGATGGAAAAACCGGTGTCTTGTTTGATCAGCAAACTGTCGAGAGCGTTGTCGGGGCTATTCAACAAGCTGAATCAATCACTTTTGATGTAAATAGCCTTCATGAAAGCTCCGAGCGTTTCGATGTTTCTGCCTTCAAACAAAAGATTATCGACTACATTGACGCTCGGTCTAAACGAGTATAGCCAGCTTTATCTATAGTTTTAGCTCCTGTATAGTATGGTGAGATTATTACGATAACGAAGGCCCGATGCATACATCCACATACATGACACCAGAAGCCATAGAAAAAACGAAGAATGCCCACTTCGTGCACATTGTGACCATTGGTACAAAACCAGATATTATCAAGCAAGCTCCAATCTATCACGAGCTGATCAAACAGGGCGAAACCGTACTGCTTTGCCACACCAGCCAACACTATGACTACAATTACAGTGGTGGCGTAGAGCAAGAGCTCGGCCTAGAAGTCGATATTCGGCTCGGGATCAATGGTGACTGGCCCCAAAAAACCGTTCAAATGATCGAGCGTTTTAGCGAAATACTCACTGTATTGACCGAACAAGGTAACATACCGGTCCCCTATGTGCATGGAGATACCTCTACAGCTTCTGCGATTTCATTCGCGGCGATGCTTCATAAAATTTCCTGCGTACATGTCGAGGCTGGTATCCGTACACTGACCCCGAAAAAAGAAGTGTACCACCAATTCTACGATGCCCTACAAGCAGGCACATTTGATTGGGATGAGTACTACGGGGCCATGCAAGATCCTACAAATTACTCGCTCGGAAGTGTCGAACCATTCCCCGAACAAATGAATACCCGCATGACTGAGCCCGCTTCGGGCTATTGCGCTGCTCCAGTCGAGCTAAACAAGCAGCAGCTGATCGCAGAGGGTGTCGATCCATCGAAGGTAGAAGTAGTCGGTAATACCATCACTGACGCGACCTTTCGGGCTATCGAGGCGGCGAAAGATTCTACAATATTTGAAGAGTTTACACAGCTCGCAGATGGCGAGTATATACTTATGTCGATTCATCGTAGAGAAAATATTTATGACAAAAACCGCTTCACAATTATCATGCAGACAGTCGAGGAGCTCGTCGCCAATGGTTACAGAGTGCTGTTCCTCTCCCTCCTCTCGACAGAAGATGCCATCGACAAGTTCGGATTCCGCGATGATATTACTCGATTGCAACGCGAGTATCCTGAGCTCTTCATCTACTCACCTGCTATAGCGCTGCACCGTGACATTATTGCCTTGAGTACAACATTCCAGCGTGGTTGTATCAGACTCTGGCGGGTTTCAAGAAGAAGCAAATATAGTCGGTGTTCCGTCGGTCACTGTTCGGTTCGGCTCCGACCGGAGTGAGTCGTTCTTTGCGGGTGCAAATATTCCTGCGCCACCACTTAGCAAGGAGTTCGTCTTCGAAGTCATCAAGGGCGCCTATGGCAATGATTCGATGCGCAAACAAAACCTCTATGGCGATCACGTGGCAGAAAAGATTGTTCGCGGCGTAACCAAGCGTCTTCACCGCGAAACCGGATTACTCTTAACAGAAGAACAACGATTGGGGTTTGAAAAATGAGCCATATTGTCATCGATGCACGTATGATAAATACTACAACCGGAACGTATATTGAACGGTTACTTCATTACCTGCAGCGCATCGATACCGTAAATCGCTATACCATTCTGGTGCCGTCAGAAGATAAGGACTTTTGGAAACCGACCGCCAAGAACTTCTCGGTTCAAATCGCCGATTTTGATCAATATTCACTAGAGGAGCAGTTCGGATTCAAGCGGTTTTTGGACACCCTTCATGCTGATTTAGTTCATTTTTGCATGCCGCAGCAACCAATCATGTATAAGGGGCGCAAGGTAACGACAGTGCACGATTTGACGCTCCTTCGCGTCTATAACTCAGACAAAAATTATCTTATCTTTAAGACCAAACAACTTATCGGTCGGCATGTATTTAAAAAAGCAGCGCGCGACTCTGTCGCCGTCATCACACCGACAGAATACACCAAGAATGACCTGGTCTCCTACGCGAAACTACCGCCAGAGAAGGTATTTGTTACCTATGAGGCAGCCGATATTGGGCAATTCAAGCCGATTCGCTATGACGTACCGTTTAAGCGGTTTCTCATCAATGTAGGCCGACACAGTGACTACAAAAACACTGTCCGGCTCGCCGAGGCTCATCAGAAATTACTCAAGACACACCCCGATCTCGGACTTGTATTCGTCAATGGCCCGGATCCTTCGGTTCTCACAAACAAAGCCTTATTTGAGTCACGCGGCTATAAAAACATTCACTTTACGCTCAAAGCGATGAAAGGTGAACGTGACTACCTCTATACCAAGGCAACAGCATATGTCACACCCTCGCTGTTTGAAGGATTCGGCCTGGGTGCACTCGAGGCTATGGGATTCGGCTGTGCCAGTCATCTCCAGTAACGCGAGTTGCCTACCCGAGGTATACGACGATGGCGCTCTCTACTTCGATCCGCTGAACGTTGACGACATGGCCGAAAAGATCGACATGGTTCTTTCGGACGAGACACTCCGAAAAGACCTCATTACTCGCGGAAAAGCTCGACACGCATCGTTTTCTTGGGAGAAAATGGCGGCCCAAACGCTTGATGTGTATAACAAAGCTTTGAAGTAGCAGTCCACATTATGCAAAACGACCCATTTCTGGGTCGTTTTGCATGGCGGAGAGAGAGGGATAGCGGTCGCGCCCGCGAGTAGCGGGGCTTCCTATTTCCGCACGCGATACTTCGCATCGCTCGCTTCACGAACCCCTGGGTTCAAATCCCTTCTCTTTTCTGACAAAAAGAAAACGTCTCGTTAGGACGAAAGCCCGACGAGACGTTTTCTCATGGCGGAGAGAGAGGGATTCGAACCCTCGAAACCTTGCGGCTTACCGCTTTTCGAGAGCGGCCAGTTCAACCACTCCTGCACCTCTCCGTAGTGGTTCTTCGATTTCTAGTATAACAGATACGGGGTGTATACTGAGGGCATGGAAGATTCAATTTTTACCAAGATTATCAACGGCGAAATCTCGTGTCAAAAAATTTATGAAGATGAAAATACGCTTGCATTTCTTGACATTCATCCGATACAACCAGGCCACACCCTCGTTGTCCCAAAGCGACAAGTCCCCTTCGTGTGGGATCTTGAAGAGCAAGAATACCAAGCGCTGATGAGTACTGTGCATAAAGTAGGCAAACGACTCCGTGAGGCGTTCCCAGACAAGCAACGAGTCGGCGTGATTATTGAAGGCCTAGATGTCGAAAACCACGCACATGTAAAGATATTCCCTTTCGACCGCGGACAATACAGAGAAATTCCAGACATGCAAAATCCTGCGAACAATGATGACTTGGAAGCAATGGCCGAGAAACTCCGCTTCCAATGATTACCATCCTCGCTATCGGCAAAAAGCACGAAGACTGGGTTCAGTCGGCATAGAACGCTATCAAAAGCGCCTCAAGCAGCCATGGGACGTCAAATGGGAACTCTTGCCACATTCGAGCTTCGAGGGCGATAGAGCCCGCGAAGAAGAGTCAGAGCGCATACTCGAGCGGCTCGATGCATCGTCTGCCGTCGTACTGCTCGATGAGACCGGCAACATGCTCGACTCGCCAGGACTTGCCACCTACTGCGATACGCGTTTCACACACAGCCAATCCGTCACCTTCGTCATCGGTGGCGCCTATGGAGTCAGTGACAAACTCCAGGCGACGAGCAGACTATATTTGGTCACTCTCACCTCTGGTATTTCCACATCAGCTGGTTCGACTTATGCTCATAGAACAGCTGTACCGGTCCCAAGAGATTGCTCGTGGCGGTAGCTACCACCACGTATAGCTTGACCTATACTTGACAATTCATAAAGCTTATGCTACCATGGTGAAGTAAAACTACAAAAAACATACACCACCATGACAAAATTCATCAACATCTTCGGAATCATTCTCAGCCTCGTGACCGCCACTGGTATTTTCATCCATGACGCGCGTATCGATAAAGCTACCTACATGAGTGGCGAGTACTTGCTCAAACGCAACGTAGTCACCACCGATGCCGGAACGCTTGCTGAAGCACACGTCCACCCCGAGCATACACAGCGTACCCTCAATGGATTTGTCTATCAGTCCCCTTCTATCCAACCCCGTGAGAACAAATCGAAACGCTACCTCATGCAAAATGCCGAACCTCGCGGCCGGCACGCATTTGATAACTACTCTCTCCCGATCGTAGCCTAAATTTAACTCAGTACTTCAAGCTCATGCACGAGTCGCTCGGCATGGGCTTTTTCTTCGTCGAGCTTGGTGCGCGTCTCTTCTACTAGATGCTCAGGAGCTTTTGCAATATAGTTTTCATTCGAGAGTCGTGCTTCGAGTGCGGCGATAGACTGGCGTACTTCGGCAAGGCGTCGCTCGAGGTTGATCTGGTGCTCATAGAGAACTTCATCACTGATATCGAGCCAGACGTCACGTCCGCTACTCGCGAGGCGCAGTCCCCTGCCCTACGTCGACATGTTCAACGGCGTTTACGGAGCGTACGAGATGCTTGAGCAACTCGGCATTGTCGGCAATCAACGAATCATCGTGATAGAGCAGTGTATACTTGTCGTTTCCAGGAAGTCCTGCCGTGACAAAGCGGGCTTCGCTGACCAAATCCTTGAATCGGCCAAACTCTGCTGCGGCAATTTCATCGTACTTTTGATCTGTTGGCCATTTGGCAGTAATGAGGTTATCGGTAATACTCTCGTGCCACGACAGGCTCTGCCAGATCGTCTCGGTCACAAATGGCGCAAACGGATGAGCGAGCTTGAGTGACGTATCGAGCACCCATGCCAGCATGTCGGTATTTTTTTCTACCTTGCTGACTTCGAGGAACCAGTCGGCAACATCGCCCCAGATGACATGATAGACCGTATCGGCGGCCTCTGAGAACCGATACTGCTCTAGTTGCTCGTCGATAGTAGCGCGCGCTTCATTGAGCTGGCGAATAATCCAATGATCCGCCATCGTCTGCGCCAACGCAGAACTGATAGCCGGACTATCGCCAAGAGTATTTTCGGTAAAACGAGCGATATTCCAGAGCTTATTGCAGAAATTGCGTCCAGCAACCACCGCGCCCTTGTTGAAGGCTTGGTTTTGCGAGGCGCTACGTCCAGAAATAATACCCATTCGGAGCGCGTCCGAACCAAATTCGGCGACCATCTCCATAGGATTGATGACATTGCCCTTTGACTTGCTCATTTTTTGGTTGTTTTCGTCATTGACCATGCCGTGGAAATAAACATCTTCAAACGGTACTTGGCCAGTACGATAGACGCTGAGCATAATCATACGACTCACCCACTGCCGCAGAAGGTCGCTGCCTGTTTCCATCAGATCAGTCGGGAAGAATCGGCTCAGTTCGCCCTCGGACAAACTATCGGTGACGATATAGGGCCATTGACCAGAGCTAAACCACGTGTCGAAGGTATCTTCTTCACGTTTATATGTTGTACCCTTTACATCGATAGTTTTCTGATCAACCCGCGTATCAAATATCCAATCATCTGGATTTGTGGTACTTTGAAATGCCGGTATTGGGATTCCCCACGGAATCTGGCGAGAAATATTCCAATCGCGTATCTGTGAGAGGTAGGCTATGACTTCCTTTTGCTTGGTTGCCGGGTGAAATTTGATCTCCTTTTGCTGCAAGCGCGTAATCGCATCGTGTGCAAGCGGCTCTAGTTTCACAAACCACTGCTCTTTGAGCATTGGCTCGATGATAGTGCCGCACTTGTAACAATGGCCGACGGCGTGTTCGATATCTTCTGAACCACGCATCGCTTCATCAGCTTCGAGCATGGCAAGCAGGCGCTTGCGGGCATCTAGAACTGTCATGCCCTGCAGGTACTCTGGGACATTCTGCATCTTACCCTGTTCGTCGATGATAGTAAGGATTTCGAGACCATGCCGTTCGGCAATCTCAAAGTCATTTGGATCGTGCGCTGGCGTCACCTTGACTGCACCAGTACCAAATTCCCTGTCGACATGCTCATCGGCGATGATCGGCATTTCCCTATTTGTTATCGGTAGCTGTACGCGTGTGCCGATGAGGTCTTTGTAGCGCTCGTCATCGGGGTGGACGGCAACTGCTGTATCACCGAGCATTGTCTCTGGACGAGTTGTCGCAACGACGATTTCGCCGCGTTTATCGAGCAACGGATAGGCAATTTTCCATAACTTCCCTTTTTCGTTTTTGTGCTCGACTTCGATATCAGCAAAGCTCGTCTGATGCTTTGTACAGTAGTTAACGATACGCTTACCGCGGTAGACGAGTTCGTCATCCCACATGCGCTTGAAGGTGTCGTATACGGTGTCGATGACTTTTTCATCGAGTGTAAATACCAAATCGTCCCAGCTACAACTGGTTCCGAGAGCGCGGAGCTGAAGCTCCATATCGCCTCGTCTGTTTTCGACAAAATCCCACACCTGGCTATAGAGCTGTTCACGGGTGAAATCAAAGCGGCTTTTGCCTTCAGACTGTAGATATTTTTCGTATACCACCCACGTTTCGAAGCCAGCGTGATCTGCACCTGGCAGAAATGCCACGTCCCTACCCTGCATACGTCGCCAGCGGGCCAGGATATCCTTGAGATTCATATCAAGTGCGTGACCGATATGCAGATTGCCGTTGGCATTTGGCGGTGGCATGACCATAGAAAAAGGTTCGCCCTTACCAGACGGCTTGAATGCACCAGATTCTTCCCAGAGAGCGTAGATGTTCGGTTCGTAGTCTCCGGGGGTGTATGTACTCGCTAATTTCACCTAATCACCTCTTGTAGCTATCCACCAACACGCTGAAAGCTTATCAATATTTCACGTGAAATTGGGCATAATGTCAATACTCATCTTCTTACGAAAATGTTGACAGGTCGCTTTTCCCCGCATTCACGTGTTTATGTTCGATATCAGTATAGCACACGCAATACGTATGTGTACAATAGTCATTTTCTCGAGGTCAGATAGCGATTTTTGCTAGTTTGCCCACGCAGTTTTGGTCATACTCAGGCTAGGGGTGACTTCGAGAGAGTAGGGGTCATCCGCCTGATGATGCTGAGCATAGTAGTAGCCGAGAGTCGCAATCATTGCTGCGTTATCCGTACAAAGGCTCATCGGAGCGTACTCGATAGCTATCGGTAAGCGACGCGAGAGTTCTGCACGTAGCGGTGGGCTCGCTGCCACGCCGCCAGCGATCACAACAGAGGCAGGGGAGTAGTCATGGAAAGCCTTTTCGGTCTTGTCGACGAGTGTCTCTATCGCGACACGGACGAAGCTAGCAGCGAAATCATGCTGCTGTTTGGCCGTGAGAAGCGCTGAGAGCTCGTGAGAGGGAAATCTAAAGTCCTTGCCCACATCGCGCTGTACGGCCCTCAGAACGGCTGTCTTGAGGCCCGAGAAGCTAAAATCGTATGGGTTTTGCATACGAGCCTTTGGCAAATCATACGCGTACGGGTCACCCTCCTTGGCTGCGATCTCAACCGACGGTCCGCCTGGATAGGGGAGACCAAGGATCTTCGCTACCTTGTCAAAAGCCTCGCCGACGGCATCGTCCTGCGTCTGACCGAGGAGTTCATAGTCACCATGAGCTCGAAATAACACTAGCTGTGTGTGGCCACCGCTGACAATGAGTGCGAGCATAGGAAATTTGGGCTGAGAAGAGGGAAGTATCAATTGCTTTTCACTGTCTTCACTCTGTTGAATTACAAAATTTGCATACACATGCGCCTCCACATGGTGGATGCCGTAGAGGGGCTTATTGTGAATGACAGCGAGAGTTCGAGCGGCAAGCGTGCCAATCAATAGAGAGCCCACGAGGCCAGGGGCATTTGTGACGGCGATCGCATCGATATCATCCCAGTCAGCATGCGCATCCTGCAACGCTTTTGCGATCACAGGGTTGATTGCCTCGATATGGCTGCGCGCTGCAATCTCTGGAATCACTCCGCCATATTCTGCATGGATGTCGATTTGGCTCTGAACTACATTGCTCAGCAGCGTCCGGCCATCCTCGACAACCGCCGCGCTCGTCTCGTCGCAACTCGACTCGATTCCCAATATTTTCATACTCGTCTAGTATACCATCGCTGATTAGGTGTAAAATAGGGGTATGAAGCGAGATTTTTTTGGGAAAGCTCGAGCCAAAAAGGCTGCATTGCGTTACAACCACCCGTCGCGTAACGTCCGGCTGATACTGGTAGTGGGGGAATACGGTGCGACGACGACAGCTCTCTATATCGGCGAGCTCCTACGGGAAAATGCCCAAACAGCTGCAGTATTTACCGACAGAACGAGTCACATCGATGGCGAACCTTACCCAGAGCGCTACGATGCCAGCGCCGAAGCCGTCCAACGAGCCATCTCAAAGAGTAAAAAACGAGCTGAGACGGTCGTCATGGCGGTCACACCGGCTATTTTGCGTAGCTGCGTACTGGAGACACTCCAGGTAGAAATGATGGTCGTCACCTCAGAAGGCGAGCTTTCTAAGCAAGTGATGGAAACACCGTCAGCGTATGTCGTGATTCCTGAAGGCATGGCCACCGAAGGCTTGGCCATCGCACCACATCAAAAAATCAGCTTTGGCGACAGCGAACTTGCCGAAGCATACCTGCGAAATGTCGTACTGTATCGCAAAGGCACAGAAATTGAAGTAACAATTGACCACCAAACCAATTTGACGCTGTCGACCTACCTCCTTGGCAAGGCAAATGCCTACAATGTCGCCGCAGCAGTCGCCGCTGGCTATCTGCTAGGACTCGATATTTCTAAGTTCCAAGAGGGGATTGCTCGGCTCGAAACCGTCCGAGGAAATCTCGAGCAATTGCCGCTCAATGAGCCGTACTCCCTCTATGTCGATGGTGCTCCGTCATCTCGTTCAGCAGATCTCGTCACGGCCTCACTCAAGCAGATTGCCAAGCGCCGTCTGCTCATCGCCTGTGATGATAGTTTCGACAGCGACACGCTCGACATGCTCTCGACTCAGAGCCGACCATGTGACCGTCACAAGGGGCGAGGAAGTCAACGGCACGCTACCATGCTGACGACCTGAAGCAGTCGATCGAGTTGACCCTCCGCTCAGCCAAAAAAGATGACGTCGTACTCTTGCTCGGCCCGCACTTTACGCACGAAGTCGACGAACGGAAAATTAACAAGCGAAATATTACTAGAAGAGGTACTGAAAGCGTGAAACAACTCCTAAAAAAGCTCATGCCCATGAGCGTCTTTAAGGCTATCGAACCAACAGGACACAAACTAGAAGCAATGCTCGTGAGTGCCCGCTACGGCTTTCCTGCACGCGGCATGCATGTCATCGGTGTAACAGGCACAAACGGCAAGACGACGACGAGTTTCATGATTCACAAGATGCTCGCTGATGCTGGTTATAATGTTGCTCTTATGACAACAGTTGCCTACGGTGTCGGCAATGACATTACCCCTCAAGTCGCACACATGACGACCGTATCGGCACCTCTGTTAAATCGCCGCCTCAAAGAGTTCAAAGCTACAAGGAGCTGACTGGGTCGTACTCGAGACTACCAGCCATGCGCTCGCGCAGCACCGCGTCTGGGGTATCCCGTACGAGATCGCCGTCATGACGAACATTACCCATGAGCACCTCGATTACCACGGGACATTTGAACGCTACCGCGACGCAAAGGCATCGATGTTTCGTTTGGCAAACAAACGTGGCGGGTTTGGTGTCGTAAACGCCGATGATCCGAGTGCAGATATCTTCACTGGAGCCATCGACCACAGCGCAACCTACGGTATCGCAAAGGGTGACGTCCAGGCACACGACTATCGACATGCAGGGTGACGGCAGCACGTACAGCGCAGTCATCGGCGAAACGAGCTACGACATCCGCTGCAATATTCCTGGTGAATTCAACGTATCAAATAGTCTCGCTGCCGTGACTGTCGGCCATCATCTCGGTCTATCAAAAGAACAGATCGAGCAGGGAATTGCGAGCCTCAAGGGCGTTGAAGGCCGCATGGACACCATCGACGAAGGACAAGACTTTAGCGTCATCGTCGACTTTGCGCATACGCCAGATAGTTTCGAACGACTGCTCGGTGATTTACGAAAAAGCACCAAGGGCAAACTGATCGCGGTATTTGGCTCAGCTGGCCGCCGCGACGAAGGCAAGCGATGGACCCAAGGTGAAATTGCTGGTAAATACTGCGATGAAGTCGTCCTGACCGAAGAAGACGACCGCGATATCGACGGCAATCTCATCCTCATCCAAATCGCCGAAGGTGCAGAGCGAAGCGGCAAAGTAAAAGATAAAGACATGTTCCTCATACTCGACCGCCCAGAAGCTATCAAATTCGCGATGACCAGAGTTTCAGGCAAAGACGATGTCGTCATATTGCTCGGCAAAGGCCACGAAAAAACCATCGAACGTGCGATAGGATCTGGCGGCGAAAAAGACGACAGTGCCTCTGGGAAGTCCATCCGTGGGACGAAGCCGGTGAAGTGCGAAATGCACTCGAGCTAACAAATAGCAGCCCCTCTTGTTTGCTACCGCTCGATTATTGACTTTTTATACTATTTATGCTAATATATATCTGTTCTTTAACAGAGTCGTTTGATGGGGCGAAGAGAGGAGCTGGATAGCTCTTGTCTTCGTCGCATCAGGTGGCGAGTTCGTGGGGTGGCGATACGCTTCACGAATATACCGATAGTATCGCATAGGAGATGGTTCAAGTGACCGACAACCCCGAGGGAATGACGTTCACGAAGAAGAAGTGGGTGCTCGACCCGGACATTAAGTCCGGCCTGAAGCCCCGTACATACACTGGCGCTGATGAGGTGATCGAAAAGACCCCCTTCGTCGTACCGAACGGCATGTGGGTCATGGAGCGTACGCTCATCCCCGGCTACTACAGTTGGCTCGTCGGCATCGACCACAGCCAGCTCGAGAGCATCACACTGAGCTCGCTCTACAGCACCCCCGACGTGCTCTACATCAGCGACAAGCCGTTCGGCTACGTCTGCGCAGAAGAAGAGGATGTCGACCAGCCGAGACGGCAGGTCAAGCCCAGTGGTCGCAAGACCCTGGAGTACGCCCGCATGATTCACAAGGGCGAGCTGGGCCGTGGAGTCAACATCCCCAGGCTCAACTACGCCCGACAGCCTCTCGCAACCCATCGAGGACTGAGCATGAAGGCGCGGGAGCGTCGTCGTGGTCAGCGCGGCTGGGTGAGACTCGCCGATCTTGGAGAGATGACTGGCTGCCACTACCGTCCCGCCAAGGAAGTCGAGCTCATCCTCGGCTACTGGCAGTTCTCTGGCCACCGCAACTACTGGCACTACGAGAACATCCAGCTCGGTGGGCAGCTCGTCGACGTGGCATGGGGCTCCGGTCTCGACATCGAGGACGGTGCTGCTGAGTTCAAGAGCCTGACCCGAACGCAGTTCAGCCAAGAATGCTCCGACACCTCAGAGGTGTGGGTCCGTCGTGGCTTCGCGTTCACCATCCTCCGCCTGCAGGCTCTTGGCGTCATGCCCGAGGCACTGCAACCCGCCTGAGCTCGCTCAGGCACTACCCCGCAAGACAACTACGATCCGAAAGGAGAGTGGGAGACCCCTGCGGGGTCTTCTAATTGGAAAAATTATTCCAACGTCAACGTCGTACACCGCATCGACCCGCCACCTTTGGCGAGTTCAGGGTTGGAGAGGCGAGTGGTCGTGAGGCCGTGTGACTCTATGGCGGCCGCAAATTCTGGCGCGTCGTTCATGACGACGTGCGTGCCGGTGCTGACGAGATTGCAGGCGAGGTTGTGGACTGCTTCATCTTCGCTGACTTCGATACGGTCGAGGCCAGGCAGACTACGGATAACTTCGACGCTTTCCGGTGTCAGCGCTTCGGGGCAAAAGCCAATCAGACCATTTTCGATAATCTCATCGCCGTCATAGACTGGCGCCTTGAGAATCGACACTGCTAGATCTAGGTCATAGTAGAAACTGTCTGGCCAACCAGAGTAGGCATTTATCATCGGCTGCCCGTTTGCATCGAGCTGAGGCTTTGCTTGAACTTTTACGCGCTCAAAGCCTAGGGTTTCGCAGACAAATAGTTGAGCCGCCTCATCGGTACGATAGCCAGTGCCGCAAAAGAGATAGTTGCCACAGGGAAGGGCATCGCCTTGACCACTAAACTTTTCGATATCTGCTGGCAGTTCATAGACAGTCTTTCCCATACTCTCCAGTACTTGCTTGGCATATGGCTCCTCGTCTTTGCGAGCATTGGGTAAGCGAGCCAGGACTGCTTTGTCGCCACGTACAAGCGCCCAGTTGGCCGTGAAGACACCATCTTGGCAATCAGCAGGCGGATCGACACGCTCGACGCTCACGCCGACAGATTCGAGCGCTGATTGGATAGCATCGTGTTCACGCTTGGCCTCATGCGAGGTCGATAGGTGCTGTCTTTGTCCATAAAGGGATTGATCGGGGCATCATCGGCAAAATACTGGACGCCGGACATGAGTACTCGTGTGTTTATCATAGGATGTTTATTATCTCACAATTTAGAGGGTTAATACCACGATTGGCCGCGAAATTTGAAATATGCGCGGCGCAGTACTTTCTCGTAGAATCGATCCCAGAAGATACCACGAAGTTTTGCAACCGGTATGTTGTAGGTGCCGACAAATTCAGTCGTTTCCTTATTGAATTGGCGCTTGAACTTGCCCATATAGTAAAAAGGATGCGTCTGGTCATGGACGCGTGCAATCGGTGGCGCACCAGCGAGGTCGTGGTACTCAGAGCCCTTGGACTTGGCCCACTGTATAACATGCCACTGCAAGAGGTGACTGGCGCCATAGGCGGTTCGCTGGCGGATAGATGCACCGTCTTTGTACATACTCTTTTTTCCCTGAACCATAGCAAAGGCGCCAGCGACAGGCTGGCCTTCAAAGTACGCGAGAAATAGTCCGCCGTTTTCGCCATAATGACGATAAAATCGTTTGTAATACTCGGGTGGGCGGATAGCAAACGACGAATCGTCGGCGGTGCCACGAAGCAGGTCATACATAATTTTGCAGTTTTCGTCAGTTGGCTCGACTTTTTGCACTGTCACGCCGTCGCGCTCAGCTCGGCGGATTGCATGGCGACCTTTTTGCGGCAGGCTTGCCATGATTTCATCGAGACTCGGTGATAAATCGACGATAACTGTCGCAAAGTTGTACTGGATCGGATTAGTGCGGTGTAACCCGTACTTTTGTATCAAACTCGTTAGGTCTACGTCGTGGTCGAGCTCCGGCTCAATTTTCAGTGTAAAAGCACCGTTTTTTCGTGCAAAGGGCACAAGTATAGCGAGAAGTGCATCGAGATCATCGAGCGAAGTCGTCGATGGACCTTTTGGCGCGTACCACACCTTACCGAAGGGAAAAACGTACTTTTCCATCACAGAAATCGCGCGCTTATCGGCCATAGCATAGCGAATCGTCCAGCCAGCTTCGCGCTTTTGCTGCATAAATTCTTCACCCTGGAGGATATTTCCTCCATCGGGATTGGCAATAATCATTTCATTCCAGACGGCAATCTCGTCGTCGGTCGCAAATCGTATAGACATGTGACTATTTAAGCATACTCCGTAGGTATGCCAGTAGGGTTGACAAAACTGACTATAATTGTTATGCTAATAGCGTACCTATGGCAAAAACATACACACCCACCACACAACCCCACGAACTCACGAGCCAGATCCAGGGCTCAAATGAGTATCTAGCTGTACTCGCTCGCGATCGAGATGATCTTCGCGAGCTACCCGTCCCAGACCGTATCGCAACGGCGATTGGTAGAGCAGCAGCTGTTATGGTGCGGAAGTACCAGGTAGAGAACCAGACCGAATACCTCGATGAAAAGCATCAAGTTTTGGCACTCCTATCGACGGTTAGCCCTGCGGCTGAAGCCATGAATGTCGTCCACTCTCCCGATGCAAGTAAAGAAGAGATTGGCCAAGCAAAAGATACGCTAATTCGGTTTAACCATGGTGTCCGACTGATAATTGATGCATCGCCCAGTACGACTCGTCGTGAGCTACTGTCGCTAATCGACCAGCTGGCCATACAGGTGCTACCAAACGATGACACGGGGGACTTCAGCCGAGAGACCCGACGAAGGGTAACTGCCATGCAGCAAGAGATTTTTACCGAGCAGGCATTGTGGACTATCCCAGATGTCGAAGTATATGAAGAAGTCTCCGTAGAGGATGAGAAAAAGGGTGTGGACATCCGTTTTTCCTACAAACGCGACATGTACGAAATGGATGTGAAGTCTTCCGAAGAAAATGAAAACGTTGGCATCGGTAGTTCAGGACATTTCCGTTTCTGGACAGGACTGACCGGCTACCAGCTAGGCGAGAGTTTCCGTGCAAATGACGAGCAGCTGGCTATCATACGAGCTCGACTCCTCGCTCGACTGGACGCAGAGCAAGCAAAGGCAGTATAGCATTTACTTTTTGTAGTATAAATGATATAATATACCATTATGAACCTACCCGCTGGCCGATATCACGTTACTGAACCCCCTACATGGGCTGGTGTCCTCAAGTGTGTCGATGAAGCACCACGGGGTGACACCGGACTCAAGGAACTACGTGTCGATATCGCAGCTTCTCCAGAAGACGAACTCTCGACGAGACGAGCTAAGAGACTCGGCCACACTGCCTACACATTGGATATGCTATTGATTGCACAGAATTACGGCATACATGGCTTTCTCGTCGCAGAAGGCAGGGATTTTGTCGTGCGCATCGAAGCGGGTACACCAGACGACCCGGGAAGTCCTGCCACCGCTCACTATGAGCCGTTCTTACCTTCGCAGTCACCAGAAGACTGGCGCGAAAACCCTGTAAAATAGCGTCTTCTTCAAATCCAGAAAATTAGCACTCGCGCTTGACGAGTGCTAATTTTGTCTGCTAGACTAGAGTCACAACATGAAACTATAGGAGGAAAAGCGACGTGAGTTCACCTATCAAACCACTCGGCGATCGCGTGGTAGCTGTCCGCGAAAAAGCCGTAGAAAAGACTGCCAGCGGGCTTTACCTGCCAGAACAATCCAAGGAAAAACCCGTCATGGCTACCGTAAAAGCTGTCGGCCCCGATGTAAAGGCAGTCAAAGTAGGGGATAAGATTCTCTATAAAGAATACTCGACGACAGAGATCAAGCTAGACAGTGACGAATACTTGATCGTTAAAGAAGAAGATATTTTAGCAACCGTTTAACAACTTGCGAGTACTGGATGCCACACGTCCGACGACCATTCTCCATTTTTGGAGAGCCGATATTTCAATAGAACAATAGAGGCGTATGGTCGCGGGCGGTGCATTCAGTGTGAGCAATATAGGAGGAACCATGGCAAAAAAAGTTTTTTATGATGATGATGCGCGCGCTCGTGTACTTGGCGGAGCAAAAGCGCTCTACGACGCAGTCAAGGTAACCTACGGGCCAAAAGGCCGCAATGTTGTGATTGCCAAAGGCTACGGCGGCCCAACGGTCACACACGATGGTGTAACGGTAGCTGAAGGCGTTGACCTACCAGAGGAAGACGACGAAACACTCGGCTACAAAGTCGGTGCAGAGCTTATCAAATCAGGCTGCGAGCAAGCTCAACAAAGTAGCCGGTGACGGTACGACGACCGTAACAGTACTGACGTACCACATCTTAAACGAAGCCAACCGCCTGATTGCCGCTGGTCACAACCCGATGGAACTCAAACGAGGCATCGAAGCTGCGGGCGCTGAGATTGTCAAAAGCATCGATGGCCTGAGCGAATCAATCGAAGGCAAAAGTGATCGTATCGCTGAAGTCGCGACGATTTCTGCTGGTGATAGCCAGATCGGCAAGCTGATTGCAGACGTTATGGAAAAAGTCGGCAAAGACGGCGTCATCACGGTTGAAGCCGGCCAAAGCCTCGACATGGAAGCCGAAGTTGTCGAAGGATTTAGCCTCGACAAAGGCTGGGCAAGTCCATTCTTCGTGACTGATTCCAATCGCCAAGAAGCAGTCTACGAAAAACCATCGATTGTCATCACCGACAAAAAGATTTCGAGTGCGCAAGAGCTATTGCCGCTGATCGAAAAATTGGCGCAAGCTGGCAAAAAAGACATCGTGCTCATCGCCGACGAAGTCGACGGGGAAGCACTCAGTATCCTTGTACTCAACAAGCTCAAAGGGTGTGCTCAACACTGTCGTCGTCAAGGCGCCAGTCGTTCGGTGACCGCCGCAAAGACATCATGGCCGATATCGCCACACTTGTCGGTGCACAGGTTATCAGCGAAGACCAAGGTCTGACATTTGAAAACGTCGGCCTCGAAGTAGTCGGTACAGCCCGCAAAGTTATCGTCGGCAAAGACGAAACGACGATCATCGAAGGTGCTGGTACGCCAGAGAGCTCAAGGCTCGTCTGACGCAAATCGTCGCTCAAGCCGAAAACGCCAGCAGCGAATACGACAAAGAGCAGTACGAAAAGCGTGCGGCAGCACTCGGCGGCAAAGTCGCCGTCATCAAAGTCGGTGGCGCAACCGAAACCGAGATCGATGAGAAGAAATTCCGCGTCGATGACGCCGTCGCCGCTACAAAAGCCGCACTCGCTGAAGGTATCGTCGCTGGTGGTGGCGTAACACTTGTCAACCTCGCAGGCAGCATCAAGGTCGACGGCGCGACAGCGAAGCGCTGGTCGCCAAGTCGTCCGTGATGCGCTCAAGCAGCCATTCCTGCAGATCACCGCAAATGCTGGCCTCAATTCTGCAGCGCTCCTGGCACAGGTTGAAGTCAGCCAAGGCTGGTATGGGTGTCGATGTCATGGCACCCGACAAAGGCCTCATCGATGTCAAAAAAGCCGGTGTCATCGACCCAACTCGCGTCACCAAAGAAGCTGTGCAAAATGCCGTATCTATCGCGAGCACCGCAGCAACTATGGGTGCCCTCGTCGTCGATATCCCAGAGAAGGAATCATCGATGCCTTCAATGGGTGGCGGCATGCCTGGGATGATGTAAATTCACCCTCTGCGAAAGCAAGACCGTTTTGCGACGGTCTTGCTTTTTTTTATATAAAGTTATATAATTCATTCAACTCCTTGCTTAAGCGGGAGTTTCGTTGTTGCCCTCAGGGCAACATTTCACGAAGGGGAGGTACGATGGTCACCATCGATACCGACGATGTACGACTTTCAACGGCGACGTCTCTCATTGAGGCGCTCGCGGCTCTCGGCGTGAGGGAATGGGATCTTCAGCGGGCCCTCCGTAATCCGGGGCGAGTACGCGAACTTGCTGAGTCACTCACCGCGCAAGCTCCACACGTTCCTAGCAAGCTTAGGCCGGCTGAGTGCGAGAAGCTGATTGCCACCCTCTTGCCTGCGAAGATCGACGCGGAAGGTCACAAGAAGGCGCAAAAACTTCGCGCGCTCTACGAGGACGAAAGGGAATGGTTGAGCACTGAGCAAAACGTCAGCTGGCTTCTTCGTCAGTTGACCAGAACTCAGCTTCAGGTCGTCCTTCGGCGGTCTGGCATGGACGGCGGCTCGATCCTCACCGCCATGGAGCTCGGCATTCAGATGGGTCTGAGTGCCAACAGAGTCAACCATCTTCGTACAGAGGCGAACAAGGTGATGCGCAACGCCGCGCTTCGGCTTGTCGACGAGCGGCGCGAGAGTACTCGCTACTGACACGCATACATCCTCTCATGAAAACGTTATCGGCCCGTCCAGACCGAGAGTACCATTGGTACGAAAAAGTCCCCGGCGCAAGTCGGGGCATCTTCATGCATATACAAAACTCCCGCCGTATAAGCGGGAGTTTTGGTTTTGGAGGTAGTAAATCTACAGTTGCTGTGCCGAGGAAGTGCCTTGGCTCAAAAAGTCGATTTCCTTGATGATATCGAGGAGTGCCTGGGCGCGCTTTGACTCATCGGTGATAGCCTTGGCAGCCTCGTGTGCTGGCGCGATGAGCTCTTTGTCGTCAGTTGAACGAAGGAGCAGGAGGTAGATGTCGAACTTTTCATCTGGCTCAACCTGGAGCTTATCGACAAGTGGGCGGAGTTCGCCGAGGGCTTGCTTCTTGATAACCTCGAGCGATTCGTCCTGCTTCTGCGGCAGGGACGGCAGGCAGTGCTGGTTCATCGATAGGGTCTGCTACAACAGCAGCTGCTGCATCATCCGCCACAGGTGGGGGAGTAGGCGGCGTTGGCATCGCAGGCATAACCGCATCTGCTACTGGAGCTGGCTCACCAGCGTCATTGTTGATACCCGCGAGTACTTTCGCGAGTTCTTGATCATCACTAATCGATTGCTTCTGTTCTGTTGGTTCGATATTCATGCCCACCTCGTTTATCGATATATTGTTTACGCTTACTTACTGTGTATTGTATCATGGAGACAAACAGCGAGACAAGACAGAAAGGTGGAGAGATGCTCGATGATAGTAATGTGCTAAAGCAACGAGACAGTGAACGGACGCTCGATTCAGGAGCGATGCAGTACGAACAACTCGCTATGGATGTCGAGATAAACGAGCCAGAGCATGATCACCGTACGGTGAAAAACATCGTGTTTGCAGGCATGGGCGGATCAGCGCTCGCTGCAGAATTTGTAAAATCATGGCTCGATGCAGACCTTTGCATACCTTTTGAAGTAGTCAAGGATTACAGTTTACCCACCTATGCAGATGAAGACACGCTCGTAATCACTTCGAGTTGTTCTGGCAACACCGAAGAAATTTTAAATGCATACGCCCAGGCGCGAAAACGCGGCAGTCAACTTGCCGTTATCGCTGGTGGTGGCAAGCTGCGCGAAACGGCCATGGCCGACAAAGTCGTCAATGTAACCTTGCCAGACATCAAAATTCAGCCACGCATGCTGACCTTTGTTCAGGTCCGCGTGCTTGTCACACTACTCGACCACTTTGGCGTGCTCAAAGCCAAGCCACATCTAGCCGAACTAGAAGACGCCTCTGAGTGGCTCCATGAGCAGAGCGAAAAATGGGTCAAAGAAGTGCCTGTTGAGCGAAACTATGCCAAGCAATTAGCACTGACGGCTGTCGGAAAGACGCCAGTATTTTATGGCGGCTACGACACGCGCTCACTCGCCTACAAATGGAAGATTAGCTGGAATGAAAATGCCAAAAACGTCGCGTTTTGGAACTATTACCCAGAGGTCAATCACAACGAATTCATCGGCTGGACCTCACACCCAATCGACAAGCCGTTTGTTATTTTCGACCTTGTCAGCGATAAAGAACATCCACAAATTCTCAAACGATTCGAGGTGAGTGATCGTTTACTCAGCGGCAAACGACCGAAGGCAAATACCATTCATCTCGTCGGAGACACCCTCCTCAAGCAACTTGTCGCAGGGCACCTGCTCGCAGATTTTGTCAGTATCTATGTCGGTATCCTCAACAACGCCGATCCTGGCCCAGTGCCTCTGATCACAAAGTTGAAGCAAGAACTCGCCTAAAAGCAACCGGGTAGGGCGCGACACGCCCCCTAGTTTCTGAAGGCTCTGCCTTTCCGGCAGAGCGCGGGCAAGACAGATATGTAACTAAGCGCCCGCGCGTGCCTGAAGAAACTAGGGTCGTGTCGCGACCGTTAACAGATTGGTAGCTATCTGTACTGTCGAAGACTCTCGATAGGGTCTTTTCGCGCAGCACGTATTGCAGGATAAAGGCCAAATATGACGCCCACAACGAGTGATACGCCAAGCGCCAGAGCAAAAATCTGCCATGAAAAGACCGGTGTAAAGTAGAGACCGAGCGATAGTGAGAACGCAAGTACCAGACCTGCAATAACACCGACGATGCCGCCGAGCAAGCTAAGCATCAATGCCTCAACCATAAACTGAATCACGATCGTGCCATTACTTGCACCCACACTCTTTCGGATACCAATTTCGCGCGTACGTTCTGCGACCCCGACGAGCATGATATTCATGATGCCAATCCCACCTACGAGTAGCGATACTGCGGCAATTGCTGTCATGACTGCTGCCACCCATTGAAAGGTGCGATTGGTCGTCGATGCAACATCGGTGCCAGTGAGGATTTGGAAGTCATCTTCGCCGTGAAGTTTTTTCAATTGTGTAGAAATCGAATCGATTGCTTTTTCTAGCTCCTCAGGGCTGCTGGCACGGATATTTATTTGCTGAATCTGCGTACGCCCATCGTTGAGCGACTTCCCCTGGCGGAAAGTGATTACTGCGGCATTATCAAAATCTACATTGTTGTAATTGACTGGATTGTCGAGCATCTTCAGTACGCCGATAACGGTGAACGTCTCTCCTCTGAACCTTAAACTGCTGACTGATTGGGTTATCTGTACCGAACAGATCAATCGAGAGCTGCCGACCAACGATAGCGACATTGTCCGAGGTACTTTCATCGAGAAACTGTCCTTGATCTATCGGTAAATCGGTCGTCTTAGCCAGTTCAGGTGAACTCGCAACCAAGGTAGTTGGAACAGTAGATGTTTTCGATCGAAGGGTTGCGTTTAGCGTCATGATAGGCGCAACGGTAAGCCCCTTGTTTGCTGTACGTATAGCCTCGACATCATTCTCTGTTAAGCTGCTCGTGTTGAACTGCTGGGGCAGAATGGGACGCGTCAAATCACTCGGCGTTTCGACACCAGGTCGAATGACCGCGACATTTCCGCCGACTTGGTTCACTTGGCTGTTCACCGCAGAGGTTACGCCCTGCGCGAGTGCCAGAATCGTCGTAACGCTCGCAATACCTATTGCAACTCCAACGGTAGTGAGGAGCGTTCGCATCCTGTTCATGCGAAGCGAGTGCGCAGCGGTATCGATATAGTCAGCGATGAGCATTCTCACGACGTTTTCTCCTTTTTCTTCGCATTTTTTGCGGTCACTCGCTTCTTTGTTGCGGTCTTGGTCGACTTTTTCTTACTCGTCGCTTTTTTCGTAGGCTTTTCCTCGGCTTTCGTCTTCTTCGGTGTACGGAGCGTAATCTTCTGGACATCCGATACCGCCGAAACCCGAATCTTCTTGTCACTCGCCACACGACCATCGAGCATGTTGATTACACGACTCGCATAACTTGTTAGATTGGGATTATGAGTCACCATAAGAATTGTGTTTCCACGACGGTGCAAATCCGCTAGCTCTTCCATGATGACGTGACTTGAGCGGCTGTCGAGATTACCAGTTGGCTCGTCGGCCAAGATGAGGGTAGGCTTGTTTACGAGCGCACGTGCGATCGCCACGCGTTGCATTTGTCCACCAGATAGCTGATGGGGCAGATAATACTCTCGCTCAGAGAGATGAAATGTCTTGAGCGATTGGCTCGCAGCTTCGAGGCGCTTTGTACGCCGCAAACCATGATAGGTCAGAGGAAGGGCGACGTTTTCGATTACGGTCATGCGATCAATCAGGTTGAAGTTTTGAAATACGATGCCGATTTGTTTTGAGCGAACGTGTGCACGGCGCCGATCAGAGAATTGCTCAACGTCCTCGTTGTCGAGTAGGTATTCGCCATCATCTGCACGGTCGAGCAGACCCAAGATATTGAGTAGCGTCGTCTTGCCGCATCCCGACGGCCCCATGATAGCCACGAACTCACCCGCATCGATCGATAAATCGACCGTATCGAGTGCTCGGTGCTCAGCGTCACCAATCCCGTACTTTTTTACGAGACCGTTCAAACGGATAATAGGTTTTTTGGTCGGCATATTCTATCTATTATCACTGCCAATTGCAACGAGAGCAACCATGACCGTGATGTATTTTTCACTCGTGTATACTAGGTTCTAATGGAGAGGTGGCCGAGCGGTTGGTGGAGCCGAGCGAAATCGACAATAAGTTTACTTATTTGTCGGTGAGGAGGCGGAAGAGCTAAGCGATAGGAGCACGCGGCGCTGCGCCTGTCTATTGGGCTCGTATGAGTCGAATGAATTTTGTACAATAGGAAACTATGGAGAGGTGGCCGAGCGGTTGAAGGCGCACGCTTGGAAAGCGTGTGTACGGGGCGACTCGTACCGAGAGTTCGAATCTCTTCCTCTCCGCCATATTCGTACTTATTTTCTCACACTACCCCTGGAAAATCATAGCAAGCTTCGCTACAATATGCTTCTATGCAGCCAGCCGAATACGAGTTCACCCACACCTGGACAATCCCCGCTTCTCGCGAGGTAGTTTCCGAAGCAATCCTCCGCAGTGAGGACTGGCAAAGCTGGTGGGCGGGACTCGAATCTGTCGAAATTTTAGACGAAGTGCACGGAGCCGGTTCGCGCTATATATGCACCTGGAAAAGTGGAGGTGGCTATAGACTCAGAACCGACATCACTGTCACCGAATACGAAAAGGCTCGCCACATCTACTTCGACTCAGACGGAGACTTAGTCGGAAAGGGAAGCTTCATGATTCACGCCACAGATACCACACCAAGCACACCCACCACGATTGTCATCACCTGGAACGTTGTCACGACGAAAGCGTGGATGCAGAGACTATCTTTTTTGCTCCGGCCTCTCTTTACATTCTTTCATCACCGTATAATGCAGCGCGGCGAAGCCGGCTTGCGTGAGTATATACATGTCAATAACGGGCGCTTACAAGCCTAATTGCTTTACGAGCTCGTCGATGTTTTGCTTGATCTCACCGAAAATTATTTCACTGAAGTGCTGCTCTTCGGTCAATGAATGCGCAACTCGGTCGCCTTCGCCAATATCCGTAATATCCCATATGTAGACTTGCCGCGGCATACGGTAGGTAGTTGCTGCCTCCTGGTATGCTCGGTCATTTACGAATACGGCAACATCTGAGCGATCGAGTAATTCCTGGGTCAAATCATCCGCATAGTGATCCTTGGCGTACTTTTGGATTCCATGCTCCGATAGAACATCGAGCGTCATCGGAAAGCGCGCGATGTTTCCGTGTTTAGCGCGGGTTGCAATAGTACCACTCGATAACACTTCCACACCGGGGATGTGTAGAGAGTTTGTATATGCTTCAGCCATGATACTTCGAAAGGCATTGCCTCGACAGATATACTGTATTGTCATTCTCGTATAGTAACAAAAAGTCGAGAGTTTCTCACATACGAATCGTGATTGTGTTTTTATGTGACATTTTTTACAGTGTTCCCTTGCGAGCCTAGCTATACTACGGGTATTGTTAACGCAAGAAGAGGTGGAGAATCATGAAAAGAGTAGATATGGTAACAGATGCTCGAATCAAAAAATTCATGGCATCAAAATCACGCAAATTCCCTGAGCTAAACGACGTAGACATACGACCACGAAAAGTCCCCGTCTATCAGCGCGGTCGCATCATCGACGAAATCAACTATTTCTTTGGTGTACCACAACCAGGAGTGTAATCATGGCAGATACGAAACGTAAATTCACTAGTCCAAAATTTCGCATCCGTCGACTGGCGTCACAGTACCACCGCCGCCGCCTGAACCAGCTTCGTCTTCGCGACCAAGCAGTCGATATACCCGTACATGCTGTCCGCGCCCGAGCGTAACCATTCTTCCATACCATACTAAAAACGTCGCCTTGCCCAGGCGACGTTTTGCATAGAGCACACTACGTCTATCAGATACCAAGAATCTGCTTTTTCTTGGCGTCGAATTCTTCTTGAGTCAGGATGCCCTGATCTTTTAGCTGTGCGAGCTGCTGCAGCTCAGAGACCATATCATTAGCTGGCTCGGGCGGCGCTGCCTCCATCTGTGGCTGCGCTTCGGCTTGCTGATCAGACCAGCGCCGCGCTTGACGCCGACTGACGTTGTTCGATACTGCCGTAGCGGTTCCTGCTATGACAGCCGTTCTCGCTACCCCTCGTAATAATCCCGGCATCTTATTCCTCCTCTTCTTCGACATTAAATTCTTCTGCCGCTTCAGGGTGAATTCGACCCTCCGCGACCAGTACACCATTTGCATCTATAAGGGCTTGCTTGAGCGGAATCGCCCAGAGTTGCTCGATAACGAGCATGCCTGCGGTCGTATTGTTCTCGAGCAAGTCGCCGATTTCGTCTTTGTCGTCATCGTTGACGTGACTTTCACCCGGTTTGTACTTCTGTACGAAGCTTACTGCAAATTCATCGCCAGTAGAGGCAACATCCAGCGCCCTGACAGCGCCATTTTCGTCTTTGCTGACGACGAGAAGGTCAACGAGCGCAATGACGCCTTGGTCGAGTGCGTCGCCGATAGCTTTTAGTATGCTTCCATCGAAGGTATTCCCTTCGAACCCCACAATTATGTAGTCAATTGGTCCGCGCATACATCCTCCTTTATGTTCAGCTGCTAGTGTTATTGTACGCCTGGCTGTCAAGGAAATACAACAACAATTATTACCCACTGTTTTACTCCGAATAGTGTATGATTCGTAGCAGTTGAACCTAGAACAAGTCTCGTAGAACGGCTGTGCTAGCTTCTCGGATATAGCTGCCGCTCTCGTGGGGCCAGGCGCTTTTATAGACTAAGCTCGGAGTGATGTGATCCATCGTCGAACGATTTTTTGAGTAGTTGAACTGTCTGATCACGCTGCAAGGTTGAAAATAAAAGGTATGCTGTGATCGACCAGTTTTCTGGCCTCATTATCTCGGCTTGAGTGATGCCGTCTGCATTCGTACGCTGTCCTAATCGCCTGCACTAGTGCGCATTTGCTTTGCGGCATTCCAGTTCAGATATGGTGTCATGCTCTTCGGGGAGTTCATAGATGTCATTACAGCCTCGTATGACGGCTCGGTTTCGATATGTTCATTTGGAACGATGATGACATGACCGGCATTCTTGCCCATAAAGAATGAATTGATAAGTACAGTCACGCGTTCATCGCGATACACGATATCGCTCGGTCGAATAAGTGTATTGTCGTTTATTTTCTTCGCGCAAACCTACGCAGATTGGGCATATGTAGTCAGGGGAGGCATGGGATTTGATCATATGCTGAGTATATCATTTCATAGAAAGGCGCTTTATCCAGACTCGCTCCTCCGCTTGTTTTCCCGACAGGATGGCGCTAATCTCATCGAAGAATAGTTGCTTTTCCAATGTACTCAATGCGGGCATTAAGTTTCTTCGGCTGCTCACCGGATTTCATGCATCAACACTTTGTGCCGAAGCTCGTTGCTCATCTTTCATCCTAAGTATTTCTAGTAATACTGGCGCTGTCTCATCTTTGCGGGTTTCCTCGAGTCCGAATGGTCCGCATTGGCACGGCATCTGACCACAGTTAGGGCAGCCATCGCCGTATAAATCTACCAGGATTTGTTCAAGATTTATTTCCTGATTGTTAAGACGCGCGTCAGGGTGAACACATATGCCAAGGAGCCATGCGGTGACTTGAGCTAGCTCTTCGAGAGCTCTCTGTCGATATTCTTCTACTTGCTCCGGGCTACCGCCAGCCTGAATGGCTTTCTGCATTCGCGTTACCTCTGTGATTGATTCACCCAGCTCGGCGCCAAGCTTTAAGCCCATCCACTCTAGGTCGCGTAGTGCATTATTGCCCCCGTACAACCTTTTGAGGTGTGCCTGCCATTCAGAAAGGCTTGATCCTGCATGTATCTCAGTTGCAGTAGGTTGCTCACTTTCAAAACCGGCCTCACTGGGGTTGCAGACGCATGGGTTTTGACCGCATCTATGACATTTTTCGTATTGCTCTACAAACTTAGCAGTAAATTCATCGGGAGTGCCCAGTGCTTCAGCCAATGTCAGTATGCGAAGGTAGGTTTTTGCAACGTCAATCCTAAGGAGCTCTTTGCGCCTTTCTGGGTCCTGGTCAAATTTTGGTTGGGTCAGTAAACCTCCGATTCCCGCGTGCCCCAAGAATAAGTGATTTGTACGATGCTCCATAGTAGGGAGATGCTCAAGATTACGGTCGTGCATCAAATCCATCAGGCGCTGTATCTCCTCTGGCAAAGGTACCTCCAAATCGAGCTGCTCATGCGACGACGTATGGTCTATAGAGCTCTCTACTGGTTCATCAATTGGGCTTGTGCTAGGAAATTGTTCACTCATACCATCATTAAAACACACGTCGTAGCCATAATATAGGGTAATGTAATACCCTAATTTGCAAGCATCACATTGAATCACCGATTTCTGACAAGGCGTCAGTTGTAGCAGTAACTCCTAGCCGTGAAATTGTGGCTACATTTTCAGAATCTGACCATCGCTCCCAAATTAATTTTTGGCGATTGAACTTTTCTATGCGACTACTTTTTTCGCCTTCAACCGCGCCTGGATCTTCGGATTCGTACCAATCAAACGCTTTTTGACTTATTTGATTAAATCCTAAACTTATCTCACTCGAATGCGCCTTTAGGTACTGGTTCGCTCCAGAATAGCGATTAGCCATACGTATTAACATTTCGAGCACTCCACTACCCAGTACTTCAGCGACTAAACGCTCAAGAACCTCTCTTGCAGTGTGGCGATCAGAATCATTTCGGATTCCCATTGCCATCAGCTTTCGATCAGACATATCTACTCCGCTTAACCGTCTTAGTTGCTGAAGAGCACGCAACGTATTGTTGATGAATCCTATAAGTTCAATGGTAGTAAATGCCCCTGGCAATTTTTCGTTTTTATCACCAAACGCAATTTCGTCGCGGCCAATACGATATATATCAAGTGCTCGTCCGCTCAATCCCGGTACAAACACAGATTCGTAGTCTCGTAAAGCGGTACGTTCAGCCATTTCTTTATCGGCGGTTTTGCGTCCATACTCAATATCTCCAACAATCGCTTCGCCTTGATCGTGTAGGGCAGCAGTGATTGTGAGTTTCACTGCATCCTCAAAAGAGAACGTACCTGGTTGAATCTGGTTTTCATTTTCAATTAACCAGCACGCGTTTTCAATCGTTTCTCTCATATGGTACAAGTTATTCATGTCGTCACCCATGAGTAGCCCCCATTGGTCCACGAGCCAACCTTCCGGCATGAACCGATCATACCTTGGGTATTCCGCCAAACTCTGGCCATATGAGGTACCAGAGAATTCATTATAGATTCTATTTGCTATATAACGCATGCGCTCGATAGTACCTATTTCTATGCAAGCACGCTAGGGTGCGTATATACCCTATGAAGCGAAGTAGCTATAAAATGAGATTTCAATATAATAGGCACTGTGAACGAATTACACAAATTACAGGTAAGCGTACTGAGGGAATTATCTCACTATCCATCACGTCGGTTTTCCGAGATGATGGCAGTTACTGATTTAACAAGCGACGATTTTAAATTTCACTTGAGAAAGCTCGTTAACTTAGGTTTGGTGATGAAAAATGACGAAGGGGTATATGAATTAACACCCGAGGGTAAAGAATTCGCGAATCGGTTCGACTACGAAAACCGTGCTCCTATCCGTCAGCCAAAACTGACCACAGCAACGTATGTTAAGCGGACCAACTCAGATACAGGAAACATTGAGTACTTGTTCCATCAACGCCTACGGCAGCCATATTATGGATACTGGGGTGTAATTGGTCAGCCAGTGCGTTGGGGGGAATCGTTTGATGAGGCCGCGTCTCGTGGCTTGCGTGAGCAAACTGGTCTAACAGCTCGACTAGCACTGAAAGGTTTTTACCGTCAAAGAGATTACTCAAATTCCTCAACCTCGATACTCGAAGATAAGCTATTTGTTGTGTTTGAAGCAGAATGGCAAGGTGAGGAACCTAGTCACTGGCCATACGCGAAAGCTCAGTGGATGACAACTGATGAGTTAGCTGCTCAGGAAAAGCGATTTGATTCTTGTGTAGAAATGCTGAATAGGCTCACAGGTAGCCAAATGTGGTTCTCGGAAAATGACACCGTCTATAAATCTGAGGATTTTTAGCTATCACTCTTTTTACGTACAAATGACCATAGCTGATGATAGTGGAACTAAAATGTTCTTTTACACCCGACAGGATAGCGGTCGCGTTGCTCGCTTCTCCGCTTGCTTGCTCGAAAAATGCTTCGCGCTTTTCTCGCTGCACTACGCTTCGCCGAACCTTACGGTTCTCGCATTCTTGCAGAATGCTACCAAGAAAAACGACCCATCTTTTGATGAGTCATTTTTCTTGGTACACCCGACAGGATTCGAACCTATGGCCTTCGGCTCCGCAAGCCGATGCTCTATCCAGCTGAGCTACGGGTGCATAAATGTTGTATCGCAACTCGAGTAAGTGTACCACAAACAGGGGTGAGCTGCAAGATTAGATATGGAGGCGGCGAATCAAGCGATCGATAGGATCAAGCCGAACTTCATGCATAGGCAGGCGCGCGGCAAACATATCGACGACCGCTTCACCGACTTCGTCGGGGAAGTAGACGGTTAGGCTCGGTTGGAATCGTTTACGCGGCACCAAAGACACTGCGTTCTCGTCGTCATCGTGTACCAAGTCCAAATTCTTTGAAAAGTTCAAATTCATACAGGCGATCATTGACGTGCAGGCCTTTTCGGCTGAGAGTGTAGTCGAGTACGGCTGGTGGGCGACGTGCATAGATGATGAGTGCTGCTGCCATGACAGGGACGAGGACGGCAAATGTCCATGATTTTACCAAAAAGATAGCCAGTGCGATGAGCACGAGGACAACTACGCCGAAAATTCCATACCATATGGCGGTTTTTTCGCGGTGGATATGCTCGGTAGCTTGCCAGCGCACGAGTTCCTCGTCGCCAGTATATTCACCTTCGTCAGTTGCTTCAGCTGTTTCATCTGCTTGATATACCTGCTCAAGTCCTTGATCTTGTTCTGGTAACGCTTGCGTAGCGGCAGGCTCGGGAGCCGCGACAGGCTGTGCGACTGGAGTTGCCTGCACGGGAAGCTCTGGAGCTGGGGCACTAAGCTGCTCAGGCGTCGGCACGACTTGAGGTGCTGCAGGTTGGACAGGTTGCGGCTGGGGAGGAGTCACGGGAGTTTGAACGGGCACAGCTTGAGGGGCCGGCAGAGCTGCCTCTGGTGCAACAGGGGCTGTCGGCTGCTGCCAGTCAGCGGATGGCTGTGGCTGCGGTTGCTCACCAGGATTTTGCTCTTGCGGCTGCATGAAATAATTATAGCATGAGAAGGATTATTTGAGCGAAAGGATTGCCTCGGTCAGCCGCTCAACCATCTGCTCTGTGGTGCCGTACGCGAACGACTTGCTTGCGATATGTGCTATCGAGCTAGAAGGAGTGGCGTCAGATCGGTAAAAAACTATGATCGTCATATGTGAATCGTCGGCCCACCCCAGCTCGATACCTTGGCCCGTGGACGGGTAGGAAACTTCAGCCAGCAATACATCGCTCTGTAGCAAAATTTCCTTAGATTTGCTGCCATCATTGCCGGGATCATGGGGAAAATATACCGTGTGCTCATGAGCCAGTGTATCTTTTAGAGGTTTGTAGAGCTCTGTTGCATAGTCATAGCCACTAGAGTGAGAAACGTAGATGTTCATAGTTCAATCATAGCAGATTCGAGAGGAGGGGAGATATCGCTCACTTTGCTCGCTCCTCCGCTTGCTTGAAACAAAAATAGCTAACGCTGCTTTTGTTTCTGCACCGCGCTTCGCCGAACTTCCGAAGCAAATAAAATAGAGTAGTGCAGCCGCACTACTCTATTTTATTTGGCGGAGGAGGGGAGATTCGAACTCCCGCTGCAGGTCTCCCCACACTAACGATTTAGCAAACCGTCCCCTTCAGCCACTTGGGTACTCCTCCAATTGTTTTGGTAACGCTTTCTTGTGGCTTCTGCAAAACACTTGTACACAGGGGACGGTAACCGTCTCATAACGTACGTTTCACGCAGCAGCCACCTGGGCGCTTAGCCAAATTGTGAAGTTTCGTTTCCACGTAACTCCTGCATGTACGTAACGTTTCGGGACAATAACCGTCGATTATTTACGTTTCACGCAGCAGCCACCTGGACACTCCATTATGAATTTTTGAGCCTTATTACAGGCTCTGGCTCGAGTAAGTATAGCATACTCCTCTCTCTGATAAAACAGTTTCAGACCTCGACACGGACTCCGCTCTGTGCAATAATCGAAGCATAATTCCAAAGGAGTCGTGAAATCATGAAAACGCTATTATCAGCAGTCCTCAGCCTCGCCGTCATATCCGCAACCTCACTCTACCTCGCTCCTGGCGTCTATGCAGTCGATGGTGTGCAAAATGGAGCAAACGCAGCTCGTGGCCAGGGTCAACCAGTTGAACTTTTCGGAGCAAATGGCACCTTCTCAACTATCACCAATGTTCTACTCTTCATCATCGGAGCAATCGCCGTCATCATGATTGTCATCGGTGGTATGCGCTACGTTCTCTCGGGTGGTGACTCAAACCAGATTACCGCGGCAAAAAATACAATTTTGTATGCAATCATCGGTATCGTGGTCGCAATCCTAGCCTACGCAGCCGTCAACTTTGTAATCGGTAGCTTTGCGCCTGGCAGCACGTCGGGAACAAACGTCTAGTATACTTTTGAATAGCGTGGTGGATAGCCACGATAGGTGAGGTGAAGTCAGGCCAGATGCCGTGCAGATATGCGCCCCGTCTCGGCTCCACTACACCCACCCCCGGAAATCGTTAGCATTCGTGCTGCGGTTTCCGGGTTTATACTTGTTGAAGTGCGGGCAAGAAAAATGCAGACCAAACGATCTGCATTTTTCTTGGCGGAGAGGGCGAGATTCGAACTCGCGGTGAGTTGCCCCACGCTTGTTTTCAAGACAAGTACCTTAAACCACTCGGTCACCTCTCCATAAAGTGCGTGACACTCGGTGAATTATAGCAAATCTATCACTTCTCGTCGATAGGCTGGCGAGAGGTGACTGCGACCCACACATCACTCGCGCCTCCATCACGAAGTGTTTGCGCAACATACTGCGTCGTAAAGCCAGTCGTAAACACGTCATCGACAATCACATACGTCACATTCGGCTCGAGCTTCTCTGTCAGTATGTACGAACTTTTTGCTTGTTTTTGACGCGTCGTACGATTGGCACCGTGTTGAACAAACTGTGCATTTCGACCGACGACACGTCGCGACTGTACCCCACGGAGGCGTGCGAGCTGCCTAGCGATGCGTTCGGCATGCCCATAACCTCGCTGTCGAATGTGTTTTGCTATCGTTGGGACTGGCACAATCACGGTACCAGTTGGCAGACTCGGCAGGATATGGTTAATCAGCCCTGCTTGCGCGTCGCATCCACTGCGGTTTGCATTAAACTTACTCACAGCGACAAGAGACTCCAGCGCCCCTCGATGGTCACCGACGTACCAGGAGTGAGTATAGGGGAGGGCGCACGATCCACACACACCATCACGACTTTGCGGCACTCGGCAGGCAACGCAAAGCTGAGGAATATCAGAAACGATGTCATATTTACAATTTTCACATATAATTGCGCCAATATCACCGCAAGAGCAACAGTAGTCGGGTAAAATAAGGTTTTTTAGAGCAGATATCATTGTTATTTTTACGTATACCCCTGATAGTTCTTGATTATAGTATATATACTGGTTATAATTTGTTTTAGACTAGACGTCAAATTAGAGCCTAGAGAAAAGTGGAGGATATCATGGCCCGGAAGCAAAATGACGATTTATTGATCGAGGACGAGCTGGCAGCAGCTTTTCTTGACGACGACACGACGACGACCCCAGTGGCTGAACCTGCTCAACAAGCGGCTCCGACACAGGATGACTCACAAGATTGGGAACAAGAACAAGATGATTTTCCCGGTCAACTCGCTGTCGACGTCTACGAAACCGACGAACAATTAATCGTAAAAGCACGCACCGCAGGTGTAAACAAAGAAGATCTAGATGTCAGTATTTCTGATGGCATTCTATCTATTAGCGGCACACTAAGTAGTGGTGACGATTCAGATGCGACAAACTGGCATGTACAGGAGTGTTACTGGGGTGAATTCAACCGTACCCTCGCACTTCCAGTTCAAGTCAGGGAAGAAGAAGTAGCAGCAGTACTAAAAGACGGCGTGCTTACTATCACCTTCAACAAGGTCAAGCAAGAACAAGCTAAGAAGATTATGGTTCAGTAATCCAACAGCAATGCGACTAAAAACGTCCGGATACACTCCGGACGTTTTTAGTATACGATGAAAAGTCCTGTCTACTTTCAACAAAAATCCCTCGCACGCGTGCGAGGGATTAAGATGCGCTAGTAGGTTTCTTAGACCGCGAAGCTTGTAATCACGAAGTTGACCGCTGCGTATGCCAGGATGGCTACGACGATACCGATAATCGCGTACAGGATTGTGTTTTTTGCGGCCGTAACTTGGTTGCTATCACCATTGCTGATAGTGTAGCGAATACCACCGATGACGAGCATGATGACTGCTACTGCACCAATGATAAAGAGCAGAATGTTTGTTACAGTCTGGAAAATACCACCGTTACCGACGAGATTATCAGGCTGTCCGTTACCTTGCGCACACTCCGCTGAGCCATCGAGACCATTTGCGGGGTCACAGGTGACAGCGAATGCTGGTGACATAGGCAGGACTGCGCTCGCGATAAGTGCGGCGACAGGCAATGCCATTGCGATATTTAAAATTTTTGTGATACGTTGCTTCATAAGGTTATCCCTTCTTGTTTTTTACTAGCGTCGTTCTTATATGTTTATACCAAAAAACCCTTTAGGAGTAAAGCTCTGTTTATACAAATGAGGTGATAACAAAGTTTACGATGGCATATGCCATGATCGCGACGATGAGTCCGATGACAGCATACAAGATAGTGTTTTTTGCAGAGGTAACTTGGTTTGAATCGCCGTTAGATGTAGTGTATTTCAACCCACCCAAAACGATCATAACCACGGCAATTGCGCCCGTAATAAATAGCAAGACGTTGACGACGGATTTTATCAGATCGTTTGGTGTTTTCTTCGTACTGCCAGTGTCAGCTGCCTTTGCACCTGCTTTCGCACAGTTGACTCCACTACACGCAGCGAGTGCAGGTGTCGGAGCAAGTGACATGCCACGATACTACCGACGATAAGTGTGAGTGAGGCGAGGAGTGAGGTTATATTTCGCATGAGTAAATCCGTTTCTTATTAACTTTATAAATACGATAGTACAAAGTTTACTATAGCCGAGGCCATAATTGCTACCACCAGACCAACTACAGAGTACAGTATCGTGTTTTTTGCAGCGGTTGTTCTATTTGAATCGCCGTTTGAGGTAGTGTACCTGATACCACCGATGATTATCATCACTACGGCCACCGCGCCGATAACAAAGAGCAACACGTTGATAATATCTTGTATCAGCGACGAAGCGTTATCATTATTTGTCGCTTTGCACACTGCCGTGCTCGATCCTTTACAGTCGGGAAATAGATTTATGGCGTGTGCTGGTGCTGCTGGTGCCAACAATACTGTCGTGCCGAGGCCAACGAGGGCGAGTGTGTAGCGTAATTTTTTTAACATAGAGTCTCCTTATCCAACATTTCCTAAAATAAATTGCGTTATGGTAAATGCCATGAGTATGACTATCAACCCGACCACGGCCGCGATGATGGCATTTCGTGCACGGGTGACTTGGTTTGCATCACCCCTTGAAAGCACGAAGTAATATCCTGCGATAACAATCACAAGAACTGCAATCATGCCCGCCCAAAAATAGACGACGTTGAGCAACTTAGCAACCGAAGCTCCATCGGCATCAACCTTCGGTATGCCCACAGATCCTGCGTCTAACTTTGTTGCTGCTAAATAGAGAAGTTCTTTCATAGCCTAAAACGCATTCGCAATTATATTTACAATCGCCACCGAAAATAGCGAGATAATCAAACCGATGATAGAGTTGAGAATCGTCTTTTTGGCATTGGACATATTACCAGAGTCACCAGTACTCGTGATGTATTGGAAGCCACCGATGATCAGCATGACGACCGCCGCATAGGCAACGAGCTGTAAAATCATCTCGATAATATTCATGAGGATGCGTACGATAAAAGTTTTCAGTGTTACCTCGGTGCTTGTGTCAGCTTGTCCAACTGGCTTAAGCTCACAATTTTTATCTGTTAAGCCGTTATACCAAGCAGGGAAGGTGACGAGACGGCCACAGGCCGCGGAGGCTTGCGCTGGACTCGCGACCGCAACCACTCCCGCGAGCGATGCCGTTATCAAAAATGCGCTCATCATTTGCCGAATCATGCGAATACTCCTCCCGGTATGAGCCACTGTGCCAGCTGCCCACATAAAGGCATATACCAGTAGTCCGACAACAACATTTCGTATCATTTCTTTAGCTTGTTTGGTCTGCGATTCATCACTTTGCGCGGTGGTATACAAAAAGCTCGCATAGGCAATCATACCCACAGCGACCAGTCCAACACCCGCTGTCAGCAGCTGGATTATAAAGATCAACAACGCCCATGTACCGCTACTTTCGAGTGTACCGTTATCTGCTTTGCCACAGATACTATCTGGAAGGACGGTACATTCGAGGGCGTGAGCACTAGGCGCTACAGCAAGCGAGCTGCTTACGAGAGCAGCAAATGTTGCAAAACCGAGGAATGTTTGTTTGAGTTTCATCCTACCTCCTAGAATAGGTGAGATAAGCGATTTATGCAATACCTGGTCGCAGCCGTCAAAGTACGTAGTGAAATACACCTTAAAGTATTGACTTTTCATCTGTAAAATGGTACAGTCGGTAGGTAATGTGGGTTACGCGTAAACAACGCGCGCCGAGGGTACACTTTCGGCGCTTTATTATTCTACTGGCACTGAGTTTTCTCATGCCGGCATTCACCACGGTCGGACCGCTCGCGCGGGAGGCCTTTGCTGCTGATGCTATCTGGAAGGGCACCGAGCTAACCTACAACGGCAGTGTCTACACCAAAGTAACCGCACCCCCCGATCGAACAGACACCCCAAATGAATACGAGTGGCGCTCAGGATCGGGCAATTCGCTGATGGCAAATGTCCTGTACTTTGGCCCCGACAACCCCGCTCAGGCTAGATAGCGCCATCCTCATCTCCTATCCAATCGTCAGCGGCAACTACCTCACTGCAGCAGCATCAAACCCTCAAACCGTCACCGTCACGCGTGACCTTACTATCGACGCGCAAGACACCAATCAAACCGGCAACAACAACTGTAATATCGATGGCGTAGGCTGGATGGTCTGTCCGCTTGTCAAACTACCTCGCAGACGGTATCGACTGGGTATATAGCATCGTCTCGAACTTCCTCGAAGTACAAACCATCAGCACCACCGACAGTGCAATCTACCAGCTCTGGGAGCTTATGCGTAATATCGCAAACGTCGCCTTCCTTATCGTTTTCATGGTGATTATCTACTCTCAGATTACCGGCGCCGGATACTCAAACTACAACATCAAGGACATGGTACCGCGGCTCATCATCGGCGCAATCCTCGTCAATGTCTCATTCTGGATCTGCGCCCTTGCAGTCGATGCCTCAAACCTTCTCGGATATTCAATTCAGGCAATCCTCGTAAATATTAGAGAAAACTATACCGTAGCAACAGATATTGACTGGGCGAGCATGACTGCCGTAATACTCGGTGGTGGCACGATTGGTATCGCCGGTTTTGCTGCAGCAGCAGGTGGTAGTGCGGCCTCGATGGGATTCATCATATTTGCGGCCCTGATATCCGCAGCGCTTTCCGTACTCGCAGCCTTTGTCGTCCTAGCAGCACGCCAGGCGCTCATTGTTGTCTTGACCGCCGTCGCACCACTGGCATTTATCGCATTTATCCTACCGAGCACGCGTGGGATTTTTGACAAATGGCGCAAGCTATTTACCAACCTTCTCATCATATTTCCAGCATTTGCCCTCCTCTTTGGTGCGTCGCAACTCGCAGGGGCGGCAATTATCGGCACAGCAAAAGACGCCACGGAAGCCATGCAGATTCCACTGCTCCTCATCGGTCTCACCGTCCAGGTCATCCCGCTCGCTCTGACGCCATTCCTTACTCGCCTCAGCACAGGTGTACTCGGTCAGATCGCCAATATGGCGAACAACAAGCAAAAGGGGCTAACCGACCGAGCGAGAAACTGGGCACAAGACAATGCCGATATGCACAAGAGCAACAAGCTCGCCAATGCCGCGCAAGATGTCGAGCGCCGACGAAACGGCGAACTCAGCCGCTTCAGCCCACGTGGCCGCGGTGCAGCCCGACTCGGCCTTCGCTTTGACCAGCAAAAGCGCCGCCGCGATGCGACCAAAAAAGACAACGAGTCGTATCTCGACAACAGGCAAGATGCCTCTCGTCAGCGCGAAATCGCCGAAGAATCGAGTCGCTACGGACGTCGCATGCAGACACGAGCTATCGATTCGCATGACTTCCATAAGCAGGCTGAGACGTTCCAAGGTCAAGTTGAGGCTGCAGGTGATGCACACTGGCAAAATCGGCTCGACCCAACCAGCCACCACTTTGACCAGGGTGTTCACCGCGCAACACTTAACACCCGCGAACTCAAGAGCCAGGCGAAACGTGATGAAGACAAGTTCGAAGCAATCATCCGAGAGATGGAAGCCGGCGTCAACAGCTACCAGGGTAGCGAGTTTGACGGTCTCCAAAAAGGTGTCGACGAATACCTTCGTAGCCAAACCATGGATGATCGTACGCAACGCCTCGGCCAATTGACCTTTGATATTGCCCAGCAAGAGAAGCGTAAATCAAGCGCAGATACCATGATCAAGTCAAATGAAGTGAAGCGCCTCCGCACAGATCAGTCCGCGCGTGAATATGCCGGTGGTATCGATCAGCTTGGTGCCGATAAGGTGCTTGCGAAAGCACGCTCCGAGCACTCTGCCCTCCATATGGAGAACGTCAAAGCTTACAACTCCGTCTACACGAACGAAGGGTATGAAGCACAAGAGCTCATGAATGTGATTGAGAACAAGAAAATGCGAGACGGATCTGAGGCAAACGAGATCCAGATTCATGCTGCTATTCAACGCGTCATGAATGGCGTTGGGAATAACTGGGCGGCGCAGAAGATTATTGACTGGTCTGCAACACTTGGACTGGAGCGAGATGACTCGACCGATACGTACTTCAAGGTAAATACGGATGGATCGAAAACGTTGGTTGGTGATGCAAATAGCGAAGAAGTTACCTATGTCCGTGACATGCAGCAGATTATGAATGATGCAATCGCAAACTCACCACTCAAGGTTGGCTACGTCTCCTCAACCCAGCGATCACTCATGGAATCTGGTCAATACCGCGTAAAGGCTGAGCAGGGCTTCAGCACGATGAGTGAACAGTTAATTGCATACGAATCAAACAGTGGTAAATACGATCCAGAACGCATGTCAACAATGGATCCAGACGAGCTCGGACGTATGGTGCAGCTCTACCGTAATGAAGACTTCCGTGAAAGTATTCCTGAAAAGAGGCGACTAGGCCATCCTCCGTGCCATCGAAGATGCTCAATCAAACCCAATGCTCAAGGGTCGCATCAAAGATCGTGAGCGCGGTATCATGAATGTCCTTGCATCGTACCTCGATCCTACCGACCCACGTCCTCCTATCCATAAAGAAATTTACTACATGAATACCCATATCGACGATAGCGAAGACCCGAGATTCGGTGTGCGCGTACCGGCGGGGACCCCCAGGCACTCGCGAGTTAAGGTGCTGTCGAAACACCAAATGAATACCTTATCGACCGCCAGATAGACCATGTAGCCGGAACCGGCCTTAAACCCCCTCGCGCCCCCTAGCAATACATTTGTAAAATCACATAGGTATTGACTTTTTTAACCATTTGCGGTATAGTGTACACAAACATACATTGTTTCACGACAATATGATGTAACCCGCTATAGTAGCGGAAAGGAAATGAAAATCATTATGGCTAACCGACACGAACTCTGGAACAGAGTAAGGAGACCTCGTCGATCTTTCTTGGCATGGGTACACTTGCCGCCAACTTAAGCGGTTGCTTTGGTGGTCCTGCATCTGCTATAGGTGAGGGCACTCCTACCAAATCTCCCACAGTACTTCACAAGAGACCCCTCCTAGTACCGCCTCGCCATCCGCAGAGCCGACACCCTCCTAGTCCGTCAGAAGTTGCAGTAACGGCAGACACCGAAAAAGAGATTGGTCTATCGACTTTGAAAAACTTCCCGCCCCTGAGCGTGCGGCCTGGCTAAACGATAAGCTTCAGGCTCTCTATGACGATGAAAATTATGCACCAGGGATCGTCATGGCTCCGGCCAAAAATCCTGTAGATGTACCCAGAACAGCCCTTATAGATTATCTCGTCCCGAGCGACGATAAGCCCGTTGCTGAACAGGATACACAATGGATACTTAATCACGTTATGGCGGTCCGAAGCCGTCGCCTAAAAACGGCAGAATAGAGTGTAAGCGATGCGACGAAGATAGCTTACGGGTTCTTTGAAGACACCGACCCCCAGAGCAACGATCTGCTCGCGCGCTGGCTCGAAAATATCAAGATGTTCAATGAGAAAGGTGCGTCTTCGACAGGTCAGTACAATACTTCTACTGACATAAAGGTGATGGTCATGGCCGACGGCAGGGAAGCAACATACGAAGACACCGTGACAGTCGACGGCAAAGAAATGCCGAGTCTCGTTATCGGCTCCAAGTCGCCAGCTGGCCCACTCGTGGTGACGTACGTCGTAAACGAGAACGGTACACTCATGTACCACAGTCAGGGATCGCTTTTTAAGCGACCATAAGACTACGCAGTAGCGAGAAACACAATAACCCCCATTTAATTACCTGGGGGTTTTTGTTTTGTCCTAGCTTTTTCTCCGTAAATGCTGTTAAATATACCTATGATACATAAGCGTGTTGCTGGGGGCACAGCGAATATTCGACGCTCTCTACTTGTAATGATGGCTGGGGTACTGATGTGCAGCTCACTCTTGCTGCATATGGCTTCAGCCCATCCGCAAGCGCACTGACATACGATCAGAAAAAAGCCTGTTACAGCAAATATAATGGTAAGATTGTCGCGATTGATGACTACGACAAGAGTTGTAACGAAGTGTGTACCCCGAAATTTAGTACGAGCCCGACGGGTGACCTCACTAATCCCGGTGGTACACTCCGAGCTATAAAGTCACTTGTGTCGACGTATCCGCCAACAACCAGAACCCTCCAGGCTGCCGCGGCCTCTACTGTGACAAACATCTACTATACCGCGCTCGCCGACAAATTTTGTCGACCGGCGAGCAATACCGCTTCAGATGTAAAGATTGCAAATGAGTGTAAATCTATCCTGAAGAGTCAGGTGACGACGTGTATGAATGCGTTTTATGAAAATGGCTATGAAGGAAGTTCGACCTTTACATTTCCTGATATTAACATCGATGTCAGTCGCTAGATGTATAGCGAATAAACGAACCGAGTCGTATCGGACTATACTTCAAACCATGCAAAATGTCGAGGATGAAGCCAAAAAACAAGGGGCACCACACTTGATGCAGCTATCAAACCAAACTTAAACAGACTGCGAAGATGGTGGCGGGACGTACAACGCCGATGGAACCTGCAGCGAAGAGGTGCGACAGGATTGCAAGATTGATGGAGTCGGGTGGATCGTCTGTCCAGCCGTGGCCGTTTATGTCGAAATTAAACGATAGTTTATATGGTATCATCAAAGAATTTCTCGTAGTGGACTCGTCGATGTTTTCGACCAATCCTTCGGAGGGAAAAATGCAGAGGCCTACCGCATCTGGAAGGATGTGCGCAACCTTGCTAACGTATTATTTATCGTCGCATTTCTCATAATCATCTACTCGCAGATGGTAGGAGGGGCGAAAAAGTAATGCTCAGCAATTATGGTATCAAACGGATGGTTCCCCGGCTCATTCTTGCGGCAATTCTAGTTAATGCGTCTTTTTGGATTGCAGCCCTAGCCATCGATGTATCAAATCTCATAGGCACCTCGATATACAACATTCTTGATGTACAGCTTGGTAATATCGTAGCTGATGGCGCAGATAATAATCTGAACGCATGGTCGGAAGTCACAGGGTGGCTGTTGGCTGGGGGGGTTGTGCTTTCGCGGTTGGAACAGCAGCCGTAACCGTTGGATCGTATGGATTTTTTGGCGCACTAGCACTACTTATACCTGGGGCGATTGCAGCACTGATGGCATTTTTAACAGTTATATTCCTCTTAATTGCTCGTCAAGCGATCATTATTATGCTCGTTATCCTTTCACCATTGCGTTTGTGGCGTATCTGCTTCCAAATACGGAGAGCTGGTTCACTAAGTGGCGTAAGTTATTTTTTGCGATGCTTTTATTGTTTCCGACTATCTCGCTACTCTTTGGTGCCGGGCAACTCGCCTCAGAGATTATTCGTAGTACGACAACTAGTGGTATCCTCTATGTTGCTTCACTTGTAATACTTGCAATACCTGCGTTCTTGGTAATCAGTGTTATGCGTGCCAGTAGTAATATTATGGGCAAGATTGCCGGTTTTACCAACAATCCAAACCGCGGACCGCTCGATCGCGCCAAAAAAGCGAGCGCCCGGTACAGCGAACGTCGACAAAACCTCCGAAGTGGAAACCAAGCTACAAAAGCTCAAGAAATCCTGAATGGAGAGCGCGGCGGAAGTAGATACGGCGACGCACACAGTCGCAGGCGCAAAGCTCGAGCATGGGTCGCCGGCATTGGCTCTGCCAATAGAATTACGGGCGAGCAAAAAGATAGATACGCTAAGCTAGCAGCCGAAGCAGGGGAGCGTAACTATGTTGCCGATCGAGCAAGTTCGGATGTAGCATACGCGAATAAACTTGCAGCTGGCGACAAGGAGCTTGGCGGGCTCGTGCAGTCATACGCCCTTCAAGCAAAGGAAGATGAGTTCGAGAAAGACGTTAAGGCCGCTCAGGTCTTTGAGCAAAAAGCTGGGCGTACAAAAGACGAACTTATGATCAGAATAAATGATTCAAACCTAAAGGATCATGAGAGAGTTGCCGCTCTTAGGCGCTTTAAAGAAGTTGCTAATGCAAAATCGACGCAGGATCTAGTTGAAGATCTTGTTCAAATGGGTGCAGACGCCCAGGCGCCCGGGGCGACAGAAACACAAAAAGCAACAGTAGTCCGACTGCAGCGTGACCTCAACCGTACGTTCGCCGGCAGTCCGCTTATGCCAAAATCATTAAGTGGAACGGACCGAGGAATGCTAGAAAATGGCCAGCTCACGATGACAAGAGATCAACGAATTAGACGCGATCTCGAGGGTGACGCCAAGGGGTCGAAAGTAAACGGCCAATACCTTGGTGGTATGGATGTCGATGAAATGAACGAATGGGCAACAGACCCAAGTGCCATTGCCACTCTTACCGCGCTTTCACCTCAAGCAAAGCAGCGATTCGTTGACGCCATGAGTGAAGCGGCAAACGATAAAGATGTCGGAGCTAAACTTGAGTCACGCCAAGTTGAGCAGATGAAAAAGCTGGCTACCATACTCGGCGGAAGTATTAGTGTTACGAATCCGACGTTTAAGGATAAGTGGAAATAATATTTGCTATAGTGTAGGTTATGGCAAGTTATAAAGTAGCACAAGACGTCGAAGCAGACGACAAACTCGTTGGCCCGTTTGGGTTTCGGCAGTTTATCTACCTGATCATCGTTGCGATGGCAGGTATTTTAGGGTACGGCCTTTGGAAATTGCTACCACCGCTCGCGATATTACCACTACCGATCATCGTACTGTTTGGAGCACTTGCGCTGCCCTTGCGCAAAGATCAGCCCATGGAGACGTATCTCGCAGCGATGGTATCCTACTATCTCAAGCCCCGTAAACGCCTGTGGAAACCTGACGGGGTGGAGCAGATCGTTGAAATCACCGCACCCAAGACCGAAGAAGAGAGTCTAACAAAGAGCTTTGGTGGCAACGAGGCAGATCGCCGTTTATCCTACCTGGCAGATATCGCCGACTCACGCGGCTGGGCTATTCGTCACGCAGCCGCACCGACAGCGAGCACCTCACTGACTAACGAAGTCTATAGCGAAGCCCAGACGGCCGAAGATATGCTCGACGATGGAGGAAATCTCGCCCAGACGATCGATAGTCTCATCGATAAGGCCGATGCCGTCAGGCGCAAAAACGTTATCGAATCACATTACCCACCCACAAGCGTCTACCCCCCAAGCACCGGCACCCGTCCTGCAGGCTCAGCCAGCCCCAATTGCAGCACCGGTGCTCGTCCAGCCACAGCAATTTACACCAACCACGGCCTATGCCTGAACCAGAACCACAAATTACACCAGCATCTGTTCATTACAATCCATACCCATCGATTCACCAGTCTGTCATACAGCCTATGGGCGCTCAGCCTGCCGCAGCCGACGAAACCAGCGCCAAGCCCTACACCAGAGCCACCAACAAAGCACTAGCGATAAGGTGGTGTCACCTGATATAATGAACCTTGCAAACAATTCGAAAAATCTCTCGGTGGAGACAATAGCTCATGAGGCAAAGCGCATTCATGAGAAAGAGGATGAAGGCGAAGTTGTCATATCACTTCGCTAACCGCCGTTTGACGAACATAAGGAGTGGGCGTGCCACCAAGTAACCAACCACCGGCAACAACTCCACCACAACCGCCGGTACAACCACAAGGACAACCACAAGCCCCTCAAGCAGGAGCTCCTCTTGGTGTCGGCTCGGCTGGTGTTGCGGCCTCCCAAACTGCCGCAGAGCAGGCAAAAAAAGCTCAAACCAATGGCACAACAGCACAAAAAAGCCTCCTATTTTCTGAGCTCCGCGACGGCATGATTATCATGGCAGATGGCTCTTACCGTGCAGTTATCGCGTGTCAATCTATCAACTTCGACCTCATGAGCAATCGTGAACGAGAAGGTGTGGAGTACAGTTACCAGAACTTCCTAAACTCTCTCAACTTTCCGATTCAGATTCTCGTTCGATCGCAGCGGGTCGATATCTCGCCTTATATCGAAAAGCTCCAAGGCATTCGCCGCTCACAAGACAACATGCTGCTCGGTGTATTGATGGATGACTACATCGAATTTATCGCCATGCTCGCCGACGAAGCAAATATCATGGACAAAAGTTTTTATATCGTCGTGCCGTTTTCTATGACGGATGCGACAAAATTTGTCGAGCAAAGCAAAGGGTTCTTCGGAAAAATATTTGGTCAATCTGGCCCTGTCGTGACAAAAATAGATCAAGCAAGTTACGAAAAAGCAAAAACCGAAATCAAAAACCGCGTCGATGTCGTCACGAGCGGGTTATTCCAACTCGGTGTCCAATCCGTACAACTCAACACCAAGCAGCTCGGCGAGCTCTACTACAACATGTACAACCCCGACACCGCCGTCAACCAGCCGCTCGGTGATTTTGATCAAAGTGACACCAGTCTATATCAAAAAGGGCGAAGGCGACGTACTCGGCGCAAGCCTCCAGAAACAGGAGATGAAATAATGGCGGCCAAGAAAAAAGATCCGCTCGATATTGCCGCCGAACAGCGTGCCCGCGAGCAAGTAGAAGTCGAGCAGGCATTCCTGCGAGGCATGAATACCCTGCGTGATACGATTGCGCCAAGTAGCCTCGAGATCAATTCTAGTTACTTCCGTCTCGGCACAAAATACGGCCGCACTCTCTATATCTATGGCTACCCGCGTGAAATCTACACGGGATGGCTGTCGGGTCTCATCAACACCGACGAAGTGCTCGATATCAGTATGTTCGTATATCCAGTCGAAAGCGACGTGGTACTAAAAAACCTCCAAAAGAAGGTGACCCAGCTCAACGCCAGTATGTCGCTCAATGCCGAAAAGGGAAAGACGCGCGACCCTGGCCTAGAAGCAGCACTGCAGGACGCAGAGGAGCTTCGCGACCAACTCCAGGTTGGTGCGGAGCGGTTCTTCCGCTTTGGCCTCTATGTCACGCTGTACGCCGACAGTCTAGAGGAAATGGCATTTGTGCAAAACAAGATTGAAACCATGTTCGGCCAGCAACTCGTTCGCAGTAAAGTCGCGTCAAACCAACAAGAGCAGGGGCTCAACAGCACCATCGCACAGATGACCGACCAGCTCGAGATTCGTCGCAACATGAATACCGGTGCGATATCAGACAAGCTTTCCATTTACCAGTGCCGACTTGTCGGATGGCAAGGGGATTCTCTATGGTATCAATATGCACAATAACGGCCTCGTTATCTTCGACCGTTACAGCCTAGAAAACGCCAATATGGTCGTCTTTGCAAAGTCTGGTGCGGGTAAATCCTACACCGTCAAACTCGAAGCACTCCGCAGTATGATGACCGGCACCGACATCCTGATTATCGACCCAGAGAACGAGTATCAGAAGCTCTCCGACGCTGTCGGCGGTAGCTATATCCGTCTCAGCCTCAACAGCGACACTCGTATCAATCCATTTGACTTGCCTCGCGTCATCGACAACGATGACGCCGACGATGCATTGCGTGCAAACCTCGTCACACTGCATGGACTCTTTCGTTTGATGCTCGGCGGTAGCCAGCTGGCTGCAAATGGCCAGCTGATGGCAGCGATTACTCCCGCCGAAGAAGCAGACCTCGATCAAGCACTTATCGATACCTATGCACGCGTTGGTATCACCAGTGATCCGCTGACGCACAACTCGGAGCCACCAACGATATCCGACCTATATGACACACTGCTCCACATGGGTGGCACCGGGCCACAGCTTGCGCAGCGCCTGCGAAAATACACCACAGGAACCTTTGCTGGTATCTTCTCGCAGCAGTCAAATATCGATATCAACAACCACATGGTGGTCTTTAATATCCGTGACCTCGAGGATGAACTTCGACCGGTCGCGATGTATATTGTCCTGAGTCACATCTGGAATATCACCCGCACCAATCCGCAAAAGCGTATGCTCATCGTCGATGAGGCGTGGCAGCTTATGAAGTACGACGACTCAGCCAACTTTATGTTTAGCCTCGCCAAGCGCGCACGAAAATACAATCTCGGCCTCACGACGATCACACAAGACGTTGAAGACTTTATGGGTAGCAAGATGGGACGGGCTATTGTCGCCAACAGCTCAATGCAATTACTTCTGAAGCAATCGTCGAGCGCGGTCGATGTACTCGCCGATGTCTTCAAGCTGACCGAAGAAGAAAAGAAACGTTTGTCCAACTTCCCAGTCGGACAGGGACTCTTCTTTGCCGGGCAAAATCACGTCCACATGCAAATCATCGCCAGCCAAGCCGAGGAACAGTTGATTACAACAAATCCCGGTAGCCCTCCAGGTGCATAAACAAACCTAAAAAGTACTTATAAGATATACTAAAAACTATGGCAACACTAACAGACCGAAGACCCGATCAAGACACAGACGCCAATATCGACGAAAACAACCCTGTTAAACGCAGGCAGGCTACTGCTGAGTCGCTTAGTAGCCAGGAACAACAGGGTGCATACGTCCGCGACGTTCGTGGCACAACATTGCCCGATAGTTACAATCGAAGTGAAACGCCTGGCGATATTGGCACACGCGAGGAAGCCGGCTATCAACCTTCATATGCCAATAACTTTACCGGCAAAAATAACCCTGGCGGCTTGAAGGCGAAGCTCAAAAATTTTACTCGAAAAAAGGGAGCAATGGTGGCGATAATCGCTCTAATTAGTGGTGGCGCTGGACTGCCATTTCTTGGCGTTTCATCATTACCATTCTCGATACTTGGAAATATGAGCGCCAAAAGTATCACTCAGCAGCTTACACCTTTTAGCGATGACTACGACAGATTTATGCTATTTGGTATAAAAGGGTCAAATCCCGTGAAGATTAAGGCGGGACAAATTTCTGGCCTCACGCAAGCACAAATTGATAAGATAAAAGCAGCTGATCCAACGGTTAAATTTGAACCAAGCTCAGGAAACAAAACCAAGAGCGGTAAGTTCACGTTTAACTCGATTGAGGTTGGTGGTGTCAAAATCAATGCAACCAACTACAATAGTACGATTCGCGCAAACCCCACGATTCGCAAAACATTACGCGTATCTAAACCATCCCTCTGGAAGGCTTCTAAATCAGCGGCAGGCGCAAGTGTAAAGCGTCTATTCCGTATAAATGTTAACCCAGACGTAGTAGGTGCAAGTGAAGTTGAATCAAACAGAAAGCTTGTGCAGGAGTCTGTTGAGGGGACTACTGCAGACGTAAGGGGGTCAGTAAATTCGGATGCTAACACCACAGAACCCGACCCTGTAAAAACCAGCGAAACGAGCGCTGTTGCAGATAACTTCTCAGAACAAATTGACGAGGCTAAAAAGGCAGTTGCCGAGGGCAAAAGCTCAAGACCTCCACTTGCCATGAACAATGTAGGTACTCTACTAAGCGGGGATGCGACCGATATAGATACGCTCGTTGGAAAGTCTAGCCTCGGCAGTCAAGTTTTTGGCTTCGTAAATTCTTTAGATGTCGCAGACACGATATGTACGCTCTATCAAACCGCATATACAGCGAACGTTGCGGCACGTAGCTTAGCAATGGCAAATTTTGTGCGATATGGATTCACGTTTATTACCTCTTTTGAGAAGGCGATGGCTGGCGATGACAACACGGGACAAGTCAACTACTTGCTTAGTATTTTAAACCGTAAAGACCCCGACACAGGTCTCGCATTTGACTCATCGTCTTATGCATCGTTTCTCTTCAATGGTGAATTATCCTCTGAGCCAAGTGCGGTATCAGCGCTCGGGGGCCAGGGAATGCTCGCTCTCATTACGGGCATGCACGCCATTCACACAATTGCAGGTTTTGGTTCACCTGCTAATGGTAGGGTTTTTCTAAAAACAAGTTGTGGGATAGCTACAAACCTTCTTGCTCAAGTAGGTGTTTCCATAGGGAGTATTATTATTGGCATTTTTACAGGTGGAACATCTCTTGCCGCCGCGGCGTCGTCGAGTACAGCAGTCAAGGTAGGCCTAAGAGAAGGAATGAAAGTTATTGTTAAAAAAATGACTGAAACAGCGGGTCAAAAAGTACGAGAGAGTATTTCGAAGAACCTTGGGAAAGATGCGCTCAAACAACTTCCCAAAAAGTCCTGGACAGGCTTTAGGAGTGTGAGTTCTAAACTTAGTAAATGGGATAAGTTAGGCATACTGCTTGCTGGAGTAAGTTTATTTGGTATGGATTATATCGTCAAAGCACTGAGTGGTGAGGGTATCGTTGATACGATCCAAAATGGGTTTGCAACAATGGACTCCGTTGGTATGGCAAGGCAACAAGTCGACTTTGCTACTACCATAGCAGCAGGGGGAAGTATCGCAACCTATTCTCAAGCAAGAGCCGCACTACCACAGTTGCTTGCCTACGAGGATCGCTACAACAAAACAATGGGGGAGGATGCTAGGTCGACACCGTTTGATATATCAAATCCATATTCGGCGCTTGGTTCAGTAGCATCGTCTGCTCAAAAGACTATCGGTCTATCTAGTTCAATGACATTAGGCTCGTCACTGCGGTCAGTGTTTAAACTTACAACAAATGCGCCTGCTTTATTGATGGGTTCTGTAGCTGCGGCAGCAAACGCTCCAACGCCCGAGAGTATAGGTGAATACGTAGGTGATGATTATTCTAAAGAAAATAAGCTAGCTCAACAGGTGACCGGTTCCTATACTGCGGTTATGAATAAAAAATATAGCTACTCCGATATACTCGAGAAGCTAGTATTCAATGACAAGCCTCAGATACAACAAACAGGTGTTGATAGTAAGACAGGAGAACCCATATTAGAAATTATCCCCGGTACTGAACTAGCCGACTACCAACAGCTGTGTCATAACCCTCAAAGGCTAGTGCCCGACCCAGAATACGCAGAGGATGATACGAAATACGACACCGACTGTATTGAGGGTAGGAGTAAGTATAACGCCTTGTATAGTAATGCTATAAGCTATATCACTGTAGGATCGCCTGACTCAACCGACACAAATATACTCCCAGCTTCGAGCACACAAAGCAACAAACCAACCGTATCGGGTGACATGGCAACACTCGCAAAGATTATCCTTGCAAACTCAGGCAATAGCAAGACGTTCCGTTTCGACTACGCACCATCGCAAGATATACCAAAACGTTCGACCGCAGAACTGCAATTAAAAGACATGGCGGCAGGTAAGCTACCCCTCACCTCGACAACCAGGTGTGGTTTCAATAAGCCGAGCCCGGTAACACCAGACATAAAACTATTGCAATTTCTGGCTGACGTTGCGCAACATAGCGGTCTTACTGGCATACAAATAAACTCTTTATTTGGCCAGTGTCATAGTGTAACAAGCGACCACTATAAGGGTGCCGCCGTAGATATCGGTTGCAATAATGCCGCAACCACAGGCTCTGCGGTTGTCAGAAAAATGGACTCAATTGGCGCAAGTTATGGCTATAAACGAAACTGGGAAACCTGCCCAAATCCCGACGAAAAACACTGGCATTATGGTCCACTGGGATAAACACATGAAGAAAATAGCACTCTACCTACTCACACTTGTCATAACCATCACCACACCTGCAGGTGTATTTGCTTATGATCAGCAGTTTTTTTCATCAAACAATATACTGTTTTACGACCCCAATGCCCAAGACTGCGCACAAGCTTCTGGCACGGGTGCTTCGTATGCTGATTCAATACCAAAAGATGTCAATGAACGAGCAAAGGTGATATTGACATACCTTACTACACAAAAAGGTATGACACTTGCACAAGCCTCAGGTTTTGTAGGAAATATGCTTGCCGAGTCGGGATTACAGCCAAATGTAGAGCAAGGTGGCGCATTAAAAGACGATACCTATGTCATGAAACCAGGTGTCGGGTTCGGACTCGTACAATGGACGACCGGATCTCGCCAAGAAGGATTGCAGAAATTAGCAGACTCAACGAAACGACCGATTACAAACATCTATACTCAACTCGACTATATATATAAAGAAATAACCACCACCTATAAGTCGACGACTCAAGCTCTCACTAGCACACCAAATCTCGATGCACGCAAGGCAGCGATCATTGTCCATGGGCGAACTCCGAATGTTAAAAACAACCCGCTCTTTGCGATCGCACCAAAGCTCGGGTATGAGGCGTCGGGGGACAATGCTTCACAAATTATCGCCAATCGCGTCGACAAAGCTGAGCAATTCTACAACCAGTTTAAGGACACAATAAAAGATGGAAGTGGATTCGGCTCAGTATCGACATCCTTCCAGTCAAGTAGCACCGATGGGTGCGCGTCAACTGGTGTGACAGCCGGATGTACTGCTACCGCGCCAATATATGGTGTAGGTGGAAATGGAATTCAACTCAAACAACCTGAACTTGAGGAGTTGTATGGTGTTGGCGGCTCTGCAATCGAATCAAAGTTAGTGTCTGTTGATTTCCTCGGTAAGTCGGTTAAGGTTCACCAAAAAGTCGCAGGTTGCCTAAAAGCAGTGGCGGATGAAATAAAGAAAAATAATATAACGTACAAGATAAAGACAATTGGTGGTTTCCGAGTTGAAAAAGGCGCAGGTAAAGCTAAGCTAGAGGATGGCTACCACTACTATGGTGTGGCGATTGACATAAACTCGGCACAAAATGGATATTATGATAAACCAGGCGATTATACACATGATATGCCCGATTCTGTCGTACAGGCATTTAATCACCATGGCTGGTCATGGGGTGGTGACTGGCATTCGATAAAAGACTATATGCATTTTGAGTTTAATGGCTTCAAACCTGGGGGTAGTGAGTGATGAATATCCGTAAACTAATTATCTTTTCCGTTCTTGCTATCATTGCTATCATCGCTATAGTTGCGGCATACTTCATGCTCACTAGAGGATATTTAACTGTGTCATCAAATGGAGATACCGTCGTTATCACAAAGCTCGACGGCACGGAGGTTGCGTCTGGCGCATCATCGTATTCAGGGATTCTCCCTGAAGGTGAGTATTTCGTCACGGCACAAAAAAATTATAGTGGTGCTACAAAACAACAAGTTACTGTCAGTATCTTTCATAATGAATCAGTGGATCTCAGTGTGGGCGGTGATCTCAAAGCTCGTCCGGTTACAAACGGCTCTGTATCGTCACTGCATAAAACGTCGTCTGGATCATATATGTATATCGACAGAACGACGGCGACTCTTTATAAGCAAGAGGATGTTTCTCGCACAGACATCAGTGATGGGTACGATTTTTACTCTGTCGAATGGATCGATGGTACGGGTCTCGCCTATGCGACCGATAACTCTACACCAGTACTTTTGTCTGTGTCTGATTCTGGGTCGCTCTCTGTGTTGAAACGATTTACAGGTGGAGTTATAGGTGTGTCCGCATCGGCCGACAAATCAGGATGGTATGTAACAAATGACTCCAGTTTATATCGTGTCGCTACCGGAACTAATTCTGTATCGAGTATACAAAGTTTCGATTCTTCGATAGCAGCACTCGCGAGTACTGGAGATCTTGTTGCGCTAAGCCTATCAACAGGTGAGTTATTCGATAGCACCCTTCGTGTATATAACGCTGCTACAAAAACCGCTGTTCATGAAGAGCCGTATACTGTCGAGGAGTCACCGACCGGCGGGATTGAGTTTGCGTTTTCTCCTGATGGCACCTATTCGAGTATGTTACTAAATGGCACTCCGTATTTTTATGATAAGGAATTTAATGAGGTAGGGTTTCCAATACCCGATACGATCACCGCGTTAGCTTGGAAATCTCCAACAGTGTTTTTGTATGGCGACTCTGGCAATATCTGGCAGTACGATATCAGCAAGAAACTATCGACACAAAAGACTTCATTGCTTAACTACAATTCTATTCAGTCATTATCGACGAGTGATTTCTTTTCTGTGGTGAATTCAGGTAGTGTACTGTGGTATGAATACTCAGATACAGAGGTGAGCGATCCGGTTGCTGCGCTCGCGGAGTCAAACATACTCGAGATGACATCATATTGTCGGCTCTACTTCACTGCGATGGAAAAACCCGCTATTTGGGTCCGTACAGATGCCGAGGGTAGTGATATCTGTAAATCTCAGGTTAGTGACTATATAAAGCAAATTACCGGATCGTCTCTACCTACTGCGTACAAAATCGTTAGCTTTTAAGTGGCATGATGATGTGGGTGTAGTCAGGGTCTTTCTCTGTCGATGCGATAACGATAGGGGCTAAGTTTGCCACTAAAGCTTATTGTTAGTTCACTCGCGTCGATAACAGACAGTACTTCAGCGAGGTAGCGAGAGTTTAATGAAACTTTACCGTCATTTGTGATAGTAGCGTCAATTTCCGATGAATTTTCTCCGACATCTGAAGCAACTGAGTTTATGAGTACTTTTTGCGTATCCTTAATTGTCGAGAGAGAAATACTCCCGCCACTCTCACGAGCAAACAGGCTAGCGATTTTCGTCGTGCGTACAAGCTCGTTTGTTTTTAGTGTGGCCACAGGTTCGGTCTTTTGTGGCAATAGCTTTCGATAATCAGGGTATTTACCTTCGATGAGGCGGCTGGTTATTTCAACTTCACCGATTCTGAATCGAACCTGTGATTCGTCAAACAATATATCGATTTCTTCTGTCGACTCGCTAATTGCCCGCAATACCTCATGTAGGGTGCTTGTCGGTACGATAGCCGCTACTTCGCTCTGTGTCTTCACGAGACGTCGTTCAGCGAGTCTATAGCCATCTGTACCGACGAGATAGAGCCAGCCTTCGTGTGAGTACCAATACACGCCTGTGAGTACAGGTCGAGTGACGTCATTACTACAGGTAAAAATAGTTTGTGCGATTGCTTGTTTGAAGTCTTGTGTACTAATCGTGTAGTGAACTGATAGTTTTTCATCGATAGTAGGGAGTTCTGGAAACTCGTCTGCATCGATACCGTTTAGTGTAGAGCTGTATCCACCACTATGAATCGTCAGTGCACGACCTTTTGTTTGCAGCTCCACAGTATCGCTCGGTAGGTTACTTATAAATTCACTGATAATCTTTGCAGGAACGGTTATTGCTCCAGGTTTCGTGATCTTTGCGCCAATCGAAGTTGTGGCTGCTACTTCGAGATTTGTCGATGCTATAACTATCTGGTTTTTTTCAACACGAAGGAGGACATTGTTTAGGACTGGTAAATTTGCCTTATTTGTTGCAATACGACCTGCGATTGCGAGTGCCTTCGATAGCTTTTCTTGGGTGAGTGATACTTCCATATATTATCCTTAATTTATTTGGTTGATGTAGTTATAGGTGCTGTGGAAACTGGGTAAAAAATGTATTCTACCGAGGGTATTTACTATGTTTTTGCCTGTGTATAGATGACGTATAAATGAGTGAATAGTTGTGGGTACAATAGGGGACATATACACACGAATCGATACGATCATATAGTCAGTATGTATGTAAGTGGACAGTCGTCCACACGAACCCCACTTCGTATAAACAATTTATTCACAGTCTCTACACACCTAGGCATACAATGCCTCTCGAATATTCGCAACTTGCTCGCGCGTGACAAAATCGAGCTTGATCGATTTCTCGATTTTTTCAACAGAATGAATAGCGGTCGTGTGATCTTTTCGTCCAAGCTCTGTTGCGATGCGCGGGAAACTCATATGTAGTTCGCTTCGAAGTAGGTACATTGCAATCTGGCGCGGAACGACAATATGTTTATCTCGTTTTGGGCTACAGATATCTTTTATATCGATTTGGAAGTGCCGGGCTGTTTTGTCGATGATTTGCCGAGGCGTCATATGGCCGGGTCGTTGGCGGCGCACATCGCCGAGCAGTCCCTTCGGCTGTCGATACATCTGGTGTGATACCGCGCATTTCTGCAGTAGGCGAGAAGCTGATTGAGTGCACCCTCGAGTTCGCGGATATTCGTCTTGATATTTTCAGCGAGAAACTCTGTCGTTGCTCGGTCGAGCTCTACACCAGATAGCGATGCTTTTGCCTCGAGGATGGCGCAACGTGTTTCAAAATCAGGCATCTGGATATCGATTGCCATACCCCATTCGAGGCGACTTCGTAGTCGTTCGGTGAGAGTAGGGATGCTCCGAGGCGGCTTGTCACTACCGATAATAATCTGTTTATTTGCCTGGTGAAGGGTATTGAATGTGTGGAAGAATTCTTCCTGCGTCTTTTCTTTGCCAGCAATAAACTGCATGTCATCGACGATGAGTACATCGACATTTCGGTATTTGTCAGAAAAACCAGTCTTTTTGAAACGAATATGTTCGAGAAACTCTTTGACGAATGTCTCTGAGCTGATATACAAAACCTTGCTCGATGGCTGTACTCTCTTTTATCTTATTGCCAACCGCCTGAAGCAAGTGAGTTTTACCGAGACCAACCCCACCATAGAGAAAGAGGGGATTATACTTTGTGCCAGGTGAGTCCGCAACTGCTTGGCAAGCGGTGTAGGCCAGGTCGTTACTCGATCCGACGATAAATGAATCGAAGGTATAGCGTGGGTTTAGAGATCGAAGCTTGGTGTTGGAGTTGCTGGATGTGCTGCAGGTAGAGTAAACGATGGCTTGATCGGCGGGTTTTTCCTCATCGTATACTTCGCGGCTCGACGAAGGCGACGATCGCTTAGAAGTGCCAGCTGGCACTGACGGTATAGCGTACGGTTGATATATCAATATCATGCTTAGTGAAGATCTCTCGCAGCATCGCATCGAACTTTACTTCAAATTGTCGCTTGGCAAAGATGTTTGGGACGAGTACAGTTGCCACACCATCTTCGACCGATACAAGTTTTGTTGGCTTGAACCACGTCGTGAAAGTTGGCGTGAGAAACCGACAGTTCGACTTCGTCTAAAACAAGTTTCCAAACAGCTGTGCTTGAAGAAATCTCCACAGTAACCCCCTTACTAATAACTCCTATTAGTATAGAGAAATTAAGAGTTTTCCACAACTCGGAAACGATTGTGGAATTGACAATCTATCTAGTGGTAGATATCCACAATATTTACGACTGTATCTGTAAAACTGTGGATAACTTGTCATATTTCTGTGGAAAAGGTAAGTAGGATGAAAATATTTCTAGCAGTATATGCAAGCGCATCGTACTTGCGATACAGTGGAAAATACCGTATACTACCTCTATATGCCAAAACGAACTCATCAACCACACACACGTCACCGCGCACGTACGCACGGTTTTCGCGCACGCATCTGCATCAAAAGCTGGTCGCAATCTTCTGAAGCGTCGTCGCGCCAAGGGCCGCGCAAAACTCGCGATCTAATTGTAGATTGACGACATTAGTAGTATACGCCGTCGGTAGAACCGGCGGCGTATCTATGTCATACTTAGTTTTACGATGATAGATTCACGACATCGGTTTCATGGACACGGCAGTCTTCGCTATGTATATAAAAACGGCGATAGTGTTCGCTCGCGTCATATCGTCGTCAAATCTATCACAAACCCCAAGCGCAAACATTCCCGCCTCGCTGTCGTTATCAGCAAAAAAACACTAAAAGCCGCCGTTGGTCGCAATCGTGTTCGCCGACGCGTCTATGAAGTTGTGCGTATGAACTTGCGCACATCGTAGCAACCTACCGATATCGTGATTATCGTGGTGTCTGCGGAAGTACGTGACATGGATTCACTCGAACTCCACACGCTCAATCAAAGAGCTATTTCTACAAGAACGGCATCTATAAAAACCCCCAAGCTATCTGGTATACTATCGGAAGTATAAAACAACCGAGTCTGTGGAGACGCACGTTACGTGAACATATTTCAGCTACTTATTATCCAGCCGATATTTAACCTGCTTACTGCTATTTATGCATTTATTCCAGGCGGTGATTTTGGTGTTGCGATTATCTTCTTTACGGTTATCGTGCGAATGGCGATGTATCCTCTCGTCAAGCGCCAACTACACCAGACGCGCATGATGCGTAAGCTCCAACCGGAGCTCAAAAAGATCAAAAAAGCCGCAAAGGGTAATCGCCAACTCGAAGCCGCGCAGATGATGGAGCTCTATAAGCGCTATGGCGTTAGTCCATTTCGTTCGATTGGGCTACTTATTATTCAGCTACCGATATTTATTGGTCTCTACTACTCGATTCAGATTTACACGATTCACCGCGACCAGATCGAATTTTATACCTATAACTTCATGGAATCACTCAAGCCTGTTCAGGAGCTTATCGCAAACCCAGACTCATTCAACGAAATGCTGTTTGGTGTCGTCAATCTAACCGAACACGCGATCGGTCCAAACGGTGTAAATATTGCGCTATTACTCCTCGCACTCCTCGCATCGGTCACTCAGTACTTTATGAGCAAACAGACGATGCCGACCACCGATACACCAAAGGGTTTCCGTGACGATCATGAAAGACGCTGCCGAAGGTAAGCAAACCGATCAATCAGAGATGAACGCCGTTGTTATGCAAAACATGATGAAGTTTATGCCGATCATTCTCTTCTTTGTCATGATTAATCTGCCTGGCGCACTCGCCCTTTATTACACGGTTTCAAACCTTGTCGCTGTTGCACAACAATCATACCTCCTCCGTCAAGACGAAGAAGAACTCGAAGAGCTGGCAGATGAGCCAACTATCACACCCGAAAAAGACACCAGCAAAAAAGCCGCGACCAAAAAACGTGAAAAAAATGCCAAAGAGGCACATGTGACCCGAATAGTTGCGACTGATAAGCGAAGGAGGAAGTGATGGAAAAAGAAGAAGCTGTACTATTTGCACGAAAATACCTAGAGGACATACTGTCGTTTTTTGGAGTCAATATAACTGTCGATGTCACCGTGGAAGATGATGTTATTGAGCTGACCGTTCCCGCGACCGAAGAAAGCAGTGTGCTTATCGGCCGAAATGGCGAAACCCTTCGCGCACTCCAGTACATGGTATCGACTGGCCTTCGTAACAAAGATGCCGAGCTCGTACGTGTCAATGTTGATGTTGCCGACTACAAAAAGCAGCGCGCAGAAAAGACAGCCGAAAAAGCTCGTGAGTGGATCGAAGAAGTTCGAAAAACTGGCGATTCCTATGTCGCTCGCCTCAACGCAGCAGATCGCCGAGTGGTACACCGCCTTGCTACCGAATATGACGATATCGAGACATTTTCAGAAGGCGAAGGCCGAGACCGCGCAATCGTAATTGCGCAAAAAAGCTCGTAACCTACTCTTCGTCAGAATCTGTATCAGAATGCTTTTTTTGGTTGTGGGTAAACACCAGTCTCGAATAGAGTAGATAATTCCACACCATCGTGACAGTAGTTGCGGCCAGCTTAGCAGCTAGGAGTTGCAGCTCGTCTTCCTCGATGACCTTTGCTGCCATCGGCTCAACGATACCTATGACGATACTCTGGATCACCCAGAGACCAAACAACGTGACCGCAACAAAGAGACTAATCTCTCGGCGTAGGTTCGCCCCGTGCGTCTTGAAGGTGTAGTTCTTGTTTGCCCAAAAGCTGAAACAAAACGACACACCGGTCGAGAAGATATTTGCGAGGATAGTTGGTATGCCGAGTGATGTTGCAGCAAAGAGCAGAACAAAATCAATTGTCGTTGCAGCCCCACCCACCAGCAAAAACCGAAGTTTTTGCGGCTTATTTTTTATTCTTGGCACTATGCGATTCCTCGATAAAGTAGAGCGGTCGTCGTTTCGATTCAGTAAATATCCGGGCGACGTATTCACCGATGATGCCGAGGCTGATTAGCTGTACGCCGCCCAAGAATAGTATCACCGCCATCATCGATGGATAGCCGGCGAGATCAGCTCCATAGATCCATGTTCGCACTACGAGGTAGATGATATAGATAAAGGCGAGAAGCGAGACTACAAATCCCAGTACCGACGCGAGACGTAACGGTGCTGTGGTAAAGCTCGTGATACCATCGATCGCGAGGTTGACGAGCTTTTTGTAGTTCCATTTTGTCTGTCCGGCAACTCTCGGGTCGCGGTCATAGAGAATTTCCTTTTTCTTGTACCCTATCCAGCTAAACAAGCCTTTGGTGTATCGTTCTGATTCACGAAATTCGCGAAGCGCAAGCACGCATCGGCGGTCGAGGAGGCGAAAATCACCTGTATCAACCTGGATGGGGACGCGGGTCGAAAGTTGGAGGATTTTATAAAACCATTCAGAGGTCATTCGTTTGAGTGCTGTCTCGCCTGCTCGACTTTTTCGGCGTGCATAGACATCATCATAGCCCTTTTCCCACCATGAGAGCATTTCTGGTATCAGTTCTGGTGGATCTTGCAGGTCAGCATCGATAATCACCATCGCGTCGCTGTCGATATGGTCAATACCGGCGATCATCGCCGTTTCTTTGCCGAAATTGCGCGACAGATTCAGGTAGGAGACACGCGAGTCTTTCTCGGCGTATTCTTTGATAATCGGCAGTGTCTCATCGGTGCTACCATCGACGACAAAAAAGAACTCCCATCTGTAGGCATCGTTTTTCTGTGCAAGGACATCGAGCCGCTCGTACAGGAGTGGCAACACCTCTTCTTCATTGTAGGCAGGAATAAGAACGGTAACCGATTTCATATTAGTGCATTATAGCACCTTCACCCCTGTAATGATATCGTTACAGGGTTATTTGTTTCGCGAGAATATATTTGTAAATCGGCGCAATCCAGACTGGTCTGGTGGTATGTCGTGCAAGATGATACTTGATATATAGCTCGGTGTGACCGCGCGACTATTTTGGATTCGGTGTCGCTCACGAAACATATGAACCAGATACCGCCAGCTAGCGAGCCAGCCCTTGAGCGCGGGTCCACCGCGACCGCGCAGGATAGCGTTTCCGAGTATGAGTGTGTACATGAGGACAAATCTCGGATACATCGAAACACAGAGCCGAAGGGGACATTCTTTACGAAAAGTATCGGGAGGTTTTTGAAAGTGTTATACGTCGCGAGCCCCGGGACACTGAGATGAGGCGCCACGGGTATGGTACGCGATAGCGAGCGGTGTGTAGCGCACTTTATAGCCGGCAAGTTGTGCGCGGAAACTTAGATCGACATCTTCGTAATACATAAACATCGCTTCGTCGTACAACCCGGTCTTTTGATACATTTCAGTGCGGGCAACAAATCCGCCACCGGTTGCGCCGAAAACATAGCCGGGGCTACTCTCGGCCTCATGTGTTGGTCGTCCACGGCCTCGAGGTCCAGGAAGTCCCCAGGTGGTATAAAAATCACCAGTGCTATCGATGGTTTTGCCATCGCGATGAAGCATAGAACCGGTAGCGATACCACTTTCGGGGTGACGATCGAGCTCGTGCAATAGTGACTCACACCAGTGTTCGTCTGCAACCGCATCGGCGTTTAGCGATCCGACATATTCGATATTGTGTTCCTCGAGCCCATGTGACTGCTGCGTTAAACCCACCGGCCGTTCCGTGGTTTTCGCCGGTTTGTGTAAAGGCGAGACGGTTTGAATCCTTTGATTGTATGTACGTATGTAACTTATCCTGCTCGTTCGTCTCTGAGGCATTATCCACAAACACAATCTGGTAATCGTCGATACCTTTTTGAGCGAGGAGACTATCTGCACATTCGATAGCGTCGTCGGCGTTATTCCATACGATGATGGCAATTACAAGCCTAGTCATATGCTCCATTTTACCCTATAATTACTCGAGTAGATATGAAACTGTCAAACATACTTAGCAGAAGGAATAAAATCCTTCTAAAAGAGTTGGTCATTACCGATTTCAAACTTCGCTACCAGGGTTCCGTACTTGGTTATCTTTGGTCTCTTTTGAAGCCTCTGCTCCTTTTCACGATTCTATATATTGTATTTGTAAGATTTCTGAGGTTCGGTGAGGACGTTGAGCATTTCGAAGTAAGTCTGCTTCTCGGCATTGTTTTGTGGACGTTTTTTGTTGAGGCGACGACTCAAGGTATGCAGGCTATCGTATCCAGGGAGACCTGATTCGAAAAATTGCCTTTCCTAAATACATAATTGTCGTCTCAGCTACGATCTCTGCACTGATAAACCTAGCTCTTAATATGGTAGTTGTACTGTTTTTTATCGTGTTGAACGGTGTGCATATAAACTGGACTATCCTACTCGTTCCATTCAATATCCTCGAGCTGTATGTGTTTGCGTTAGCGATAGCATTTGGCTTGTCGGTACTGTATGTAAAATACCGAGACGTATCACATCTGTGGGAAGTTTTTTTACAGGGCCTATTCTATGCAACCCCAATTCTCTACCCACTTTCTATAGTTATAGATAATGCCGGCGAAACGATCGCGAAGCTTTTGATGCTTAACCCTGTCGCAACGATTATTCAATCGACCCGATACAACGCGATTAGCCACCAGACCATTACCACATCAAATTTTATTGATAATACCTTTATCGCATTGATACCATACGGAATCATTGTTCTCACGACAGTATGGGCTATCTGGTTGTTTCGAAAACGACAGCGATATTTTGCGGAGGACGTGTAATGAATTCAACTGAAAAAACAAAACCCACAGTAGCAATACATGTTGAAAATTTGATGAAGTCATTTCGCATACCTCTTGATAAAAAGAGTGGCATTAAACAGGCTGTAACCAGCTTCTTTAAAGGTAAAAAAGGCTATCGCACTTTAGAAACTCTCAATGGTATATCCTTCGATATACAAAAAGGTGAGTTTTTTGGAATTGTTGGTAGGAATGGAAGCGGTAAGAGTACACTCTTAAAGCTACTTGCAGGAGTTTATACACCTGATAGTGGCCGTATAGATGTTAATGGGTCGCTTACTCCCTTTATAGAGCTGGGGGTTGGTTTTAATCCAGAGCTATCGGGAAAGGAGAACGTGTTTTTAAACGGCGCCCTTCTGGGATTTAGCCGTCGTGAAATGGAGGACCTTTACGAGGATATTGTTGACTTTGCTGAACTGCACGACTTTATGGAGGAGCGACTCAAAAACTACTCCAGCGGCATGCAGGTGCGGCTCGCATTTTCGATTGCCATACGCGCTAAGACAGACATACTTCTCTTGGATGAAGTACTTGCAGTCGGGGATATGGCATTTCAAAAAAAATGTTTCGACTATTTCATGCAACTCAAGAAGGAGAAACGCACAGTTGTTCTAGTAACTCATGATATGTCCGCGGTACGGCAATACTGTGATCGTGCAATCATGATAGATACAGGTAGGATTCTAGAGTCCGGAAGGGTTGAAAAAGTTGCGCAGCGATACCAGCGCCTATTTAGCGGCAGTGCTAGTAGTGACAATGACTCCATGGACACTGGTGATCGGTGGGGGAATCAAAAAATGAAAGTAGCTAAAACGGGTGTCGTTGTCTCAGATTCTTCAATAAAAGCCAATGTTACGTATGTTGCGAGCACACAACTACCCCCTCCGGTGCTCGGGTTTAACATATATAATTCACGTGGCATGAATATGCTTGAAGGTAACACTATTCGCAAAAAGGTGAAAACGAAGGCCCTTGAGAGTGGTGACGAATTGTCCGTTACGTGGGAATTTCCTAATACGCTTGCTGCTGGGACATATAGTCTCAGCGTTTCCTGTTGCGACGCCACGGCGACGGAATACTACGATTGGCTGAACGATGCACAAGAATTCATAGTTGAAAAAGAAGGAAATACGGCTGGTTTTATAGATCCAGAAATTTCAGTCACACAACCTAAGTATTCACACAGTAAGGTATCGAACGTATAGCGATGGCCGAAAAACAAAAACCCAAAATCAGTTCCGATGCAGACCTCGAAATCGAGCGGCGGGAGCATCTGAAGACAAAAATAAAACTCGCTGCAAAGGAGCGAGAGATACATGAAATAACACAATCCGGCAGCTACAAGCTTGCGAAGAAGCTGGCGTTGTCGAAGCATCTCACGAAGAAGACAGTTAATAAACTGAAGGGTGTGGCTCCCAGGCGTGCCTATATACGAATCAAGAACAAAAAATACATCCTTGCGACATATGCATCACATAACTTTACGGATTGTTTTAAGGATAAGAGAACTTCAGATATAGCAGTATCCTTACATCTATTTTATCCAGAAATGGCTAGCTATTTCTCAAAAAAGCTTGAACGACTCAATGGAACAAACTACGATCTTTTTGTCACACTCCCTGATACAAAATCAGACATGCGTCAATTTGTCGAAGGCGAGCTTCCTAATGCTAGAATCGCCATCGTACCAAATGGTGGACGCGATGTATTACCATTTATAGAAGTTGCACGGCAGCTTAGGATAATGGGGTATGAAAAAATATTGAAACTTCACTCGAAGAAATCACCTCACCGGCTTGATGGGGAGGAGTGGCGTGATCGAATCGTCGAAAATCTTCTACCTGACGATAAGGTAACGCTAGAGAAGTTACAGGACATACTAAGTAAAAAGACAACAGCAATTATTGGTCCTGGTGAAGAATACGTCTCTCTGCTTGTTAACTATTCGGCCACACATCATCATGTTGAAAAGCTCACGACGCAGCTTATGGGTAAAAAGGCTGGTCGTGAAATAAGTAGCCACGCTGACGAATATGGATTCTTTGCAGGGACTATGTTTTGGGCACGAACTGAAAGCATATCATCAGTACTTGATATTGTTCATATGGATAGTTTCGAACCGGAAGTTGGACAAGTAGACTCCACTATGGCTCATGCACTGGAGCGTTTGTTTTGCCTGATTCCGGAGCTTGAAAAAAAGGAGCTGTACGAATTGTCAACTGGCGGCATTGGCCGCATAGACTATCACACCACAAATATTCCACAGTGGTCGGAGTTTTACGTAGAGTAGGCGGAGAGGGCTATTTTTGTTTTTCTCGCGACTCGAGGGATAACTTTTTCGCCTTACTGGCGTTGCCAAAATACTTCAGAGCCTGGTACTTACCAAGCTGTAGACAGAAATTGTAAGCTGGGGATATCAGTAAAAACTTTATTTTTGCCCGGCGGTTATATTCACTATCAACCCGTATAAATTTGTAATCCGCTATCGTTGGCCGAATCCACCCCATGAGGAGTGATTTCAAGCTCGACGTATCTGCTATACCGAGACTTTTTAGTGCTGTGTACTCATCAAACTTGCGGTGGTAGTACTCGCTTGGGCTATATTCATTTGAGTGCAAGACAGCACCCAAGGCCGAGTATGCCTTAAGGTATCCCATTTTCTGCATATCTTCAGCAAGTGCCTGATCTTCGGCATAGGGAAGGTCGCGAAAAGGAACCTCGCCAACCAGTAGGTCGCAGCGTACTGCCGAGTTTGCATCCGAGAAAAATGTGTTGAGTGGATTTGTCACAACTCCATCAATGAGTGATTTATCGCGATGAATAGTGATTGCATCTGAAGCACCCAATCCGCCAAACACAGAAGCGACCTCGCGTTTAATTGTTGGCACAGAGTAAGGCCTTGGGATTTGTCGTCCAAATACGCAACCTACCTGATCTGAAAGATAGAACGGCTCTATCATGTTGATAAGCCAGCGACTGGTTGCTGGCGTGGCATCTTGCGTTATAAAGACGATATACTTTCCGTGCGCTCGCCGAGCAGCGCGATCTCGTGTCTTACCATGGCCAAATTCAGTGTTTGGTATCGTGTCGAAGACAATTCGCGGATCATCAAATGATTCTACAATCGAGACACCACTATCCTTGGACCCTGAGTCGGTTATTAGCAGTTCCAAGGTCCATCCAGCTGGCAATTCTTGGCGGAGTATCATTTCTATTGATTCGCGAAGGTACTTCTCGCCGTTATACACGGGTATGAAGACACTAACAATAGTTTGCTCTTTACTGTTGCTATATGACATCTTTTACGTAACTCCAGGTTGTCTTGATACCATCATCCAGATTTGTATTTGGGTATACGTCGAATTCATCTAGGAAGCGGCGAATAGAAAGTGTATTTTTGTGCACAAAACTCGAGGGTATCTCTTTATGCTCAATAGCAATTTCCGTATTTGAGCAACGACGAATTTCTTCGATGATATCATTTACAGATACACCTTTATCGCTTCCGAGGTTGTATATGTCATACTGGTGGTCTTTGTCGAATGAGTATTCAATCATATCAACCAAGTCCCCGATATATATATAGTCTCGTATCATAGACCCATCCCCGTACACCGTTAGGGCTTTTCCTTCGAGTACGAGCTTCATAAAGATTGGGATAACACCCTGTCTGCCATAAGGACTTTGCCCTGGTCCATAGGGGTTGGCGACACGGTATGTTATGGAGTCTAGGCCGGATGTTTGTTTATAGTAGCGTAGGTAGTTTTCGATGGTTAACTTACCGATACCATAGGGAGATTTTGGCATAGGTACGTCTTCTTCACGGCATTCTTCGTTGGTAGTGTCGCCATACACACTACCACCAGAAGAGGGGAACAGAACACGCTTTATGCCTAGTTCTGCGCAGATATCCAAGAGTTGAATACTGCTACGGACATTTGTATCAATGTCGATGAAAGGATCCTTGTCTGATGCGGCCGGATTAGTAGTTGATACAAGATGGAATACATATTCTTGATTGTGTAGTGCTGACTTCACATCGTCTCGACTCATGAAGTCGCCGTGAATAACCTTTACGTTTTCGAGATGAGCGAATGGGTTATCTTGGATCGAGGCATCGCTCTTTGGTCGCTCAAATACGGTTATGCTGCGTTCTGACCGAAGCGCAAGTTTTTCCACTAGGTGCTTACCTATAAATCCACCGCCACCGAATACTATTATATTCATCTACTTCGTACCTCCTGTTCGATTGTACTAATAAAACGTTTCCCTGCCTTGTTCCATGACTCTTGTGGTACACTCTCGGAGGCCTTTTGTGTGTATGCTGGTGTGGATTTGGACACTGCTTCAAATAGTGCGTCTGCAAGGCCGCGCGGTGTCGCCTGTGCATGTACGATAAATTTGTTATCGGATACCAGCCGATTATTTGGCGCATCATTGACTACCGGTATAGTGCCACAGCGCAGTAATTCGAGGGGGAGAAGCGACATATTTGTAAAAGATAAAACAAGTGCTGCCGCGCATCGATTATATAGTTCGCTCAACTGATTAACCTCCAGAATTCCCGGGTTCTGATAGGGGAATGGAATGTCATACTCGGATACATCCCATCCAACGAGGTTGATAATATATTCGGGATGCTCTTTATGAAAGACGTCGAGTGCGAGGATTGCAATTTCGAAGCCGCGTCTTTCTGTATATGGACGGACATAACAAAAAACCTCACTTCTCTCAGAGGTATTTTCGTACCTGTATAAATTACTGTCAGCACCAAAGTCGTAAGATGCTGTAGACATGCCATAATCAGTTGCGAGCTTGCCCTTTAGCCATCCCCCGGCGGTTATACCAAAAAAACCAAGTCTATAGGTATTTTCTGCAAGAGTGTACATTCCTCCGAGCGGATAAAAGTAAGGCTCAAAGTCTTGAACGAAATAAAAGCGCTTCGCATCGCTCGGAAGAGCATACGATGCGTACGCAGTCTCCCAGCTCGTGCAAATGATGCCGTCTATCCCCTGGCATAGGTTCGTTTGGCTCGAGCCAGCTCATTGTGCGTACGGCAAAGTCTTTGGGTACGAGTCTCCCATGATTTCCTTTACAGCTCGAATTGTACTATGTTTACCATCAACATAGAGATATATAGAGCAGCGATGCCCTTTGTTCTCGAGATACTGAATGAAGCGGAAAATATTTAGATGTCCACCACTACCTTTGCCTGGTGGTGGCATTATCCATGCAATCGAGAGGGTGTCGTCATCGCTGGTTTTCGCAAATCGTCTAAGATTATCAAAGTCGACGGCTTGAATTTCAGCGAAGCCAGCTTTTGTGTATATAGGATGCTTCTCTAGGTTACCTGTTGTCTGTCTTCGTTTTCTTGAGCTTTTTTGAATGAAACGCAATAGCTGTATGAGAAACTCAATAAAACCTTCATTGTGAAGAGTTGATAGCCATACTGCGATTTTCTTTTTCGCCTCTTTGAATACGCGCATATACTACTGAATAGTATAGCATCAATACGTCCATGTACGATGGTTACAACGATGGTCCAGGGGGAATCGAGCTGAGAGTAGAATTGCTAATGGTCGATACTTTTGGGGATGATTGTCCACTATAGTCCTGGAGCGCGTGCCATGAGGACACCTGGCGTCTCTGGCCGCTATCTATAACATACACCGCAGCAGATGAGGCATCTTTTACATATACGCTTAATTTTTCACTACAATTTACGGCTGGATTGAGATATCTGAACGTTGCAGGGTCGAATAGGGTGATAATGTTCGAGTCCTTGCCATGTGCACCCAAGGTCGTTTCGTCGATAGTCTTGCAGCCACTAGCATCGGCGAGATATGACTTGCTCGCGCTACCGGTAGATAGGTATGCCTCAACATTCTTGGTGCTGTAGGGGTAGGCAGTATCGAGCTCGGCTTTGCCATATGTTTCCACATAGGACCATTTATTCCCAAGAGCTAAGAATAGCTCGCCTGATGGTATCAGGTCACGTGAATTACCGTGAATTACGTAGACAGCCCCGCTATTAGATGTCTTAACTACCGCACCTTCGCCTAACTTTACATTGCCGTTGGGTATAGATTCCATCGCTCTGTTGTCTATAGTATCAATGGGGGTCGAGGGGTATCCTAGGAGTGTAAGATTGCGATACGTGCTAATGCGGCGTTTTACGGTGCCTTCAAGCTTATATACTGTCGAAGAATTAGCAGACTTCACTAAGCTATGTAGTGGGCTGGATCGTGTAGGAATTTTTGATATCACCGAAGATAGATCTGAGCCGATGTCTTGGGTCGGGATCGTAACAGTAGAAGGTATGCTTAATTTATTTCCACCACGTAGTACAAAGCTCGATCCACTTGTGGTGTCTCGAACTGCACAGTTGACGGCAGGAGAGCCACTATACCCTGAAACATAAGTTGTATTTGCAAGACCGTACATTGGAATTTGAGAAGTCGAGTTGATACCCCAACAGGTATACTCATCCATGGTATTAACGCTGTAATAGGTATCACTGGTATTGTGGTATAAGTAAACGGCTCCCGAGCTTGCTTGAATACTTATAGGTTTTGTGGCTAACGGGTGGCCGGAAGGTATTATGTAACTTGTTCCGAGGCTTATCCTGGAAACAGTACCTGATGGATTTAGTGATGTATATAAGGAACCCTCAAATATTATCCGCTTTTTACCATTATCCGCTTTGAAAACATTATTAGTAGGTGTTGCTACGAAATTCGATAGATATCCGCCATTTGGAAGAGCAGAAATCATAGAAAGTGGAATGTATTTGATGGTTGATGTACTTAAACCGTACGCACTTAGCTGAGTGAGATCGCGTATCTTGTAACGTTTGCCGATGCTGACAAGATAGGCAGAACCGCCATCGGCATCAGAATCGGAGGGAGATTTCACGAGGTATCCTAGACTTGTATCTAGTGGTGATGGAGCAGTCGGTATACCAGCCACTGCTGTATCCGATATAGTTTTGATTGCGTTTGGATTGATGCCATAGTCCTGCAATAGTGCCATTGATGGCACGCTAAACTTGTAGCCATCAGATTGCATGTAGACTGTAGTCGAGCTCGAACCCTTTATTGCACTTGGTAGCTTCGTTGTGCCAAACCAGTCATTGAACACCCTCCAGAAGTTCCTGTTACCATACGCGCTACACCTATCCCCTGTTCCATACATGTTATTTAACGCAGCGGAGTTTGGTTGGTAAGGCGTATATGTATAAAGCGCTGCTGTGGCGTTGTTTTCGATGTATACATTTGACCCATTGCATCCGGTTTCTTGGACATTCCAGAGAACATAATTTGTCGCGCGAGGTTTTTTGTATGTCCACCAGCTTTGCGTCATACTATCGAGGTACCAGCGAAGAAGCTTGGCCGCTTCTCGCATCTGCAGAGAGAAGCCTGCGTAGTTGCTGTCGCAATTTGCGCTCCCACCCGGGCCGGAATCAGGACAGTGTGCCCCCATTGCGTATACGTACTGTTTATAAAAAGGCCATGTATCACTCGTGAGTGGTCCTGCGGACTCCGTCCCGAGCTTAACGAGAAGCACTTTTGGGCTGATGTTATAAGCCTGCGCAGCATCATATATCAACTGAGCTGCACTTTTTGCCCCACTAGGAATCGTTGACTTGCCGTAATTACTTGCAGGCAAGCCACTGCCGGGACTTGTTTTTGGCACTTCGTAGTATTTATTGAGGCAGGTGAATGGAGCGGGGTTGCCTTTTGATTTGCCATATTCTGCGCGCGTTACAGTACCGTCGCCGTTGTAATCGTTGCCACCGGAAAGCTCAGATGCCTGCACGCCATTTGTGTCGCATACTAACCTCGCATTGAGCCAGCCCTGGATGGAGCTTACAGACATAGCACTTCTATCGGTGATAGAGCGTCATCGATTATATTGCCAGCTCGCCAATCCTGAGCGCTAATAGCTGATGCGGAGTGTGAAAAAATGCCACTAGAACTGACGCTGATTAGTGCAGCAAGCACAAAAAGAGTTATCCGCTTCATTGGACTACCTTTATGCTCTTTGTTGATGTCCCCGTGGTGCCCGTTCCACTAGCCTTGAGGGTAATAGTCCATGTTCCAGCTCCTAGTTCGGTGATAGGTATATTGAATCCCATGCATGTTGAGCTGGGCTGGTAAAGGATATCCGCAGAGTCGCTGTACTTCCGAGTGCCATTTATGGCAGTAATCTGGCAGGTACCATCGCTATAGCCTGGCAGTTTAGTTGCAATAATTACGTCGCCGTCTTGCTGAGATAAGTCTATTGATATATTTGAACTTTGATCTTTTGGCGGTTCTTTATCAGTATCTTCTTTTTGTGTGGGAAGTTTGACGTTATTAATAAAATCCTCTTTAGAGCTAGTGTTCTGTTTTTTTGTCTCGGGACTATCTGTCGTGGCCGTGTCAGACGGACTGTTCGCCGCCTTTGATCCATAATAGTGCTGAAAAATGAAATAGCCGAGACCAGCCAATACTGTAAAAATAACCAAACCTGCTATTACATAGAGTAGGGGTTTTCTTGTATTTGGTGAGTGTTTATTTATTTGCATATTTCTTAGCCTATTATAACATAACCGTAAGCTCTATCAAACTCTTTTGGCAGCTCTACAACAATTGAGTGTTAACGACGATTGACACTGTATACGAAGAATATTACATTCGGGTAAATAATCTTTTTCTCGAGTGTTAGGCATCTGGCATCAAGGTGCCCCGGTGCCAGGAGGTAAGATATGTTTGCCTGCTGCAATACGTCACAATCTAGCCTTACTGCATACGAACTATTCGCTATGAGCTTCACAGGTGCCTTTTCGGCAGTGTTTGAGCTTATTGTTACATGTGCCTGACGATTGTAAATTATCGAATTTTCCTCGCCAAGAATTGACCTCCAAAATGTAGTATCGGGGTACGTGTTAACTCCCGTGAAAGTAGGCTGGCCAGCCACAGATGCTATACCTTCGAATGTCGGAAAATCAACGGTCGCCCACAGCTTGCCGTTATCATACTTGCTTTCTATTGTGTTAACCACCTGTCCATTCTTAAGCTCCCCAAGCCCCTGATAGAGTGGCATAACCCGGAAGCTACTTGCTAAAGTAAACAGTGCCAACAGTCCCAGTGCCATATATCGTTGATTAAATATAAAGCCTGCAAGAATACCCCAGAACACACCCGCAAGTCCTACGGCCAGGAGGTTTGATGTGAGGAATTCTGGGTAGTTATGGCGAATTTTGTATGCAAAATATGCAACTACGATTCCACAAACAAATGCGTAAACCGTGCGAAGGGCCAAAAGCTTGTTCTTGGGAAATATTTTCAGGTAGTTAGCATTTTTGAGGATGAGTAGCATCTGAATAAATCCTGCGAAGCCTAGACCGATTAGAAGTCTTTGGGGCGGTACTTTATCAAGTAGGAATAATTTATATATAGGCTGACCAAAAGATGTGAATAGGCGTATAAGGAAAAATGCAATTACAAACGTGATTATCAGATGAACCCAGTCAATACGTTTTGTCTTCTTCCATTCTGCGAACAGAATAATACCACTTAACGCTAGCAAGTATGGTGCAAGTAATATGAAGTTTGATATCTCGCTTTGATTCATCAGGAAGTGGCTCGAGCGGAAGTCGCTTTGCAGTATTGGTTGGACGAAGCCATTAATAAGCTGTATATCCTTCATTCCACCGCTCTCTATGACACGCTTGCCCGGATAGGCTGATGCACTGAGCGAGTGTATGACATCGTAATTTTGATAGACGAATAAGGCGCCAAGTCCAACAGACAGTATGAGGCCGATTAACATTGGACTAATACGCCGCATTACTGCCCGAAATCGCATTTTGCGATTATTTGATCCGAGCATCATGAATCTACCTACAAAATAAAATGCCAGTACTACGGCAACGGGTATTTGAAATGGTGGATAAAATAGTAATGCAAATGCCATCATCGTAAATCCAAATGCCAACGATTCAAGAGACAACTTCTGTACTGATGGCTGGTGTTCGATAGACTCTCGCTTAAGTAATCTGTCGAATAAGAGCAAAAATATAAACCCGTATGCTAGCACGCCCACTACGGTCGCTTGGTACCACCACAAGATGAAGGGTGAGGCTGCCACCGCAAGACTGAACAAAACCGCGAGAACTTTATTTCGCAAGTGACTATACGCGTAGAAGTATGAGGCAATTAAAAGCACAGAGAGCAAGAACCACCACTTGAAGGCAAATGCATTGTCAAATGGTAGTACAAAAAACGCCCAGTTATGGGGTCGAAAGAATGTCGACCAGTCAAGGATTGGCACATCTGGCTGAAGGGCAAGGTTTTGTCCGGTTGATAAATTTTCGTTATATTTCTGATATCCGTTTTCTTCTTGAGATACTGTTAGAACAGTCCAATTTACCCATTCGTCGGAACGAATTGCACGCGGGCTTCCATACACTAGGCTAGAGTCTCTTTCGGAAGAGCCATAAAGAAGGTTGTGGTACATCCCAACGGAAGATCCATTGATGCCTAGTGCTGTAAAGAGTATAAAAAATAGCCTGACTACTACAGGAAAGGGATGTTGAATTGATCGAATATGTTGGTATATAGAGGTCAACATGGCTATGTATAATATTAGCATGTCCGCAGCCTACTCCTGTATAATTTGAATAGTGCATAATATGACATCAATAAATACCGATCGTATACTTTCAAACCTTGCTAAGATATTGCGATCAAAACGATTTTTTATCGCAGTACTGGCACTGTATTTGGTTCAGGCAGTATTTTTTTCCATTGTAATCAATACCGGCGACATATATCGCGGGGACTATGGCGTCGCACCAGACGAGGCTCGCCATCTCGGCAATGTTATGTACTTTGCTAAGCAACCAATATTGAATGGCCCATTTGTATATACCATGAACGATAGTGACTTTGTGTTAGGCACTATCACAACTTTTCCTAGTAACACCTTCTATTACTTAATGGCAATTCCTGTGAAGGCCGCTGCCTACTTGCATGTTACCAACTCACAAATATACTTGATTCTACGACTGCTTGTCGTTCTAATCGGCTTTGTTGGCTTAATTATCTTTCGAAAACTTGTATACGAAAACACTAAAAATAAGCTCATAGCTAACACTTCTGTTCTCGCCGTTGCAAGTACGGGCATGTACGTATGGGAGGCTTCGGCGGTAAGTTATGTATTCCCGCTTTAACCCTTATGTTCTTGTTGTTACTTTACCTTGCTAGGATTATACGAACAGGAATTCTGCTCCCGAACGCTGGGTATGCACTGTTTGTTATGATGTTCGTTAGTCTTATAAAATATACCTACATGCCTTTCGCTGCTATATTTGTTGCTATCGCTGCTGTCTTATATGTGCAGCGCTACGGCTTCAATATTAATGCCTCTGAGCAGAAGGTGGCTTCAGGTTCAAGAAATCGTGCAAAGCTTATAGCCATAACTATAGCTATCTTTTTGTCGAGCATAGCATTTGCTGGTACAATCGGTCGAAACCTCATCGAGTACCATGCCGTGAACCCGGATTGCAGCCGTAGCGTGGAGGTGTGTAATCAATTTGAGATTTTCTGGAGAAACCACAAGCAGGCTGCATTGTATAAAGAGCTTGTAGCATCAGGCGAGGTTCAGCCTTACAGGTATACATTTTTTGGACATGTGGGTACGTGGTTAGACACCTATTTCATCTCAACCTATACGTACAGGGGGCATGTGAAGGACGTAAAGCCTATTTCCTATGTTATGACCGCCACTCTAATAGCATTTGTTGCAGGGATGCTTTACATGCTTTTTGCAGTACGAAAGAGCAGCTTGCAACTAAGCCGAGAACAGATCTTCTTGATGGTGTGCGCACTACTATATGTCGGGGTAGTATATATATTCAATGTAAAAACGCTATATGACTTTGGAACAGCCTATGCGTACCAGGGTAGATACATACTGCTTACTACATCAATACTATATATATTTCTAATGATGTTAATTATGCGCTTCATGCATGAGTATCGTAGGAGCGCCCAGCGAAACCGCATCGATTTTCGGTTGGTAATTATATCAATCTGCCTTGTTGCTACTGTAGTCTTTAATCCGACCGTAAGTCTTTTTATGCATACAAATTCACAACAATGGTTTACTGACGTAGCTCAACGAGTTATACCGGAAAGCTTGCAATACTAAATATTATTTTACAATAGCCTTTCAATGAGCGCTTGGTAGCGACGCCGTGCGATAGATTTCCACTGAAATGTTTCGCCGAGTTTGCGAACGCTTTTTGTAAATGCATCGCGTTTTTCGGAGCTACCGTCAATCAATAACAGCGCCCGACTGATGCCCTCGGTGAGTGACTTTACATCTCCGGACCGTACGATGAATGCGTCTTTGCCGTCGGTTGCGATCTCATGTGCGCCAGTCGCGTCGCTGAGTACTACCGGTTTTCCGATAGTTGCAGCCTCCATGAACACCACAGGGAGTCCCTCGGATTGATCACCAACATTGACTGAAGGTATCACGCAGATATCCGCCGCACCGAGGAGGCCATAGCGCTCGGTTCCGGTAAGGAAACCAGTAAAGAGTACAGAGTCTTCGACGTGGAGGGATTTGACTAAAGCAACGAGCTCTTCTTTCATCTGACCATCACCAACGATAACAAGATAGAGACTGGAGTCGGTCTCGTGAAGCTTTGCAAAAGACTTTATGAGAAAATCGATACCTTTTCGATCGACCAGGCGTCCGATGAAGTACAGTATCTTCTTGTCCTCGAGACCATACTTCTCGACGACACCATCTATGTCCGTTTGGTTGATATTTGGCACACTGGTGCCGTAGGGAACCATAGTCAATTTCGATAGTACCTCATCTCGGTTGCTGTCGTCAGTAAAGTAGAGTAGTTTATCGAGAGTTTGCTGAGATGGTGCGGTGTAGGCTGCAGCTTGCCGACAAATTCCGACAACAAGCCGACGAGCAAAAGGGAGCTTCTTGAGCACAATGGTGTCCGATGCCTGCGTGTCGAAAACAAGCGGAGTGTTCGTTAGTTTGGCTGCAAGCGCTGCGGTGATAGCCTGTGGCGTAAACCAGTGTGCATATATAGCATCATATCTTTCTCGCCGAAGCAGTTTCCATGTTGCAAAAAACTCGGCGATGAACAGACTAGGGAGTTCGATGTATAGCCATTTGTGCTTCTTGAGTGCTGGCTGGATTCCCTTACCTGTTAACTTCTCTAGGTGATATGGCCAAAAATAGTGGAAGCGGTACTCGTCGTAGTAGTCGTGCATCGCATATGTCGGTATCTGACTATTGTAGGCATTGTGTGGTGCCAGGATGGTGATATCGAGATTCGGATACAGCTTTTTCATCCAAATCGCTTCATCTCGTACGAATGCTGGAACAGGATCGATGTCCGATGACGGCATGGTAGAAGTTGTGAATAGGACTTTTATAGCGGTCCGAGTTCTCAGCGGAGGCGCGGATGGCCGCCATCAGGGTGCGGTTGATGAAGAACCCCAGCGCCAGTATCACCACCGGCACGACGGCCACCAGCAGGATGTGCTCGCCGCCGAGGTGGACACCGGCGACGTCGTAGCTGTGGTGAATCGGCGTCGGGTACTTCTCCCCCTTGTTCGTCACGTCCGGCAGCACGAACTCCAGGCACCAGGATGAGCTGGCTGACCACGATCGCGGCCACCAGCAGGATCAGGCGCGGTGCGTTGAACAGCCGGCGGACCACTCCGAGCTCGATGACCGCTCCGAGCGCGCCACCGACCACCAGTACGGCTGCCAGGGCCAGGAGAAGTTCCAGTGCCAGTCAAGGACGAACTTGGCCAGCAGCGCGGCCCCGAAGGCTCCCATCTGGCCCTGGGCGAAATTGATGACGCGGGTGGCCCGGTAGACGAGCACCAGGCCCGCGGCGAGCACCGCGTAGCCGAGCCCGGTCAGGGCGCCGGTGACGAGCGTCTGTGCGGAGATGTCGTACGCCTGCAGAAACGTTCATCAGCCGCCGTCCCGCCCGAGGAAGACGGCGCGCACCAGTCGTCTCGTTCGAGCAACTCAGCCGCCGGTCCTTCGAAACGAATCTGACCCTTCTCCATGAAGACGGCGCGGTCGGCGATCGAGAGAGCGACGTTGACCGATTGCTCGACGACGACGATCGTCAGCCCGGCGGCCTTCAACTGCTCGATGGTTTCGAGCAACTGGACCACCAGCGGCGCGAGCCCCAGGGAGAGCTCGTCGATCAGCAACACCTTCGGCTCGAGCATCAGCGACATCGCCAGTCCGAGCATCTGCTGCTCCCCGCCGGACAGGGTCCCGGCCGGCTGCTCCATCCGTTCGGCGAGGATCGGAAAGAGCGAGACGACGCGTTCCGTCGCCGCGGCGACCCGGCGCGAGTCAGCCCAAAGGGGCCGGTGCCGGCGATCAGGTTCTCGCGGACCGAAAGGGCGGGGAATACTGACTTTCCGCCCGGCACCTGAACGATGCCGAGCCCGACTCGGGTGCGAGGCTCGGTGAGTGTGATCGTCCGCCCCTGCAAGCGGATAACGCCGCGATCGGCAATGCCGAGCCCAGAGATGGCGCGCAGCAGGGTCGACTTGCCGGCTCCGTTCGTTCCCAGCAGCGCGAGCACTTCTCCCTCGCGCACATCGAGATTGACGTCAAAGAGGACTTGGACCGGCCCGTAAGAGAAGTCCAGGTGGCGAACCTGCAACATCGGGAGGTCACCACCGGCGGCGACCCGCGCCCGCTCGTCGCGTTCCTCGATGAGCTCCGCCGTGGCCGCGCCGATGTCAGCACGAACGAACCGCGAGCCGTACGCGATCAGGGCACCGCCGACCACCGAGGCGATCGGGCCGACGATGCCGACGGCGGCCCGATTGCCGATGGCCTCCGCAAGCGTGCCGACGACGATGGCGCCGCCCAGCCCCCCGATCAGCGACAGGTACAGCCCGACCGTGGCAAAGCCCATGGAGCGCAGGCGATAGGGGGTGACCGCGGCGATCACTCCAGAAGTGGGCACCAACGCGGCGAACACCAGGCCGTTGGCGACTGCTGCGAAGACCGTGTACAGCGCCGCGTTCGGCATGAACAGCGCTGCCGTCAAAGCGAAACCGAGGGCACCGACGAGCGCACCGGTGAGCTTCATCGAGTGCGCTGGACTGCGACGAAACAACCGGTCGCCAAAGGTGGCTCCGACGACCACGCCGATCACTCCACCGATAGCAGACAGCGAGCCGACCAGGCCGCGTCCGCCCGGGCCCAGGTGGAAGTGGGCCGAGGACCAGGTTCACGTAGATGGGGGCCACGACGAAGGCGAACCCCAACGCGCCCAGCGCGGCCAGGTACGCGTAGAACGTCTTGATCTTCTTGAGCCGGGGTGAAGGACGCACCACACGGTGACGGGAAGCTCCTCGTCGTCGGCGGCAAGCTCCTCGCCGAGGACGGCGCGTTGCTCGATGGCCCCCGCGCACTGG